>DXIW01000007.1 GCA_019112625.1 Candidatus Acutalibacter stercorigallinarum | reverse complement strand
GTTTTGCCTGTGCCGCCTTTCTGGTTGGCCAGCGCGATCACGCGGCCATCCCTGGGGCGGCTTCTTTGTTCCGGCATTTTCATGTCCTCCTTCTTCGTAGATTTAGCCGCCCGTTGGCAAGACGGACGGCTATGTATGGGGAGTCTGAAAGATGGACATGAAAAAAGCCGCTTACTCTTTCTGAAAAGAATAAGCGGCTCATTAAGCTGCGATATGTAATTTTACATCTTCTTCACCGGGGCGCACATGGCTTTGAGCAGAAGTTCATCCAAGCAGCCGGTGTCCCGGTTTTCCCGGAGCATGGTATTGCGTAGGTGGTTCAGGCTCTGAATCACAATGCTGTTCTCGGCGGGGGTGAGGTATATCTTGAATTTCCGTTTTTTCATAGGGCCTTCCTCCTTTGTGATTTCATTATATGTTGAAGGACTGCTGCACCGCAAATGTGCGAAAATCAAACTTGAGCTTTCAGGGCGGATCTGTATTTAGCATAATGCTCACTCAGTACATATTCGATTACGCTGGTTTTGGGAATCAAATATGTATGCCGAATGCAAAAATGCTGAACATGGTTTCCTCGCATAAGTTTCCGTGCTGTGGAATCGCCAATCCCTCCAAGCATTTTCGCAAATTCGGGAAGTGTTACCACATCGGGATATGCCTCAAACAGTTTCTCATAATGTTCGCGTGTTCTCATAATGAAATCCTCCATTTTCTATTGTCAACGGCAGAGGATTACGCTATAATTTAAATGTAAAGTGAGTTGATCGACGATCTAAGGCGTCTGCTGATGTGGCACCAGAAAGCGAAGGGGCCTCCTGATGGACCTCCGATATTCCTCATTTTCGTCGAGAAGCTCAACTGCCCGCAATCGCAGGCGTATCAAAGTATTTCGCCTGTGGGAACAGGATTGTCTTTGACGGATAGGGCTTTAGGGGTGTCTTTAGGGACCTCCATAGGGAATTACAGTCCACTCATTGCCCCGCAACCGGTAAAACTCAAAATCCACCGGTAGCGATACCGTGCCGGTTCGAGTCCGGCCACCGGCACCACGTGGTCGCAAAGTATGCTTTGCGACCACGTCTTTTTTTGCTTTCGGCACAAAAAGCCGCCGGGCGCGAGTTTCGCGGATGCGAAACTCGGTCGAGTAAGTCGAACGTAAGGGAGACTTGACGCGTGCGATCTATCACTGCGGTGGTGGTCGCGAGTTTTTCTATGTGCAAAGAACCACTCGCCTGGCGAGTGGTTTTCTGTTTCTGCATACAAAAAAGCCCCGGGTCGTCCCAGGGCTTTGCGTGTATGTTTTTTACTGGTTGGCGCCCAGGGCTACCGCTTTGCGGTTGAAGTCCAGCATCTGGGCTTTGCGGGCGGGAACACACTTCTGGATGGCCTGGTCCAGGATGTCCGCGTCGCAGAACTGGTAGTCGCCGCCCTCTTTCAGGCACACCTCGTGGAAGAGCTTGCCCACCAGGATCATGTTGGAGAGGCCGGAGACGCCGTTCTCATCGGCCAGGGCGGTGGAGGGCACGTAGTACACGGTCACGTCGTCCCGCTCCACTTTCTTGTCGATGAGGCTGGAGTCCACGATGACCACGCCGCCGGGCTCCACCGCGTTGATGAACTTGTCGAAGGAGGGCAGGTTCATGGCGATGAGCACATTGGGGTTGGTGACCAGGGGGGAACCGATGGCCTCGTCGGAGACGCACACGCTGCAGTTGGCGGTGCCGCCCCGCATCTCGGGGCCGTAGGAGGGCAGCCAGGACAGCTGCTTATTGGCGATGAGGGCGGCGTAGGCCACCACTTTCCCGGCGAAGAGCACGCCCTGCCCGCCGAAGCCGGCAAGGAGAATGTTCAAGTTCTTCATTTCTTCACGCCCTCCTCTACATCTTTGTACACACCCAAGGGGTAGTAGGGCAGCATGTTGTCCCGCAGCCACTGCAGGGCCTCTACCGGGGACAGGCCCCAGTTGGTGGGGCAGGTGGAGACCACTTCCACGATGGAGTAGCCCTTGCCCTCGATCTGGTTCTGGAAGGCCTTTTTAATGGCCTTCCGGGCGATGTTCACGTTCTTCACGCTGTCCACGGTGACCCGCTGGGCAAAGCACACGCCGTCCAGGGTGGAGAGCATCTCGCAGACCTTGACCGGGTAGCCGGCGGTGTTGGTGTCACGGCCGTAAGGGGTGGTCTGGGTCACCTGTCCCGGCAGGGAGGTGGGGGCCATCTGGCCGCCAGTCATGCCGTAAATGGCGTTGTTGATGAAGATGACGGTGATGTTCTCCCCCCGGGTGGCGGCGTGGACGGTCTCGGCGGTGCCGATGGCGGCCAGGTCGCCGTCGCCCTGGTAGGTGAAGATCACGTTGTCGGGCCGGGCGCGCTTGAGGCCCGTGGCAACGGCCTGGGCCCGGCCGTGGGGCGCCTGCACCATATCGCAGGAGAAGTAGTCGTAGCACATAACAGAGCAGCCCACCGAGGCCACGCCTACGGCCTTGCCCTCGACCCCCAGCTCCTCAATGGCCTGGGCCACCAGCCGGTGGACGATGCCATGGGTGCAGCCGGGACAGTAGTGCATAGGCGCGTCGGTCAGGGTAGACGGTTTTTGAAAAACGATGGCCATACTGTATCCAACCTTTCTGTATATTCTCAGTCACAGAGCTGTTCCAACTGGGCCAGGACCTCTGCGGGGGTGGGGATCATGCCGCCGGTGCGGCCGTAGAAGTGGACGGGCACCTTGCAGTCGATGGCCAGCTTTACGTCGTCCACCATCTGGCCCATGCTCATCTCCACCACCAGCATCTGCTTGCAGTGGGAGGCGGCCCGCTTCAGGGCGTCCACCGGGAAGGGCCACAGGGTGATGGGCCGTACCAGGCCTACCTTCAGGCCCTTCTCCCGGGCCTTGTTCACCGCGCTGCGGGACACACGGGAGGAGGCGCCGTAGGCCACCACGATCACGTCGGCGTCCTCGGTGAGGTACTCCTCGGCCCGCTGCTCAGTGGCCTTTACGGTCTCATAGCGCTGGTAGCGCTCCTTGACCAGGCTCTCCAGCTTCTCGGGGGTCAGGTACAGGGAGTTGACGATATTGTGGGGCCGCTTCCCCTGGTGGCCGCAGGCGGCCCAGGGCTTCTCCACCGGGGCCTTGGCGCCCTCCTCGGGGAGCTCCACGGGCTCCATCATCTGGCCCAGCATGCCGTCGGCCAAAATCATGGCGGGCATGCGGTACTTGTCGGCGGTGTCGAAGGCGTCGCTCACCAGGTCCACCATCTCCTGGACGGTGGAGGGGGCAAACACCAAGATCTGGAAGTCGCCGTGGCCCAGGGCCTTGGTGGCCTGCCAGTAGTCGGACTGGCTGGGCTGGATGCCGCCCAGGCCGGGGCCGCCCCGCTGGACGTTGATGATGAGGGCCGGCAGGTCAGAGCCGGCCATATAGGAGATGCCCTCGCCCTTGAGGCTGATGCCGGGGGAGGAGGAGGAGGTCATGGCCCGCAGGCCTGCGGCAGAGCAGCCCAGCACCATATTCACCGCGGCGATCTCCGATTCGGCCTGCAGGTAGGTGCCGCCGATCTTGGGCATGCGCTTGGACATGTAGGCCGCCAGCTCGGTCTGGGGCGTGATGGGATAGCCGAAAAAGTGGTGGCAGCCCGCCCGGATGGCGGCTTCGGCCAGGGCCTCGTTGCCTTTCATCAAAACTTTCATGGTCGTTCCTTCCTTTCTCGCAGGTCTCCCCGCGGCTTATTTTTCCACCGTGATGGCCGTGTCGGGACACATGGTGGCGCAGGCGGCGCAGCCCACGCACTTGTCGGGCTCCATCAGCTTGGCGGGGTGGTAGCCCTTGGCATTCAGACGGGACTTGTCCAGGGCGATGATGTGCAAGGGGCAGGCGTTAGCACACAGGCCGCAGCCCTTGCAGACCTTCTCATCCACAATGATCTTTGCCATATCGTTTTCCCTCCTTGGATATGCTGGAATATGGAAATGTAAAGTGATCCCTTGTTACTGCTCCTCCTGCTCCCACAGGAATTTCACATAGCGCCGGATGGGCTTGAAGCCCTCCGGCAGGGTCTCCCCTTCTGCCAGGGCGAAGTCTGGGGCGGTGGAATAGAGCAGGGGCAGGCCGGTGAGCTCCGCCGCTTTTTGGGCAAAGGGCAGGGCGGCGGTCAGGTCGGAGAGCTTCGTCTCCACCCCCAGGTGGGAGTTGTTGACCACAGCGGTGGCCTTTAGGCGGCTGGCCGTTTCGATCTCGGAAAGCAGGGCGGCGGCCTCCTCCGGGGTCTGGGACAGCACCCGGTACCGGTTGACCACGTAGAGCATGTCGTAGCCCGCCTCCGCCAGCTGGCTGTGGAGGCCCCCCAGGGCCGTGACGCCCGCGTCGTCGCCGCCGGCGTCGAGAAACACCCGGCCGGCGCCCCCATCGAAAATGGAGTAGATCTCCGGGGGCAGGGTAGGGGTGTCCAGGGTGGTGCCGGCGAACACCGGGGCGATGAGGCGCACCCCGTTTTTCTCCAGCAGGCCCCCGTACTCCGAAGAGCGGAAGTAGGGGTTCACGATGTCCAGGTCCACCACGGTGACGGTCTCCCCTGCCGCGGCGGCCTCCAGGGCCAGGTTCAGGGCCAGGTTGGTCTTGCCGCAGCCGTAGTGGCCGCAGATCACGGTGATCCTCGCAGCTTCTCCCATAGCGCTCCCCCTTTTCTGCACGAAACTCGGTTTGGAAAAAGCAGGAACAGCCGCCAGGGTGGGTTCCCGCTGGACGACTGCGCCCTACTTATAGTAGCACAAAAAAGCGCCCCGTTCAATACAAAAGTGGCCCCGCGCTCCTGGAAATCCCCTCCTTTCCCCCAATTTCAGCGTTATGGCCAGTTTCGTTTCCAATGCGTTCACAAATCCCTTACGAAAACTTCAAAATCCTTTGAAGAGCTCTTCATATTTATCCCGTACAATAAAGCCATCGAAAAGAAAAGGAACCACAAAACCCCGGGGAGCTTCCCCAGTCCCCACAACTGATAAAAAAACCTTTTCTCTCACATACTGTCCTTCGGCTGGGCAGTGGCTGGCAGCAGCCAGCGGCGCACCACGTCCGGCCGATGCGGCAGACCAAAAATTCTCGCCTCTGCTTTCTTTGTGCAGGGGCGTTTTTAATTGCCAAAATATTTTTCAGTGCGGGTGGCACAGTAAATTCGGGACAGAAAGCCGGCGCGCTCCCAGGTTCTGGAAGCGTGCCGGCCTTGCAGCCTTGTCCCGGAAAGGGAGGAAGTCCTATCCGGAAGATCAAATTTCAGCCCAAGAATTTTTGCGCCGCGGTGCGGGTGTTCGCCCTCAGCGTGGGGGCCACCGCCCTGTGCATGCTGGCCTCCTGGAGCTATCTGGAGCCCCGGCCCCAGGAGGCTTTGGAAGCCTCGGTGTTCAACGGCAGCCAGGGCTACCAGGAGACCACGTCCGCCGCCGCCCCCAGCGGCGGGGAGGCCCCCGGCCAGGTAGTGCCCCTGGGCAGCGCCTTCGGCATCAAGCTGTTCACCGACGGGGTCATCGTAGCCTCTCTGTCCGACCTGTACACGGCAAACGGGGTGTGCTGCCCCGCGGCGGAGGCCGGCCTAAAGCCCGGGGACTACCTGCTGGAGGCGGACGGGATGCAGATTCAGAGCAACGCCGCCCTGGCCAGTTTTATCGGCCAAAGCCAGGGCCAGCCCATCACGTTTGCTGTGCGCCGGGAAGGGAGCACCTTCGAGGCCCAGGTGGAGCCTGTGTTCAGCGAGGGCTCGTTTAAGACAGGCATGTGGGTGCGGGACAGCGCCGCAGGCATCGGCACCCTGACCTTTTACGACCCGGGCACCGGGCGGTTCGCCGGGCTGGGCCACGGCATCTGCGACATGGACACCAACGGGGTCATGTCCCTGAAATCCGGGGAGCCGGCCCCCATCACCCTGTGCGGCATCGTAAAGGGCCTGCCGGAAGAGCCGGGGCAGCTCCAGGGGTATTTCTCCTCGGAGGAGTCCCTGGGCCGGCTGCTGGACAACAGCGAGACCGGCGTGTACGGCACGTTGAACGCCCCGCCCCAGGGGGAGGCGGTGGCCATCCTGCCCCGGGAGGAGGTGCGGGAGGGGCCGGTGCAGCTTTTGGTGAGCGTGGACGCCTCTGGCCCCCGGCTGTACGAGGGGGAGATCACCGAGTTGCTGGACCGGGAGCAGCGCACCAAAAACTTCGTGGTGACGGTCACCGACCCGGAGCTGCTGGCGGCCACCGGGGGCATCGTCCAGGGCATGAGCGGCTGTCCCATCCTCCAGGAGGGGAAGCTGGCCGGGGCGGTGACCCATGTGTTTACCGGGGACCCAGCCTCGGGCTACGGCATTTTCGCCCACACCATGTGGGAGGACCTGCGGGCTGCCGGGTAATGGCACAGCCCACCGCGGTGTGTACCGCGGTGGGCTGTATCGTATCAGGCAAGCAAAATATTTCCCAGACGAAAAACATATAGTACCAAATTCAAGACCAGCACCACCCCTACATAGGTCCAGAGTACCCATCGAAACCGTAACAGAGGTTTGTGATGCAGGGCGAGGAACACAGCAACCACCAAAAACAAGGCCATGGGCTGGTAGTATAAATAGTCCGTCAGCTTTCCCTGAGTCAGGGCCAGCAAGGCCCTGATGACTCCACAGGTGGGGCAGGGTAATCCTAATACCAACTGGATTGGACATACCAAGATACCGTAGATGTAGAGCCACACCAAAAGCGCTAGGCCAAGAGCTACGCAGCCATGCACCAACAGGAGCCGTATCCATCGCCCTCGGAAGTTTCCAATCAAATCAGGGTCATCACATTGCTGAAATTTTTCTCCTTTGCCCGTTTGGACACCGTGAACCAGTCGATGATGGTAAGGATACCGCAGCAACCTAAAGTGAGCAGCTTCAGCACACCCATTCCGATGTCCCCCAGCATGAAACGGTCGATCCCCAGGCTGCCCAGGAAAATGGAGATCAACAGCAGGGTGGTGGGGTCCTTCAGGTCAATAGTGGAGAGCATCATAAACTTTTGGTCGTCGATACCATAGAGTTTCTCTTTCAAGTAGGGAATCTTCTCTGATGGAAAGTACTTTGCGTTGGTCATTACGTACATGTCGATTTTGTTGGTATCCATGTTCTAACATCTCCCTCTTCGCTTGCGCAGATGCGCAAGCGCTTGATTCCTAGGAATCCGCCTTGGGAAACCGTGGCAAACCCCTTTGTTGTATTACAGCATAGAAATATTCTTATATCAAGATATTATTCTGTTAAACTGTTTATTAAGTGGTAGAAACTTTTTTACAGGGAAACTCTTCCTATCACTTTTTTCAAAAAAGATGTGTTTTACTGCGCCAAAAGTCTCGTCAAGAGCTGGCGAAAACCCAGAAAAACCCAGGTTTTAAGCCAAATTCTGACTTTTTTCGGCAGGATATTTTTCTAGATTTTTCCAGGGAACCCCTTGCAGGAGCGCCAAACTTATGGTAAAATTTTTTCACCAACCAAAACTTTCAGGAGGTTCGTCATGGAAAAGCAGATAAAGATAATGATTAGTTCGGAAGACGGCGAGTGGGGCCGGGGACCGATCCAAAAGTTATCCCAGAAGGGGGCCCAGGTGGTATTTGCCAAAAAGGACGGCAAGGCGCTGCTGGAGAAGGTCAAGGCAGAGAAGCCCCAGATCGTTTTGATGGAATTGTTCATGCCCGGCCTGGACGCCATCGGCGTCATCCACGCAGCCGCCCAAGACGCCTCCCTGGAGAAGCCCATGTACATCGTCACCGCCCCCTACGCCACCCCCATGCTGGAGCGGGAGGTCATCGCCGCCGGGGCTTCCTACTTTGCCCTCTCCCCCTTCGACCAGGAGGAGATGGCCGACCGGATGCTCTCCCTATACAATGGGCGGGGCAGGCATTTCGATTCGGAGCCGGTAAACCCCGGGCTGCGGGTGCAGGTGACGGAGATCCTCCACCAGATCGGGGTGCCCGCCCATATCAAGGGGTACCACTATCTCCGGGACTCCATCCTTATGGCGGTGGAAGACCCAGAGATCATCAACGCCGTGACGAAGCAGCTGTACCCCAGCGTGGCCAAGCGGTACAACACCACCAGCTCCCGGGTGGAGCGGGCTATCCGCCACGCCATTGAGGTGGCCTGGGACCGGGGTGACGTGGACGTGCTGAACTCCTACTTCGGCTATACCATCCACAACACCAGGGGCAAGCCCACCAACAGCGAGTTTATCGCCATGATTGCCGACAAGCTCTGCCTGCAGATGGCCACCGCCTCCTGATGTGATAAGCATACTATAAAGCAAGTGCCTTTTTTGTCGAAACATGGGGGAACGTCCCATTTTCTTGTAAAAAAACTGTGAACGGACGCAATATATAGTAGAAATCCGGCGGATTCCATAATTCGCCGGATTTTACGTTTAAGTTTACCATAATCTATTCCAAGGCTCCCTCACCAGAAACCAAA
>DXIW01000062.1 GCA_019112625.1 Candidatus Acutalibacter stercorigallinarum | reverse complement strand
CTCCGACTTTGTGGAGATGTTCGTGGGCGTGGGCGCCTCCCGCGTGCGGGACTTGTTCGACAAGGCCAAGAAGAACCATCCCTGCATTATCTTCATCGACGAGATCGACGCCGTGGGCCGCCAGAGAGGCGCTGGCCTGGGCGGCGGACACGACGAGCGTGAGCAGACCTTGAACCAGCTGCTGGTGGAGATGGACGGCTTTGGCGCCAACGAGGGCGTCATTATGATCGCCGCCACCAACCGCCCCGACATCCTGGACCCCGCCCTCATGCGTCCCGGCCGGTTCGACCGCCAGGTGATGGTGGGCTACCCGGACATCAAGGGCCGTGAGGAGATTCTGCGGGTCCACGCCAAGGGCAAGCCCCTGGCCCCGGACGTGGTGCTCTCCACCATCGCCAAATCCACCGCCGGTTTTACCGGCGCCGACCTGGAGAACTTACTCAACGAGGCGGCCCTGCTGGCCGCCCGGAAGAACCATAAGTCCATCACCATGGACGAGATCGAGGAGGCCACCATCAAAGTGGTGGTGGGCACCGAGAAGAAGAGCCGGGTGATGAGCGAGCGGGAGAAGAAGCTCACCGCTTACCACGAGGCGGGCCACGCCATCGCCACCTATTACTGCGAGACCCAGGACCCGGTGCACCAGATCTCCATCATCCCCCGGGGCATGGCAGGGGGCTACACCATGCACCTGCCCACAGAGGACCGGTCCTACCGCAGCCGCACCGAGATGAAAGAGGAGCTCATCGTGCTCCTGGGCGGCCGGGTGGCCGAGGCCCTGGTGCTGGGAGACATCTCCACCGGCGCTTCCAATGACATCGAGCGGGCCACCAAGATCGTGCGGGCCATGGTGATGAAGTACGGCATGAGCGACCAGCTGGGCCCCATCACCTACGGCACCGACGACTCCAACCCCTTCCTGGGCAAGGAGATGGGCCACGTGAGCAACTACTCCGAGCGCACCGCCGCCGAGATCGACGAGGAGATCCAGCGGATGATGGGCGAGGCCTACCAGCAGACGGAGCAGATTCTGAAGGACCACATGGAGGAGCTGCACCGGCTGGCCGGGGTGCTCTTCGAGCGGGAGAAAGTGGACGCCCAGGAATTCCTGGACGTGATGAACGGGAAGCTGCTGCCCAGCGCCATGGCCCAGAACGCCCTGGAGGGGCAGGCCGCCGCGGAGCCTGTTTCCGGGGAGCAGACCCCCGGGGAACCGGAGGCCCTGCCGGAGAGCGGGCCCGCGCCCACAGACCAGGCATAACAACCAACGCGCAACCAAGGGAATGGACACATTCCCTTTCTTGCTGTTTATAAGAGGAATTGCTGGCTGCGCCAGCAGGAGGGAACATGGCAAAAAAACAGACTTACGATAACGACAGCATCACCAGCCTGAAGGGCGCGGACCGGGTGCGGCTGCGGCCCGCGGTCATCTTCGGCTCCGACGGCATCGACGGCTGCCAGCACTCCATCTTCGAGATCCTCTCCAACGCCATCGACGAGGCCCGCCAGGGCTTTGGCCAGGAGATCACCATCACCCGGTTTCTCGACCACTCCGTCCAGGTGGAGGACCACGGCCGGGGCATCCCCGTGGACTACAACCAGAAAGAGGAGCGCTACAACTGGGAGCTGGTGTTCTGCGAGATGTACGCCGGCGGCAAGTATAACAACGACGCCGGCCAGAGCTACGAGTACTCCCTGGGCCTCAACGGCCTGGGGCTCTGCGCCACCCAGTACGCCGCGGAGTACATGGACGTGGACATCCGCCGGGACGGGCAGCGCTATACCCTCCACTTCGAGAGGGGGGAGAACGTGGGCGGCCTGCACAAGGAGCCCTACGCCAAAAAGGGCACCGGCACCCTCATCAAGTGGAAGCCGGACCTGCAGGTGTTTACCGATATCGATGTAAGCCTGGAATACTACCAGGACGTGCTGAAGCGCCAGGCGGTGGTCAACGCCGGGGTCACCTTCCACCTGAAGAACGAGACCGCCCCCGGCAAGTTTGAGACCACCGACTTCTGCTACGAAAACGGCATTCTGGACCACGCCCGGGAATTGGCGGGCGAGGACAGCCTGACCCCGGTGCAGTTCTGGCAGAGCGAGAAAAAGGTGAAGGACCGGGAGGACATGCCCCTCTACAACGTGAAGATCAACGTGGCGGCGGCCTTCTCCAACCGGGTGCACCAGACCGAGTACTACCACAACTCCAGCTGGCTGGAGCACGGCGGCGCCCCGGACAAGGCGGTGCGCAACGCCTTTGTGTACCAGATCGACGCCTGGCTGAAGCAGAACGGCAAGTACAACAAAAGCGAGGGGAAGATCACCTACCAGGACGTGGAGGACTGCCTCATCATCGTCATCTCCTCCTTCTCCACCCAGACCTCCTACGAGAACCAGACAAAGAAGGCCATCACCAACAAGGGCATCCAAGAGGCCATGGTGGAGATGCTCCGCCACAACCTGGAGGTCTACTTCATCGAGAACCCCCTGGACGCGGAGAAAATCTGCAGCCAGGTGCTGGTGAACAAGCGCAGCCGGGAGGACGCGGAAAAGACCCGTCTCAACCTGAAGGGCAAGCTCACCGCCAAAATGGACATCACCGGCCGGGTGGCCAAATTCGTGGACTGCCGCTCCAAGGACGTGGGGGAGCGGGAGCTCTTCATCGTGGAGGGCGACTCGGCCCTGGGCTCCGTCAAGCAGGCCCGGGACCCCAACTTCCAGGCGGTCATGCCCATCCGGGGCAAGATCCTCAACTGCCTGAAGGCGGACTACGACAAAATCTTCAAAAGCGAGATCATCACCGACCTCATCAAGGTGCTGGGCTGCGGCGTGCAGGTGAAGAGCAAGGCCAACAAGTCCATCGGCGCCTTCGACATCAACGCCCTGCGGTGGAGCAAGGTCATCCTCTGCACCGACGCGGACGTGGACGGCTTCCACATCCGCACCATGCTGCTTACCATGCTCTACCGCCTCACCCCGGACCTCATCGACCAGAACAAGGTGTTCATCGCCGAGTCCCCCCTGTACGAGATCACCAGCAAGGACAAGACCTACTTCGCCTACAACGAGCGGGAGAAGGACCAATTCCTGAAAGAGCTGGAGGGCCAGAAGTACACCATCCAGCGCAGTAAGGGCCTGGGGGAGAACGACGCGGACATGATGAGCCTGACCACCATGGACCCCAAGACCCGCCGGCTCATCCAGGTAAAGCCCGGGGACGCCGCCCAGGCGGCCCAGATGTTCGACATCCTGCTGGGGGACAATCTGAATGGCCGCAAGGACTACATCGCCCAGCACGGCAGCGAGTACCTGGACGACCTGGACGTATCTTAAAAGAGAGGAGCGACCTGGACAGTGGCGAGAAAACGACAGCCGGAAAAGCCGGCAGCCCCCAAAATGAAAGGCTATATCGCCGGGGCGGGGGAGATCGTGCAGCAGGACATCAGCGACACCCTGCGGCAGAACTTCATGCCCTACGCCATGAGCGTCATCGTGTCCCGGGCCATCCCGGAGATCGACGGCTTCAAGCCTTCCCACCGGAAACTGTTATACACCATGTATAAAATGGGGCTTCTGGGCTCCGCCCGCACCAAGAGCACCAACATCGTGGGCCAGACCATGAAGCTGAACCCCCACGGCGAGGCCGCTATCTACGACACCATGGTCCGCCTCTCCCGGGGGTACGAGGCCCTCTTGCACCCCTTTGTGGACAGCAAGGGCAACTTCGGCAAATTCTACTCCCGGGATATGGCCTGGGCGGCCTCCCGGTACACCGAGGCCCGCCTGGACGAGCTGGCCCGGGAGCTCTTCCGGGACATCGACAAGGACACCGTGGACTTTGTGGACAACTACGACAACACCATGAAGGAGCCCACCCTGCTGCCCGCCACCTTCCCCACGGTGCTGGTCAACGCCAACACCGGTATCGCCGTGGGCATGGCCAGCAATATCTGCCCCTTCAACCTGGCGGAGGTGTGCCAGGCGGCCATCGCCCGGATGCGCGACCCGGAGGCCGACCTGTTCCAGGTGCTCCAGGCCCCGGATTTCCCCGGGGGCGGCCAGCTCATCTTCGACCGGGAGCAGATGGGGAAGATCTACGACACCGGCCGGGGCAGCTTCCGGGTGCGCAGCCGCTGGGCCTTCGACAAGTCGGCAAACTGCATCGACATCACCCAGATCCCGCCCACCACCACCATCGAGGCCATTGTGGAGCGGGTCATCGACCTGGTCAAGCAGGGCAAGCTCAAAGAGATCGCCGACATCCGGGACGAGACCGGCCTGGAGGGGCTGAAGATCACCATCGACATCAAGCGAGGCACCGACCCGGAAAAGCTGATGCAGAAGCTCTTTAAGCTCACCCCCCTGGAGGACAGCTTTGCCTGCAACTTCAACGTGCTCATCGGGGGCGTGCCCAAGGTGATGGGCGTGGGGGAGCTGCTGGAGGAGTGGACGGCCTTCCGCGTGGAATGTGTCCGCCGCCGCACCTATTTCGACCTGCAGAAAAAGCAGGAGAAGCTCCACCTGCTGCTGGGCCTGCAGGCCATCCTGCTGGACATCGACAAGGCCATCCGCATCGTCCGGGAGACGGAGGAGGAGGCCGAGGTGGTGCCCAACCTGATGATCGGCTTCGGCATCGACCAGATCCAGGCGGAGTACGTGGCGGAGATCAAGCTGCGCCACTTAAACCGGGAGTATATCCTCAAGCGCACCGAGGAAGTGGAGGACCTGCGCCGGGAGATCGACGAGCTCCAGGGGGTGCTCTCCTCCAAGTCCAAAGTGAAGACCATCATCATCAAAGAGCTGGAGGAGGTGGCCAAAAAGTACGGCCAGCCCCGGCGCACCCGCATCCTCTACGCCGACGAGGTGGAGGAGGCCCAGATTGTGGAGGAGGTGCCGGACTACCCGGTGCACCTGTTCTTCACCAGAGAGGGGTACTTCAAGAAGATCACCCCCCAGTCCCTGCGGATGAGCGGGGAGCAGAAGCTGAAGGAGGGGGACCAGGTCCTCCAGGCCCTGGAGGGGCAGAACGGCGACGAGCTGCTGTTCTTCTCCGACAAGTGCCAGGTGTACAAGCGCCGGGCCGCCGATTTCGAGGACACCAAGGCCAGCGTCCTGGGGGACTACATCCCCGCCCAAGTGCAGATGGACGAGGGGGAGAGCGCCGTGTACCTCATCGCCACCCGGGACTATAAGGGCTATGTGCTGTTCCTGTTCGAAAACGGCAAGGCCGCCAAGGTGGAGCTTGCCGCCTACCAGACCAAGCAGAACCGGAAGAAGCTCTTGAACGCCTACAGCGACAAGTCACCCCTGGCGGCGGTGCTCTACCTGCCAGAGGACCAGGAGGTGCTGCTCACCGCCTCCTCCGGCCGGATGCTGCTGTTCCACACCGGGCTCATCGCCCCCAAGACCACCAAGAACACCCAGGGGGTCCAGGCCATGAACCTGAAAAAGGGCCAGCGGCTGCTGAAGGCCCAGCTCTACCAGGAGGGGATGCTCCAGAACCCCGCCCGGTACAAAAAGAAGCTGCCTGCCCTAGGCGCCCTGCCCGACAGCGGCGAGGGCGGCGAGCAGATGAGCCTCGCCTAGTCACACAACGGGCCGCCTGGCAGCGGGAACGCCAGGCGGTCCCCCGCTTTTGGGGGGCGGACGGGGAAAGTCACCTCCCCAAAAAGTTGTGCTGTTCAATTGGGCGCAGGTGTGGTATAATAATTTAGATATTGTCTAGATATTGCCGAAAAGGGACTTAAGAGAGCGAGGAAAAGCGCTTGCGAATTTTAGGCATCGACCCCGGCTACGCCATTGTGGGCTACGGGGTGGTGGAGGTCCAGGGGGGCCGGTACCGCCCGGTGGAATACGGCGCGGTGACCACCCGGGCCGGGGACGACTTCGGCCTGCGGCTGAAGGAGATCTACGAGGGCATGGCCCAGCTGCTGCGGCAGCACCAACCCCAGGCCGCGGCGGTGGAGAAGCTCTATTTCACCAACAACAAGACCACGGGCATCGGCGTGGCGGAGGCCAGGGGCGTGCTGCTGCTGGCCCTCTCCCAGGCCGGGGTGCCTTTGTTCGAGTACACCCCCATGCAGGTCAAGCAGGCGGTGACCGGCTATGGCAAGGCCCTAAAGCCCCAGGTCCAGGAGATGACCCGCCGGCTGCTGGGGCTTCCCGCCATCCCCAAGCCCGACGACGCCGCCGACGCCCTGGCCCTGGCCATCTGCCACGGGCAGGCGGCGGGGTCCCCCCTGCGCCGGGACCTGCTGCGGCGGGGCAGAGTCATCGAGTAAAGAGGAGAACGCGTATGCTGTATAGTCTTACAGGAAAACTGGCCCATACCGAGCCCGGCCTGGCCGTCATCGACGTGGGGGGCGTGGCCTTCAAGTGCTTCACCTCCATGGGCACCCTGCGGGCCCTGCCCCGGCTGGGGGAAAAGGCCACCCTGTTCACCTACCTGAACGTCCGGGAGGACGCCCTGGACCTGTTCGGCTTCGCCACCCAGGGGGAGCTCAACTGCTTTCGGCTCCTCACCGCCATCAGCGGGGTGGGGCCCAAGGTGGGCATGGCCATCCTGTCGGAGCTCACCCCCGAGGCCGTGGCCCTGGCCGCTGCTGCCGGGGACGCCAAACGCTTTACCCGGGTGAGCGGCGTGGGCCCCAAACTGGCCCAGCGCATCGTGCTGGAACTGAAGGACAAGGTAAAGAGCTTCTCAGTGGAGGGCTGGGATATGGAGGGCGTCACCCCCGGCGGGCCCTCGGCCTCGGGCAACGCCGCCCAGGCGGTAGAGGCCCTGACCACCCTGGGCTATTCCCCTTCCGACGCGGCCGCGGCCGTGGGCAGGCTGGACAGCGCCCTGCCCCCGGAGGAGCTCATCCGGCTGGCACTGAAGGCCTTTGGCCAGGGCAAGTAGAGAGGAGGCGGTCTGCGTGATCGAGCGCTCGGGCACAAGTGAATACGGTATCGACTGGGACGGCCGGGACGACCTGGACCTGGAGAACCGCCTGACCGAGACAGGCTACCTCCCCGAGGACCAGGCGGTGGAGAACCCCCTGCGGCCCCGTACCTTCGACCAGTATATCGGCCAGGACAAGGTAAAGGAAAACTTAAAGGTCTATATCGAGGCGGCCAAAAGCCGCAAAGAATCCCTGGACCACGTGCTGCTCTACGGCCCCCCCGGCCTGGGCAAGACCACCCTGGCGGGCATCGTGGCAGGCGAGCTGGGGGTCAACCTCCGGGTCACCAGCGGGCCGGCGATTGAAAAACCCGGGGACCTGGCGGCCTTGCTCACCAATCTGAGCCCCGGGGACGTGCTGTTCATCGACGAGGTGCACCGGCTGCCCCGCACAGTGGAGGAGATCCTCTACCCCGCCATGGAGGACTTCGCTTTGGACATCATCACCGGCAAGGGACAGATGGCGGCCTCCTACCACCTGCCCCTGCCCCGGTTCACCCTGGTGGGGGCCACCACCAGGGCCGGGCAGCTTTCGGCCCCCCTGCGGGACCGCTTCGGCGTAGTGCTGCGCTTAGAGCTCTACTCCCCCCAGGAGCTGGGGAAGATCGTGGCCCGCAGCGCCGGCATCTTGGGGGCGGACATCGACGCCGACGCCGCCATCGAGATCGCCTCCCGCTCCCGGGGCACCCCCCGCATCGCCAACCGCCTCTTAAAGCGGGTGCGGGACTTCGCTGAGGTGATGAGCGGCGGCCGCATCACCCTGAACACCGCCAAGATCGCCCTGGACCGGATGGAGATCGACGAGCTGGGCCTGGACGCCAGTGACCGGAACATGCTCACCGCCATCATCCAGAACTACGGCGGCGGGCCGGTGGGCCTGGAGACCCTGGCCGCGGCCATTGGGGAAGAGGCGGTGACCATCGAGGACGTGAACGAGCCCTATCTGATGCAGATCGGCTTCCTCAGCCGGACGCCCCGGGGGCGCTGCGCCACAGCAGCCGCTTACCTCCACCTGGGGCTGCCCGTGCCGGGAAGATTGAAGCAAGACCAGCTGCAGCTGGAGGAATGAGTTTTCAGACATCACCTAGCAGAGAAAGGAACGATGACGATGGGACGACTTTTTGGAACAGACGGTATCCGTGGGATCGCCAACCAGGACCTGACCTGTGAACTGGCCACCAAGCTGGGCCGGGCCGCGGCCGAGGTGCTCACCAACAAATCCAACCGGCACCCCAAGGTGCTCATCGGCAAGGACACCCGGCTCTCCTCCGACATGCTGGAGAACGCCATGGCCGCCGGCCTGTGCAGCGTGGGGGCCAGCGTGGTCACCCTGGGCGTGGTGCCCACCCCGGCGGTGGCCTACCTGGTGGAGAAATACAAGGCCGACGCCGGCATTATGATCTCCGCCTCCCATAACTCCTTCGAGTACAACGGCATCAAAATTTTCTCCGGGGACGGCTACAAGCTCCCCGACGACCTGGAGGAGCGCATCGAGGACATCATCCTGGGCAAGGCCGGCACCGAGTATGAGCTCCCCACCGAGGACGGCATCGGCACGGTGACCCGGGCGGAAAACGCGGTGCGGGACTATATCGACCACGTGAAGAGCACAGTGCACTTCTCTTTGGACGGCCTCACCATCGCCATCGACACGGCCAACGGCTCCGCCTCCGCCACGGCGGAGACATTGTTCACCGAGCTGGGCGCCAAGGTGACCATGCTCAACGACCAGCCCGACGGCATCAACGTCAACCGGGACTGCGGCTCCACCCACATGGAGGGCCTCATCCAGTACGTGAAGGAGCACCCGGTAGACGCGGGCGTGGCCTTCGACGGCGACGCCGACCGCTGCCTGATGGTGGACGACCAGGGCAACTTCGTGGACGGCGACTTCATCATGGCCATCTGCGCCATGGACATGAAGAGCCGGGGCAAGCTCTCCGGCAACACGGTGGTGGGCACCATTATGACCAACCTGGGCTTCCAGCGTTTCTGCGAGGAGAACGGCATGCGCTTCGAGGCCACCAAGGTGGGCGACCGCTACGTGCTGGAGGAGATGCTTCTGGACGGCTACAACTTCGGCGGCGAGCAGAGCGGCCACGTGATCTTCCGGGACTTCGCCACCACCGGCGACGGCCAGCTCACCGCCTGCCAGCTGCTCAGCCTGCTGCGCCGCCGGGAGGCGAAGCTGTCCTCCCTGGCCACCCTCATGCAGCGCTACCCCCAGACCATGGTGAACATCAAGGTCTCCCCCGAGGGCAAGCTGGCCTTCTACACCGACCACAAGGTGAAGGCCGCCATCGACAAGGCCAGCGAGACTCTGGGCAAAGAGGGCCGGGTCATCGTGCGGCCCTCCGGCACCGAGCCCCTGCTGCGGGTGATGGTGGAGGGCCGGGACGAGGCCCACATCGAAAAGCTGGCCCAGGACGTGGCCAAAGTCATCGAGCAGGAGCTGGTGTAAGCCATGCGGGCAGCCCAATGGAACGACTATGAACTCATCGACACCGGGGACGGGGAGCGCCTGGAGCGGTGGGGGGATATCCTCCTCATCCGCCCCGACCCCCAGATCCTCTGGTCCAGCGACCGGGTGGACCCCCGGTGGCGCGGCGCCCACGCCCGCTACCACCGCTCCAAAAGCGGCGGCGGCAGCTGGGAGGCCTACAAGCCCATGCCCCAGGTGTGGAAGATCGCCTGGAACGACCTGACCTTCCGCCTCAAGCCCATGGGCTTCAAGCACACGGGCATCTTCCCCGAGCAGGCGGTGAACTGGGCCTTCGCCCAGGAAGCCATCCGGAAGGCGGGCCGGCCCATCAAGGTGCTGAACCTCTTCGGCTACACCGGCGCCGCCACCCTGGCCTGCATGCAGGCCGGGGCCGCCGTTACCCACGTGGACGCCAGCAAAGGCATGGTCCAGTGGGCGAAGGAGAACGCCCAGGCCAGCGGCCTGGCCGACCGGCCGGTGCGCTGGCTGGTGGACGACTGCCTGAAATTCGTCCAGCGGGAGCAGCGGCGGGGCAACACCTACGACGCCATTATCATGGATCCGCCCTCTTACGGCCGGGGACCCGGCGGCGAGGTGTGGAAGCTGGAGGAGCAGCTCTACGGCCTCATCCAGCAGTGCCTTCCCATTTTAAGCGATAACCCCCTGTTCTTTATCCTCAACTCCTACACCACCGGCCTGTCCCCCTCGGTGATGGCCTACCTGCTGGGGCTGCTCCTGCGGCCCCGGTTCGGCGGGGAGGTCTCCGCCGACGAGATCGGCCTCCCCGTCACCAACACCGGCCTGATCCTCCCCTGCGGCAGCACCGCCCTCTGGGCCGAGTGACCTCGGAGGACGGGAAAATCCCTCCGCAGAGGACGCTCCGGGATTTTAGCCGCAAGAACCGCGGTTTCGCGCAGCGAAATGGGAGTTTCTCAAACTCCCAAGCGGTTCTTGGCCGAGTTAGCCGAGCGTAAGCGAGGATAACTCGTAGGGACAGGAAAATTCCTCTGCACTTCGTGCGCCGGAATTTTGGTCTGTATCCGGATTGGACAAGATAATCCCAACCCAAAGGGCGCTCCGGGATTTTAAGAGCAACCCCTTCCGTCATCGCTTTGCGATGACACCGTCTCGCCTGCCGGCTCGGTCGGCCGCTGGGCAACGTGCCACCGGCACGTAGCGGCCCCCACAGGGGGGGGCTGCCTCCCTCTCTGAGGGAGGTGTCACACCTCCGGTGTGACGGAGGGAGTATGAGATCGTTCGTACCCCTGTCTTGCCGATCAGAACCGGCAGGGGGAGACACGGCAGTCCCCCTTGGGATAAAAAGATACTTCCCCCCCTCCCGTACCAGAAAGGGATCGGCAATATCTCAGTTTCCTTACGGGAGGGGGGCAGGGGGGAGGGCAGGAGCCAAGTCGCGCATCCGCATAGTCGTGACTGGGGGAGTGTCACTTCTTACCTATTCCCTCTTACTTTTTACCTTTTTCCTGCTCTGCCCTGGCCCCCGCCCTCCCGCCCGGCGCTGTCGGGCCCTCCGCCCCAGGCGGCGGAGGCGGCCCCGCGCCGCGGGGCCGGGGAGGGCGGGGGAGAGCCCTGCATCCAGCCATCCTATTTTCTCTTCGAGGTGAGACCCATGCCATTTCTTCAAGCGCAGCAAGTGCGCTTTACCTACGACCCCAACGACGTGGACGCCAAAGAGGTGCTCCACGGCGTGGACCTCTCCATCGAGGAGGGGCAGTTCGTGGCGCTGTTGGGCCACAACGGCTGCGGAAAATCCACCATGGCCAAGCTCTTTAACGGCATGCTGCTGCCCACCGCCGGGAAGATCCTGGTGGACGGCATGGACACGGCGGACGAGTCCCAGCAGTTCGCGGTGCGCAGCCGGGTGGGCCTGGTGCAGCAGAACCCGGACAACCAGCTGGTGGCGGGCATCGTGGAGGAGGACGTGGCCTTCGGCCCCGAAAATCTGGGTGTCCCCCCCGCGGAGATCCGCCGCCGGGTGGACGCGGCCCTCAAGGCCGTGGACATGTACGAGTACCGGGAGCACGCCCCCCACAAGCTCTCCGGCGGGCAGAAGCAGCGGGTGGCCATCGCCGGGGTCATCGCCATGGAGACAAAGTGCATCGTGCTGGACGAGCCCACCGCCATGCTGGACCCCCGGGGCCGCCGGGAGGTCATGGACACCATCCAGTACTTGAACCGGGAAAAGGGCATCACCATCGTGCTCATCACCCACTATATGGACGAGGCCGTCCAGGCCGGCCGGGTGGTGGTCATGGACGAGGGCAATATCCTGGTAGACGGCGCCCCGGACCAGGTGTTCGGCGACGTGGAGCTGTTAAAGCGCCACGACTTGGACGTGCCCCAGGCCACCGAGCTGTGCTACCGGCTGCGGGCCGCGGGCATCCCCCTGCCGGGGCTGCCCTTGGGGGAAGAGGAGTGCGTGGCCATGTTCCGGCGTTATCTGCGGGGCGAGGCCTGAGGAAGGGGAGACCAGCGTTGAACATACTAGAGACAAAAGACCTGTGCTATCAGTACGGGGTGGGCACCCCCTTCCAAAAAACCGCGGTGGAGAACGTGTCCCTGGCCATCCGCCAGGGGGAGTTTCTGGGGGTCATCGGCCATACGGGCAGCGGGAAGTCCACCCTCATCCAAATGCTCAACGGCCTCATCCGGCCCACCTCCGGCCAGGTGCTGCTCAACGGCAAAGACATCTGGGCCGAGCCCAAAAAGATCCGCCAGGTGCGGTTCCAGGTGGGCATGGTGTTCCAATACCCGGAGTACCAGCTTTTTGAGGAGACCGTGCTGAAAGACATCATGTTCGGGCCCAAGAACATGGGCCTCTCCGAGGAGGAGGCCAGGGAGCGGGCCCTGCGGGCCGCCCACTTTACGGGGCTGAAGCAGGACCTGCTGGAAAAATCCCCCTTCGAGCTCTCCGGCGGCGAGAAGCGCCGGGCGGCCATCGCCGGGGTCATCGCCATGGACCCGGAGGTGCTCATTCTGGACGAGCCCACCGCCGGCCTGGACCCCCGGGGCCGGGACGTGCTCCTGGCCCAGATCACCCAGTACCACCGGGAGCGGAACAACACGGTGCTGCTGGTCTCCCACAGCATGGAGGACATCGGCCGCACCGCCGACCGGCTGCTGGTGATGAACGGCGGCCACAAGGCCATGCTGGAGGAGACAAAGACCGTGTTCTCCCGTGGCCCCGAGCTGGAGCAGATGGGCCTGCGGGTGCCCCAGATCACCAAGATCATGCAGGAGCTGAAGGCCATGGGCTGCCCGGTAGACCCGGCCACCCTGACAGTGGATGACGCCCTCAAGCAGCTCATCCCCTTTTTGAAGCGGAAGGAGGAGGCGCAATGATCTCCGACATCACCCTGGGCCAGTATTTTCCGGCCAAATCTGTGCTCCACCGGGCAGACCCCCGGCTGAAGATCTGCCTTACCATCTTCCTCATCGTGCTCATTTTCGTGGCCCAGAATTTCTTCGCCCTGGGCCTGGTGGCCGCCGGTGTGGTGGCGGTGATGCTCCTGTCCCGCATCCCCTTAAAGCTCTACTTCAAAAGCCTCAAGGCCATTCTCGTCCTGGTGGTGTTCACTGCGGTGCTGAACATCTTCTACGGCAGCGGGGAGCCCCTGGTGCAGTTCGGCATCTTCCGCATCACCCTAAACGGCATCCTCAACAGCATCTTCGTCACGGTGCGTATCGTCATTCTGATTCTGGCCACCTCCATCCTCACCTTCACCACCTCCCCCACCCAGCTGACCGACGCCATCGAGCGGCTGCTGAAGCCCCTCACCAAGCTCCATGTGCCGGTCCACGAGTTCGCCATGATGATGACCATCGCCCTGCGGTTCGTGCCCACCCTGCTGGAGGAGACGGACAAGATCATGTCCGCCCAGAAGGCCCGGGGCGCGGATATGGAGAGCGGCGGCCTCATGCAGCGCATCAAGGCGCTGATCCCTGTGCTCATCCCCCTGTTCGTGTCTGCCTTCCGCCGGGCCTACGATTTGGCTACCGCCATGGAGAGCCGCTGCTACCACGGGGGCGAGGGCCGCACCAAAATGAAGGTGCTGCGCTTTACCCAGGGGGACTGGGTGATCTTGGGGGTCTGCGCCGTGTTCTTCGCCGCCTTCCTGGCGCTGAACATCGCGTTCCCCGCGGTAACGCACATGTAAAGCAACTTAGCTTTACGCAATATCACAGACAGGAGGACCGGCTATGCCACAGGACTTGCTGCTGAAGCTGGCCTACGACGGCACCCGCTACCACGGCTGGCAGATACAAGAAAACGCCCTCACGGTGCAGCAGGTGTTCCAGGAGGCCCTGGAGCGCATCACCGGCCTGAAAGAGGACATCAAGGCCTGCTCCCGCACCGACACCGGGGTCCACGCCAGGGAATTCTGCGTCAGCCTGCGCACCGAGAGCCCCATCGCCCCCGAGCGGCTGGTGGCGGCCCTCAACCACTACCTGCCCCAGGACATCGCCGTGCGCTCCTGCACCCCGGTGCCCCCGGGCTTCCACGCCCGGTACTCCTGCAAGGGGAAGGAGTACGTGTACCAGATCTGGAACCACCCGGTGCGGGACCCCTTCCTGGCCGGCCGGGCCCTGCACTACTGGTACCCCATGGACGAGGCCCTGCTGGACCAGGCGGCCCAGCACTATGTGGGCCGCCACGACTTCTCCTCCTTCTGCACCCTGGACAAACGGGAGAAGGGGGACCTGACCCGCACCGTCACCCATGCCCGGGTGCAGCGCCAGGGGGACCTGGTCACCTTCACCGTGGCGGCGGACGGCTTCCTGTACAACATGGTGCGTATCATGGTGGGGACGCTGTTGCGGGTGCAGCAGGGGAAATTCACCCCCCAGGACATCCCCGGCATCCTCCGGGCCAGGGACAGGAAGGCGGCGGGGCCCACCGCCCCGGCCTGCGGCCTGTACCTGAACCGGGTCTTTTACGATTTGTGAGAAAGGAGGGGACAGGATGGCAAAGCACGAGAAAAAACACGGCGCGCCCGCCCAGGACCGGAAGGTCATCCAGCTGAAGGACTACCGGGAGGCCCGGCCCATCGGCCAGGAGCTGGCGGAGGAAGAGGCCCGGGAGGAAGCTCGGGAGGAGGCCCGCCGGGAAGAGCGGAAAAAGGTGCCCAAGGCGGTGTACCAGGCGGCAGTGATCCTGCTGGTGCTGGTGGTGGCCCTGGCCTTGTGGCTGAACCGGGCCAGCCTGAGCCCCGAGCACATCTGGAACTGGGGCAAGACCCAGCTCATGGGCGAGGGGGACGGGGAGGGCTACCCGGTGAGCATCCTGGGCTCCCAGGTGCAGCCGGGGAACTTCGCCTCCTACCAGGGGGGCGCCGTGGTCCTCAGCGACACGGCCCTCTCCATGTACAGCCCCGAGGGGGAGGAGCTCCTCTCCCTGCACCACGGGCTGAACCAGCCGGTGCTCTGCCAGGCGGAGGGCCGCTACCTGCTGTATAACGCCGGCAGCACCGGGTACATCACCCTCTCCGGCACGGATACCGTGGCCCAGGGCAGCGAGGACCGGCCCATCCTGGCCGGGGCCATCGCCCCCAACGGGAAATTCGCCCTGGGCACCCAGGGGGAGGACGGCGCCTCCCAGCTCAACGTCTACCAAAAGGAGGCCGCCCGCCAGGGGGAGGGCCAGCTGCAGTACCAGTACCTCTTCGCCCAGGACTACATCACCGCCGTGACCCTGAACTACGACGGCACCTTCGGCGCGGTGTGCACCGTGCGCAGCCAGGGGGGCGAGATGGTCTCCAAGCTCACGGTGTTCGACTTTGGCAAAAGCGAGCCCGTGGCCTCCTACGAGACTCGCGACAACCTGCTTTTGGCCGCCTACTGGGGGGAGAACGGCACCCTCTACGCCGTGGGGGACGCCGCCCTGGTCCGGGGGGAGTCCGGCGCCTACGAGTTTACCGAGTACAGCTACCAGGGCCGGCAGCTCACCGCCTGCCAGCTGTGCTCCAGCCGGGCGTTTCTGTCCATCTCCGCCTACGACCACGCGGGCCCCAGCACCCTGCTCACCTTCCACGGCATGGGGGACCCGGTGACCCTGGAGCTGGAGGAGCGCATCGAGGCCATCTCCGTGTACGGGGGCAGCGCCGGCCTGCTGGTAGACGGCCAGGCGGTGTTCTGCGACTACTCCGCCGGGGCGGAGCTGGGCCGGGCCGAGGCCGGCCTGGACGCCCACGGCCTCACCCTGGCCAGCGAGAGCCTGGCCTATGTGCTGGGGGGCAGCGAGGTGCGGAAGGTCACCGCGCCCTGAGCCCGCCTGTTTCCGTAAGTTATTTGTAAGGCCCGGGGGCTTGTGGAAGCCCGGGGTTTGTGCTATAGTTAGAAAAGCGGCGGTTTTTCCCGCCCAAGAGAGAGAAAGGGGGCCGTGCCCGTGCATTTCGCGCTCGATGGGATCTTGCTGGTGTTCTTCCTGCTGTTCCTCCTGGTGGGAGTGCGGCGGGGGTTCATCCGGTCGGCGGCCCACTTTTTGGGGGCGGTGCTCTCCGCCTGCCTGGCCGGGGCCCTGGGGGGCCTGGCCGCCCAGTGGCTGTTCGACAGCTTCTTCCGGGGGGCGCTGGTGGAGAAGATCCAAGAGTCCATCTCCACCCTGGGCGCCGGGGACCTGGCCGCCGCGGCCCAAGGCTTCCTGTCCTCCCTGCCGGACTTCGTCCTGCGGGCGCTGGAGAGCGCGGGCATCACCGTCTCCTCCATCACCGGCGGGCTGGAGTCCCAGACCGGCCAGGCCGCCGAGGTGGTGGCCGACGCCCTGTCCCCGGTGTTCGTGGGTTTTTTGAAGGTGCTCGCCGTCATCGTGCTGTACCTGCTGTTCATGATGGTGGTGCGGGCCCTGGCGGACCTGCTCTCCGGGGTGTTCCACCTGCCCTTGCTGCGGCAGGTCAACGGCCTGCTGGGGGGCGTGTTCGGGCTGCTTCTGGCCTGCGTCTCCCTGTGGGTGGTGCTGGCGGCGGTGCAGGTGTTTTTGCCCATGCTGGCCCAGGACACCCAGACAAAGATACAGACCCTGCTGGACCAGTCGTACCTGGCGGGATTTTTGGTAAACAGCAACCCCCTGGGCTTCCTGTTCCGCTAGTGGGGAATTTTTTGAAGGTTTCGTGAGATGATTTTGAAAAAGAGAGAGGAAGAAAAAGAGGGGGCACGGGATATGCCGGGAGAGAGAAAGGCCAGAAATAAAAACTTGACAGTGCCCAACGCCCTTTCGGTGCTGCGCATCCTGGCGGTGCCCTTTTTCGCCTGGCGCTTTCTCAAGGGCGATTTGGTCACCGCCGCGGTGCTGCTGTGCCTCTCCGGCCTGTCCGACCTGTTCGACGGGATGATCGCCCGGAAATTCGACCAGGTCACCGAGCTGGGCAAGATGCTGGACCCCTTCGCCGACAAGCTGACCCAGGGTGTGGTGGCGCTGTGCCTGGCGGTAAAGTTCCCGGTGATCTGCCCGGTGCTGGCCATCTTCATCCTAAAGGAGCTCACCATGCTGTGCTGCGGCGGGTACCTGCTCCTCAAAAAGCAGAAGCGCCCCTGCGCCGCCCAGTGGTACGGCAAGGTGGCCACGGTGATGTTCTACATCTCCGTCTCTGTCATCGTGGTGATCGACGGGTTCTTCCCCGTAAAGCCCGTGACCTTCGAGGTGGTGGCCTACGTGCTGCTCATCCTCACCGCCGCCATGATGATCTACTCCGCGGTGCGGTATTTCCAGATCTTCCTCACCATCCTCCGCTCGGAGGACGGGGAGTATGAGCTCTCCCTCAAGGATGAGATCCGGGCCAAGACCGTGCGGGAAAGCCGGAAGAAATAGGGACGACAGCCCCGGGGCATGGCTCCGGGGAATTTCCGCTTTTTTTACGGCTTCTTCACACCCAGGCCATATTTGTTTGATTAGATAGAACACCGGGGCGCCGCGCCCCGCCGGACGGCCCAGGGCCGCCGGAGACAGGCAGGAAGAAAGGACGAGGATACTATGCTGATGTGTTCCCGCTGCCATAAAAGGCCAGCCACTGTTTTTGTGTCCCAGTCCCGGGACAGCAAAGAGATCCAGGGATATTGCTTCGTTTGCGCCAGAGAGCTGGGCATCCAGCCCGTAAACGAGATGATGGATAATATGATGAACACCATCAAACAACAGACCGGTATGAGCGACGAGGAGATCAAAGAGGCCACCGAGCAGATCGCCCAGATGATGGAGAGCTTCCCCGGCCCCCAGCAGGACGGCGGGGATGAGGACGAGGGCGAGGACGCCCTCTTCGCCCCCGGCGGCGCCGCCACCCTGCCCGTAGACCAGATGCTGGGCGGCCGCCCCGGGGAGAACGGGGGCGTGGGTGGCGCCGGGGTCCAGCAGAAGAAGGAGAGCTTCCACAAGAAAAAGCGGAAGTTCATCACCAACTTCTGCACCGACCTCACCGCCAAGGCCAGAAGCGGCGGCCTGGACAACATCATCGGCCGGGAAAAGGAGATCCAGCGTGTGGTGCAGATCCTCTCCCGCCGGCAGAAGAACAACCCCTGCCTCATCGGCGAGCCCGGCGTGGGCAAGACCGCCGTGGCCGAGGGCCTGGCCCTGCGCATCGCCCGGGGCCAGGTGCCCGCCAAGCTCCAGGAGAAGGAGGTCCAGCTGCTGGACCTCACCGCCCTGGTGGCCGGCACCCAGTTTAGGGGCCAGTTCGAGAGCCGCATCAAGGGCCTGGTGGACGAGGTAAAGGCCGACGGCAACGTGATCCTCTTCATCGACGAGGTCCACAACCTGGTGGGCACCGGCGACGCCGAGGGCAGCATGAACGCCGCCAACATCCTAAAGCCCGCCCTCTCCCGGGGTGAGATTCAGGTCATCGGCGCCACCACCTTCAACGAGTACCGGAAATACATCGAGAAAGACGCCGCCCTGGAGCGCCGGTTCCAGCCCGTCACCGTGGCCGAGCCCTCCATCGAGGACGCGGTCCAGATCATCCTGGGCATCAAGGGCTATTACGAGAGCTTCCACCGGGTCACCGTAAGCGAGCACATCGCCCGGCGGATGGTGGTGCTGGCGGAGCGGTACATCAATGACCGCTACCTGCCCGACAAGGCCATCGACCTGCTGGACGAGGCCTGCGCTTGTGCTGCCCTGCGCAACAAAAAGCTGGAGGAGTACGACGCCAAGGAGCTGGCCCTGCGCAAGGAGAAAAACCACGAGCAGGACCTGCAGAACCCCGCCGGCGGCATGGTGGACTACGAGGAGCTGGCCAAGACCCACTACCGCATCGCCACCTTGGAGGAGAGCCTGGACAAGCTGAAGAGCGAGGGGGCCTTCGCCGCGGTGGAGGAAAAGGACCTGGCCTATGTCATCGAGCTGTGGACCGGCATCCCCGCCGCCCGGGTGGAGGAAAACGAGCTGGCCAAGCTGGCCCACCTGGAGGACGTGCTCTCCCGGAAGATCATCGGCCAGGACGAGGCGGTAAAGGCCGTCTCCGCCGCGGTGCGCCGCAGCCGGGTACAGATCAGCCCCCGCAGGCACCCCGCCTCCTTCATCTTCGTGGGGCCCACCGGCACCGGCAAGACCGAGCTGGTGCGGGTGCTCTCCCAAGAGCTGTTCGACACCCCCGAGACCCTCATCCGCCTGGACATGTCCGAGTTTATGGAGAAGCACTCCGTCTCCAAGATCATCGGCTCGCCCCCTGGCTACGTGGGCTACGACGAGGCCGGCCAGCTCACCGAGAAGGTGCGCAGAAGGCCCTACTCCGTGCTGCTCTTCGATGAGATCGAGAAGGCCCACCCGGACGTGCTCAACATCCTGCTGCAGATTCTGGACGAGGGCCGCATCACCGACGCCCACGGCCGCACGGTGAATTTCGAGAACACCGTCATCATCATGACCTCCAACGCCGGCAGCGACCGGAAGGAGGCCTCCCTGGGCTTTGCCAAGACCGCCGCGGACATGAGCCGGGAGAAGGCCGCCAAGGCCCTCAGCGACTTCCTCCGCCCGGAATTTTTAAGCCGCATCGACGAGGTCATCGTGTTCCGTCCCCTGGACGAGGAGGACTACCGGAAGATCGCCGCCCTGATGCTGAACGAGTACGTGGGCAGCCTCAAGGAGAAGGGCATCACCCTCACCTTCGACGAGGGGGCCTGCCAGGTGCTGGCCGCCCAGTCCATCCACGGCAAAAGCGGGGCCCGGGACCTGCGCAACAACATCCGCCGCCAGGTGGAGGACCGCATCGCCAGCCTGCTGGTAGAGCGGGGCGAGGGGGCGGTCACCGCGGTGGCCGTCACCGGCCGGGACGGTCAGCTCAGCGTGGCCGCCCTGTAAAAATCTTTGAAAAATGCGCCTCTGCCGGGGTCCTCCCGGCGGGGCGTTTTTTTCTTTGCCAGGAAATGCGGAAAACTCTTGACGGATGAAAAAGGCCATGGTATAATAATCATCGCCGCAAAAATGCGCGCGTACATGCGCGGATGTAGTTCAATGGTAGAACCCCAGCCTTCCAAGCTGGTCGTGTGGGTTCGATTCCCATCATCCGCTCCAGGGGTTGCACCCCAGGCAATTCGCGTCATACGCCATGGAGTGGATCGCTGCAAAGCGGCTCGTGTGCAAGGCATTCCGCGCGATGTTGCCTGTACCTTATACTTCCCCAGCCGCCTGAAAGGGGGAGGACCCACCGGGCCGGGGCAAAAGTAGATATGCGGGCCAAAGGATGCCCCCAAAGATGCGCCAATAGCTCAGCTGGATAGAGCAACTGCCTTCTAAGCAGTAGGCCAGGGGTTCGAGTCCCTTTTGGCGCGCCAATATGGTGGATGTAGCTTAGTTGGTTA
>DXIW01000006.1 GCA_019112625.1 Candidatus Acutalibacter stercorigallinarum | reverse complement strand
CGACTCCACCTCCCGCTGGGCCGAGGCCCTCCGGGAGATGTCTGGCCGCCTGGAGGAGATGCCCGGCGAGGAGGGCTACCCCGCCTACCTGGGCAGCCGCCTGGCCCAGTTCTACGAGCGGGCGGGCCGGGTGGTCACCCTGGGCAGCGAGGAGCGGGAGGGCGCCCTGTCCGTCATCGGGGCCGTGTCCCCGCCCGGCGGCGACATCTCCGAGCCCGTGTCCCAGGCCACCCTGCGCATCGTCAAGGTGTTCTGGGGGCTGGATTCCTCCCTGGCCTACAAGCGCCACTTCCCCGCGGTCAACTGGCTCACCAGCTACTCTTTGTACCTGGACACCATGGAGCAGTGGTTCACCCGCCATGTGGCCAAGGATTGGGTGCAGCTGCGCACCCAGCTCATGCGCCTGCTCCAGGAGGAGGCGGAGCTGGAGGAGATCGTCCAGCTGGTGGGCATGGATGCCCTGTCCGCCCCGGACCGCCTGAAGCTGGAGGCCGCCCGGTCCATCCGGGAGGACTTCCTCCATCAAAACGCCTTTGACGAGGTGGACACCTACACCCCCCTGGAGAAGCAGCACGACATGATGCTCCTGATCCTCCAGTATTACGAGAAAGCCCAGGCCGCCCTCCAGGAGGGGGCGGACATCGAAAAGCTCATCGCGCTGCCGGTACGGGAGCAGATCGGGCGGTTCAAATACACCCCAGCGGACCAGCTGCGGCAGGCCTTTGAGGCCGTGTCCCTGCAGCTGGAGCGGGAGCTCCACGAAGCCAAGCAGACAAAGGAGGACTACTGATGCCAAAGGAATATCGCACGATCCAGGAAGTGGCCGGTCCCCTGATGCTGGTGCGGGGCGTGGAGAACGTGGCCTACGACGAGCTGGGTGAGATTGAATTGTTCAACGGGGAAAAACGGCGCTGCAAGGTGCTGGAGATCAACGAGGGCAACGCCCTGGTGCAGCTGTTCGAGAGCTCCACGGGCATCAACCTCACCAGCAGCAAGGTGCGCTTTTTGGGACGCAGCATGGAGCTGGGGGTCAGCGAGGACATGCTGGGCCGGGTGTTCGACGGCCTGGGCCGGCCCATCGACGGCGGGCCGGAGATCCTTCCCGACCGGCGGGACGACATCAACGGGCTGCCCATGAACCCCGCCGCCCGCAGCTACCCCCAGGAATTCATCCAGACCGGTGTCTCCGCCATCGACGGGCTGAACACCCTGGTGCGGGGCCAGAAGCTGCCCATCTTCTCCGCCAGCGGCCTGCCCCACGCCCAGCTGGCCGCCCAGATCGCCCGGCAGGCCAAGGTGCGGGGCACCAGCGAGCCCTTTGTGGTGGTGTTCGCCGCCATGGGCATCACCTTCGGGGAGTCGGACTACTTCATCCAGAGCTTCCGGGAGACCGGCGCCATCGACCGCACGGTGCTCTTTGTCAACCTGGCCAACGACCCGGCGGTCGAGCGTATCGCCACCCCCCGCATGGCCCTTACCGCCGCGGAGTACCTGGCTTTTGAAAAGAACTACCATGTGCTGGTCATCCTCACGGATATCACCAACTATGCCGACGCCCTGCGGGAGGTCTCCGCCGCCCGGAAAGAGGTGCCCGGCCGCCGGGGCTACCCCGGCTATATGTACACGGACCTGGCCTCCCTCTACGAGCGGGCTGGCCGGCAAAAGGGGAAAACAGGCTCCATCACCCTCATCCCCATCCTCTCCATGCCCGAGGACGACAAGACCCACCCCATCCCCGACCTGACCGGGTATATCACCGAGGGGCAGATCATCCTCAGCCGGGACCTGTACCGGAAGAACATCGCGCCGCCCATCGACGTGCTGCCCTCCCTGTCCCGGCTAAAAGACAAGGGCATCGGCGAGGGCAAGACCCGGAAGGACCACTCCGCCACCATGAACCAGCTCTTCGCCGCCTACGCCCGGGGCAAGGACGCCAAGGAGCTGATGGTGGTGCTGGGCGAGGCCGCCCTCACCGAGCTGGATAAGCTCTACGCCAAGTTTGCCGACGCCTTCGAGAACGAATACGTGTCCCAGGGCTACAATACCGACCGGGACATTGAGGAGACTTTGGACCTGGGCTGGAAGCTGCTGTCCATCCTGCCCCGCAGCGAGCTCAAGCGCATCAGCGACAGCCTTTTGGACCAGTACTACGGAAAGGTGTGATGACTCTTGGCCGGAACACAGGTCAACCCCACCCGGATGGAGCTCACCCGCCTGAAGAAAAAGCTGGCCACCGCCACCCGGGGCCACAAGCTGCTGAAGGATAAGCGGGATGAGCTGATGCGTCAATTCCTGGACCAGGTGCGGGAGAACAAAGCCCTGCGGGAACAGGTAGAGGCGGGCATCCAGGCGGCCAACAAAAACTTCCTCCTGGCCCGGGCCGGGATGCAGGACGAGGTGCTGAACACCGCCCTGCTGGCCCCCAAGCAGCGGGTATCCCTGGACTACACCTTGGAGAACGTGATGAGCGTGGAGATCCCCAAATTCACCTTCCACACCCGCACCCCGGATAAAAACGATATCTTCTCCTACGGCTTTGCCTTTACCTCCAGCGACCTGGACGGCGCGGTGCAGTCCCTGTCGGACATCTTCCCCGCCATGCTCCAGCTGGCGGAACGGGAGAAGGCCTGCCAGCTTATGGCGGCGGAGATTGAAAAGACACGGCGCCGGGTCAACGCCCTGGAGCACGTGGTCATCCCCCGGCTGCAGGAGAACATCAAGTATATCTCCATGAAGCTGGACGAGAACGAGCGCTCCACCCAGATCCGCCTGATGAAGGTAAAGGACATGATGCTCCAGGAGGCCCACGGCTACGAGACGCTGTAAGGCCCGGCGGGCGGCCCAGCAGGCCGCCCGCTTTTTTCGCCCGTCCCTGTTGCTTTTTGGGCGGGGCCGTGGTATGATCGGGAAAAAGGGAGGAATTTACTATGACTTTAGACCAAATGCGCTATTTGGAGATCCCCCTGCCGGAGGATATTGAAAAGGCCAAATGGTGCGGCGATTTTGAACGCGCCCAGCGCCTGATCCGCCGGCGGCTGGATTCCGGAAAGCTGCCCTTCGCCCTGGTAAAGCGCCTGGAGCTGGAGACGGAGATCCTCCGCCGGCTGCCCCGGGACTACATCTACAGCGAGGAGGAGGGCCTGAAGATCCTGCAGGAGCACATCCCCGGCTTTACCGCGGAGGAGATGCGGGAGCTGGAGGACAGCAGCCAGATCGACTGGATCTACCGGGACGGCAAGCCCTACTTCTGCCACAGTTTTTACGACACCCTCATCACCGTGTACCCGGACATCGCCCGCCGGGCCGGGGAGCCCGACCAGGCCGAGTCCAACAACAAGCGCCTGTTGAAAGAGACCGTGGCCGAGATGCAGGAGAAGGGCCGGGCCGGCCGGCACATCCGGCTGCGGGGCACCCTGCGCGTCGCCGACCAGGCCTTCCGCCCCGGGGAGCCCCTGCGGGTACACCTGCCCATCCCCGCCCCGGCGGTGAACATGGCGAACATCCGCGTCACCGGCTGGTCCCCACAGCAGGCGGTGATCGCCCCGGAGACCGCGGGCCAGCGGACCATCTGCTTTGCCTGCGCCCCCCAGGAGAATATCCCCTTCACCGTGGAGTGCGAGTATGACTCCATCGCAGCCTACCACGCCCTGGACCCGGAGAAGGTCTCCCCCATCCAGCCGGACTTCGACACCCAGGAGCAGGCGCCCCACATCCGCTTTACCCCCTTCCTCCGGGCCCTGTGCAGCGAGCTCTCCGCCGGGGAGACCAACCCCCTGCTGCTGGCCCGCCGCTTCTACGACTACTGCACCACCAAGGTGACCTACTCCTTCATGCGGGAGTATTTCACCATCACCCAGATCCCCGAGTACGCCGCCCTGAACCAAAAGGGGGACTGCGGCGTCCAGGCCCTGCTGTTCATCACCCTGTGCCGCTGCGCCGGCATCCCGGCCCGGTGGCAGAGTGGACTATACGTCACCCCCTACGAAGCCGGCAGCCACGACTGGGCCCAGTTCTACATCGCCCCCTACGGCTGGCTGTTCGCGGACCCCTCCTTCGGCGGCAGCGCCTACCGGGCCGGGTCCCAGCTGCTGCACCAGCACTACTTCGGCAACCTGGACCCCTACCGCATGGCGGCAAACTCCCAATTCCAGTGGGAATTTGACCCGCCCAAGGACCATCTGCGCAGCGACCCCACCGACAACCAGCAGGGCGAGGCGGAGTACCCGGACCGCAGCCTCAGCCGCCAGGAGCTGGACTGCACCTGGGAGGTTCTGGAAATGCGCCCCCTGGACTAACGAAAACACAACATAAAAAAAGGACGGCCCCCCATGGGGGCCGCCCTTTTTGCTGTCTCTTACTCTTTGGAGAACTGGTCCTTCCCTACGCCGCACAGGGGGCAGACCCAATCCTCGGGGAGATCCTCAAAAGCAGTGCCGGGGGCAATACCGTTATCGGGATCGCCTGCTTCGGGGTCGTAGCGGTAGCCGCAAACATCGCATACATAGACATCCATTTTCTTGTCCTCCAGTCTCAAAAGTGTGGGGTGCTACCCTCTCCCCTATCTTATGCCACTTGCCGCTTTTTATAATTCTATTTTAGAATTATAGAATGTTATTTTTTTCTAAAACGCTGCTTTTACCCGCCTGCCTTCCAATTTTTTCGTTGCAATCTCCTGTATCACGTGCTAAAATAAAGTATAAAGTTTGTGCAAAAAGCGAGGTATCCCTGCATGAAATTATCCTTCCGCTGGTATGGCAAAGACGACAAAGTCACCCTGGAGCAGATCCGCCAGATCCCCGGGATGCAGGCCATCGTCACCGCGGTGTACGACGTGCCCGTGGGCGAAGTCTGGAGCCGGGAGAGCATCGCCGAGCTGAAGGCACTCACTGAAAAGGCCGGGCTGGCCTTCGAGGTCATCGAGAGCGTCCCGGTCCACGAGGACATCAAACTGGGCCTCCCCACCCGGGACCGGTATATCGAGAATTACTGCGAGAACATCCGGCGCCTGGCGGAAGCGGGTGTCCGGTGCATCTGCTACAACTTTATGCCGGTGTTCGACTGGACCCGCACCCAGCTGGACCACCTGCTGCCCGACGGCTCCACCTCCCTGGTGTACTACCAGGAGCAGGTGGACCAGGTAGATCCCCTGAAAAGCGACAGCGACCTGACCCTGCCGGGCTGGGACGCCAGCTACACCCGGGAGGGTCTGCGGGACGTGGTGGCCCAGTACCAGGCCCTCACCGAGGAGGACCTGTGGGCCAACCTCCAGTATTTCCTGGAAAAAGTCATCCCGGTGGCAGCGTCCTGCGATGTGAACATGGCCATCCACCAGGACGACCCCTGCTGGAGCATCTTCGGCCTGCCCCGCATCATCACCGACGAGCAGAACCTGGACCGCTTTCTCAAGCTGGTGGACGACCCCCACAACGGCCTTACCCTGTGCTGCGGCTCCCTGGGCTGCTCGCCGAAGAATAACGTGCCCGCTCTGGCCGCCAAGTACGCCAAGATGGGGCGCATCCACTTTGTGCACCTGCGCAACGTGGCCCTCCTCCCCGGGGGCTTTGAGGAGCGGGCCCACTTGAGCAGCTGCGGCTCCCTGGACATGTACGCCATCGTAAAAGCCCTTGTGGAAAACGGCTTTACCGGCTATGTCCGGCCCGACCACGGGCGGATGATCTGGGGGGAGACCGGCCGCCCCGGCTACGGATTGTACGACCGGGCCCTGGGGGCCGCCTACATCAACGGCCTGTTCGAGGCGGCGGAAAAGGAAGCCGCCCGGTAAGCCCGACCATTCTGGAAACAAAGCCACGCGCTTTCGTTCAATATTTTGCTAGGAGGAAACAGAAATGAAACTTGGTATCATCTCGCAGCCCGCGCCGGAGAGCCTGGAGCACGCCAAAGAACTGGGCCTGGATTTTGTGGAGTTTGACTGCAATCCCACCGATTTCTTCGGCCTGCCTGTAGAGGAGCTGAAAGCCCGCCAGGCCGCCATCAAGGAGGCCTCGGAAAAGACCGGCGTAGAGGTGGGCGCTGTGGGCCGCTGGGCCAGCCATATCCTGGACCAGAACGGCGACGTGATCCCCGAGGAGTGGGAAAACGTGGTGGCTGTCATGGACTTCGGCCAGTACCTGGGCGCCAAATACTACCTGTGCAGCGTGGCCTACGTGAAGGAGCTCTCCTACTATAAGAACATCACCGCCGCCATCAAGGTGCTCAACCAGATCGTGGCCGCCGCCAAAGAGCGGGGCATGGAGTGCGCCATCGTCAACTGCATGATGGGCGACAACTACATCCGCACCCCCGAGCAGTGGAAGCTGGTCCTCAGCGAAGTGCCCGGCCTGGGCATCAAGTACGACCCCTCCCACAGCTTCGTCCACGGCGGCCCCCAGGGCGCCTACATGGACGAGGGCATGGAGTGGGGCTCTCAGTTCAAGTACTGCCACATCAAGGGTGTCATCCAGCGGGGCGAGTCTGAGGAGCCCGACATGTGGTCCAAGCGCGACCTGATGATGAAGCACCCGGAGCTGAAGGACATCTTCGCCCCCGGCATGTACGACACCCACAACACCAACTACGATAACCCCCCGGCCGGCATCGACTGCATCAACTGGCGGGCGTTCTTCGCCATCCTGTACATGCACGGCTACGACGGCTACCTGGCCATCGAGCCCCACTCCCGCACCTGGCAGGGGGAAAAGGGCGAAAAGGGCGTCAAGTACACCATCAAGTACATCCGCGATTTGATGCTGTAAGTTTTTCCCATGGAGCAAAAGGGCCTCTGCAAAAGCAGGGGCCCTTTTTCGCTGGCTGGCGAAACAGAAGCCCCCGGCAGCAGCCGGGGGCTTTCAGATCGCTCTATACTTTTTTTAGATGCCCAGATAGGGGTCGGGGTCCACACGGACGTTGTTGTAGTACACCTCAAAGTGCAGGTGGTTGCCCCCCGAATTCCCCGTGCTGCCCACATAACCGATGATCTGGCCCTGCTCCACGTACTGGCCCACGCTCACCGCCAGGGAGCTGCAGTGGGCGTAGCGAGTGGCGTAGGTGGCGTTGTGGCTGATGAGCACGTTATTGCCCCAGGACCAGTGGTAATCGGCGTAGATGACCGTGCCCGCCTGGGCGGCGATGATAGGCGTGCCGTACACCGCGGCGATGTCCAGGCCGTAGTGGGGGTTGCCGTCGGGGTAGATCTCCCCGAAGTGGCCGCTGATGTAGGCATAGCCCGGGCAGGGCCAGATGGGGCTAAAGCCGTCCTGGAGGCCGGGGTTCACCGGCTCGACGGCCTGGCCGCCTTCCGAGGTGCCTCCCTGGGAGGAGCCGTCCTCCTCACCGGTGGACTCCCCGCCCTGCTGCTGTTGCTGTTGTTGCTGCTGGGCGGCCTGTTGGGCGGCCAGCTCCTCCTGGCGCTTGCGCTCCGCCTCCAGCAGGGCCTCCAGCTGGGCGTTGAGCTCCGCGTCCTCGGTCTCGTTCATCTGGATGGTCTCCTCGGCCATAAGCTGCTGGCTCACCAGCTGGTCGATGAGGGCGTCGTTCTCCGCGTTCAGGTCCTTCAGCTCGTCCTGGCTGGCTTCCAGGTCCCGCTTGTTGGCGGCCACCTCCTGGCGCAGGCGCTCCACCTCTTCCCGGTCCGCCCGGGTGACCTCCTGGTACTCCTCCAGCCGGTCCACAATCTCCTGGTCGTGCCGGGCCACGGCGGAGAGCATCTCGGTGCGCAGGGCGAAGTCCACAAAGCTCTCGGAGGTCAGGAGGATCTCCAGGGTGTCGATGGACCCCATCCGGTACAGAGCCACCACCCGCTGGGCGAACTCGTCCAGGGTGTCCTGGTACTCCGCCTGGGCGGCGTCCAGCTTCTGCTCCAACACCAAAATCTCATCGTCCATCAGCTGGATGCTCTCCCTGGCGGCGTCGATCTTCTGCTCTGTCACGCCGATCTTCTCCTCCAGGGCGGCCTGGTACTCCAGCGCCGCGGACTCGTCCTCCTTCAGCTGGGCGATCTCCTCCTCCAGCTGGGCGTTCTCCTGGGCCAGCTCCTCCTGGCGGGCCTTCACCTCGTCGATGGTGGCGGCGGTGGCCTCCAGGGGGAAGGCCAGGCACAGGGCCAGGGTCATGGCCAAAACGCGGCAAAGCTGTCTCATCCTCTTTCTCATGTCAGATCACATCCTCCTTCGTTGTCCGCCGGGCAGGGCAGCCAGAGTCCCCGCCTCTCCCGCACCCGCTGCCCCAGGGCGACCTTGGCGGCCGGAGGCAGGAAAGACGCGGCTACGGCGTTTTCCAGCAGCTGGTCCCGCTCCCGCGGGGTGAGGTCCAGCTTTTCGTACTCCTCCCGCAGCGTGGTGCGGGAAACGGTCATGTTGTCGGTGTTCAGGGTGGCCCGCAGGCCCCGGCGCAGGTACTCCTTTACCGGGTAGTCCGCCAGGGACGCCACCGCTCTTGTCTGCAGGTTGCTGGTGGGGCACAGCTCCAGGGGGATTTGCCGCCGGGCCAGCTCCTCCACCAGGGCGGGGTCCGCCATGGCCCGCACCCCGTGGCCGATGCGGCTGGCGCCCAGCTCCAGCGCGCCCCAGACGCTCTGGGGCCCGTCCGCCTCCCCGGCGTGGAGGGTAAAGGGCACCCCAGCCTCCCTCGCCTGGGTAAAGAGGGCACGGTAATTTTCCACCGGGTAGCTGGCCTCGGCACCGGCCAGGTCCAGCGCGCAGACCCCTTGGCCCAAAAACCGCTGGGCCGCTTGGAAGGTCTCCCAGTTGGCGGCCTCCTCCCCGCCCCGCATACAGCACAGGATGAGCTGGGCGGAGAAGCCCTCCCGCTCCCCCATGGCCTGGGTCACGCCGCTCCAAACGGCCTCCACCGCCTGGGACTGGCTGAGGCCCTGCTGGGTGTGGAGCTGGGGCGCGAAGCGGATCTCGCTGTAGAGCAGCCCCTGATCCCCCAGCCGCCGTGCCAGATCGTACCCGGCCCGGGAGAGGGCCTCCCAGCTCTGCAGCAGCTGTACCGGGAGCTGGAAGCAGGAGAGATAGTCCTCCAGGCTTCCACAGTTCTGGGGGACGCCCAGCCTGGCCTCGATCTCACCCTCCGCCAGAGCAAGGCCCTGCTCCCGGGCCAGCGCCGCGGCCAGCCCCGGGGACAGGGAACCATCCAGATGCAGGTGCAGGTCGATCATGCCAAGGCCCTCCCGGAAAGTTATGTCACGTTACAAATTGGTTACAAAACAGATTATACCACCAAAATCCCCATTTGGGAAGAGCCCGCGAGAAAAAACGCAGAAAGTCATTGACAAAAAAGTTAGATTTTGCTAACTTTATAGGGTGGATACGCGAGCTGCGTACCCGTCTATCACAAGGGAGTTGAGGACCGTATGACATTACAGGAGGGGAACCCTGGTTCCCAATATGTTGTAGAGGAGATCGCCCTGCCTTTGGAGCTGGAGCGCCGGCTGGAGGCCCTGGGCCTGCTGGAGGGCACCCAGGTCACGGTGCTGCAGAAAAAGCGCCGGGGCGCGGTGATCGTAAAAGTGCGGGGCACACGGTTTGCCCTGGGGCTGGGCATCGCAAAGCATGTGAAAGTGAGGGGATGAACATGGCACAAGAACTTTCCATCGGATTTGTGGGGAATCCCAACTGCGGCAAGACCACCTTGTTCAACGCCTACACCGGGGCCAACCTGAAGGTGGCCAACTGGCCCGGCGTCACCGTGGAGAAAAAAGAGGGCCGCTTCCAGTTCCACGACCAGGAGTACAAGCTGGTGGACCTGCCCGGCACCTACAGCCTTACCTCCTACACCATGGAGGAGCAGGTGACCCGGCAGTACATTATGAGCGACGACGTTGATGTCATCATCGACGTGGCGGACGCCTCTGCCCTGGGGCGCAATCTGTACCTGACGCTGCAGCTCATCGAGCTGGGCAAGCCGGTGATTTTGGCCCTGAATATGATGGACATCGTGGAGAAGCGGGGCATGGAGATCGACACCCACCGCCTGCCGGAGATGCTGGGCATCCCGGTCATCCCCGTGTCCGCCCGGCGCAAGACCGGCCTGGATATCCTGATGCACGCGGCGGCCCACCACAAGGAGCACCGCCACGACATCCCCCTCATCCACCACCATGGGGAGGATGAACCCCAGACCCTACAGACCAAGCACCGGCACCACCACCACGCGGAATACACCATGGTATACTCCGACGAGCTGGAGGACAAGATCGACCTGGTGATTGACGCCCTGAAAAAGCGCTACCCTGATTTGAACAATTACCGCTGGCACGCCTTAAAGCTGCTGGAGCGGGACAAGGAGATCATGGAGCGCTACCCCGTAGACCTGCCCGACGTGCTGGACCGCAGCTACGAAAAGGACATCATCAACCAGAAGTACGACTTTATCGACGAGATCATCCAGGAAGTGCTGGTGAACAAGGAGAAAAAAGCCGCCCTCACCGACAAGGCGGACCGGCTGCTGACCCACAACGTGCTGGGCCTGCCGATTTTCCTGGTCATCATGGCCCTGGTGTTCTTTCTCACCTTCACCATCGGCGACTGGCTGAAGGGTTACTTCGAGACCGGCCTGGAAATCCTCTCCGGCGGGGCCCGCTCCGGCCTGGAGGCCATCCACGTGGCGCCGCCCCTCATCTCCCTGCTGGTGGACGGCATCATCGCCGGGGTGGGCGGCATCCTCACCTTTTTGCCCAATATCTTCATCCTGTTTTTGGCCCTGGCCTTTTTAGAGGACAGCGGCTATATGGCCCGGGTGGCCTATGTGATGGACAGCATCATGGGCAGGCTGGGGCTCTCCGGCCGGTCCTTCATCCCCATGGTGCTGGGCTTTGGCTGCACCGTGCCGGCCATTATGGCCTCCCGCGCTTTAGAGAGCAAACGGGACCGGTACAAGACCATGCTCATCACCCCGTTTATGTCCTGCAGCGCTAGGCTCCCCATCTACGTGCTGTTCTCCCAGATGTTCTTCCCGGAGAACGCCATGCTGGTGGCCTTCTCCCTGTACGTGCTGGGGCTGGTGGTGGCGGTGCTCATCGCCTTCCTCCTCCACCTGGCGGACCGGAAGCGGGAGCGGGAGGACCAGCTGCTCATCGAGCTGCCGGAATTCAAGGCCCCCAGCGCCCACACCATCGCCATCTACGTGTGGGAGAAGGTCAAGGACTACCTGACCAAGGCGGGCACCATCATCTTCCTGGCCTCCATCATCATGTGGTTCCTCTTAAACTTCGGCCCCTCCGGCTACTCCACCGACATGGCCGACACCTTCGGCTCCATCCTGGGCAAGTGGATTGTGCCCTTCTTCGCCCCCATCGGCCTGGGCTACTGGCAGATCGTGGTGGCCCTCATCGCCGGCATCTCCGCCAAAGAGGTGGTGGTCTCCAGCTGCGCGGTGCTCTTCGGCATCTCCAGCGTCACCTCCGACGCGGGCATGGCCGCCCTCTCCGGCAGTCTGGGGGCCCTGGGCTTCGGCGCGCTGAACGCCTACGCCCTGATGACCTTCTCCCTGCTCTACGTCCCCTGCGCGGCCACCCTGGCCACCATCAAAAAGGAGACCGGCAGCTGGGGCTGGACCGGCCTGGTGGCAGTATTCCAGATCGCAGTGGCCTGGCTGGTGACCTTTGCCGTGTACCATATCGGCCTGCTGTTCGCGTAAGGAGGCGTCTATGGGCGAGATCATCGGCACCGCCATTGTGGTTCTCCTGCTGGCGGCGGGAGTGTTCCTGGCCGGGCGGAAGCTCTGGCGGGACAAGAAGAACGGCCGCACCTGCTGCGGCGGCAGCGGCTGCACCTGCTGCGCTAACTCTAACTGCAAAAAAGAGAAAAAGGGCCTGTAATGGCCCTAATACAGGAAAAGGACAGGGAAACCTCCCTGTCCTTTTTTTGCTCCAATCTGGATTTACAGCCGCAGCAGGCCCTCGTCCAGCAGCTCCTGGGCAGCCAGGAGCATCCCCAGCTGGCCGCTGTGGTAGTTGAGCCCCCCCTGCATCCAGGCGGCGTAGGGCTCCCGCAGGGGCGCGTCGGCGGAGAGCTCGATGGAGGCCCCCAGGGTGAAGGCCCCAGCGGCCATGATCACATCACAGTCGTAGCCGGGCATGGGGCTGGGCTCGGGGACCACGAAGGAGTCCACCGGCGCGCCCTTCTGCACCCCGCGGCAGAAGGCGATCAGGGCTTCCCGCTTCTCCAGCTCCACCACCTGGATGATGTCGTGGCGGTCCTCCTCCGGCCTGGGGGTGATGCCGTAGCCCAGCTTCTGGAACAGGGCAGCGGCAAACACGGCGGTCTTTACCGCCTCTCCGGCCACGTGGGGGGCGTGGAAGGCCCCCAAAAACAGCTCCCGGTTGTGGCCCAAGGTGCAGCCGATCTCCCGCCCGGTGCCCGGGGTGGTGAGCCGGTAGGAGCACAGCTCCACCAGGTCGCGGCGGCCGGCGATGTACCCGCCTGTGGGGGCGATGCCGCCGCCGGGGTTCTTGATGAGGGACCCGGCCATGATGTCCGCTCCGTGGGAGGTGGGCTCCTCCTTCTCCACAAACTCCCCGTAGCAGTTGTCCACAAAGACGATGCAGTCCGGGGCCTTTTTCTTCGCGATACGGGCCATCTTCTCAATCTCCGCCACGGAGAAGGAGGGCCGCAGGCTGTACCCCCGGGACCGCTGGATGTAGACCATCCGGTACGCGGGGGTGATCTTCTCCTCCATGGCGCCGTAGTCGGGGGTGCCGTCGGGGAGCAGGTCCAGCTCCTCATAGCCGATGCCGAACTCCTTCAGACAGCCGGGCTCCTCCCGGCCCGGGAGGCCGATGACACCCTGGATGGTGTCGTAGGGCGTGCCGGTGACACAGAGCATCTTGTCCCCGGGCCGCAGCAGGCCGAAGAGGGCCACCGTCAAGGTGTGGGTGCCGCTGACGAAGTTATAGCGCACCAGGGCGTCCTCCGCCCCCAGGGCGTAGGCGTACACCTCATCCAGCACGTCCCGGCCCCGGTCGCCGTAGCCGTAGCCGGTGCTGGCGGCAAAGTGGCTCTCGCTCACCCCCGCCCGGTTAAAGGCGGCCAGCATCTTCTGCTGGTTGTACCGCTGCACCTCTTCGATCTTCTCAAATTGAGGGCGGATCTCCTCCTCCGCCTGGCGGGAGAGCTCCTGCAGCCGGGGGTCGATGGAAAAATAGGGAAACATAGGTATCCTCCTGTTATAGCCTGGCCTGGACCCAGGTGTCGATTTTACTGTAGCCCAGCTTCCGGTAAAATTCCTGGTTCTTCTCCTTTTCCCGGAACACATACACGTTCTTGCCGGGGAGGCAGGCCTCCGCCTGCCGGACCAGGGCCGAGCCCATGCCCTGGCGGCGGAAGCGCTCCCCCACCGCCACGGCGGAGAGCACCGCCGCCTTCCGGCTGATGGCGGACACCACGGCGCAGCCTGCCAGCTCCCCCTCCTGGTGCCGGGTGAGGGCCACCGCGCCGCCGTGGCGCAGCTTGTGGGACAAATCCAGGTAAAAGGGCTCGAACTCCTCCACCATGCCGGTCTCCTCCAGCAGGCCGTAGAGCTCCCGGATGTTCACCTCGCCAGGCGGCTGCAGGGCCTCTCCGGCTGGCACCTGCCGCCGCAGCACGTCGCCGGCGGCCTGGGGGCACAGGCCCAGGGCCTCCGCGTTGCGCACGGCGCAGAACACCTGCTCCGGCCCCACAGCCCGCAAAAAGGCCAGGGCTTCCTCTCCGTCCAATACCGTGCCGGAGAGGAGCATCACCCCGTCCACCAGGCAGTACACCGCCTGGCTGGTGGTGTCCAGCCAAAAGCAGGCAAAGCCCTTGTCAAAGCCATAGCACCCGGCCACCGAGGCGATCTTGCACCCGAAGGCCGTTTTCTCGCACAGGGCCAACAGCTTTTCCTGGTCGCCCTTTTCCTCTGCCAGTAAAATCACAACCGGCCAGCCCTCCTTTCACAGAAAAACGCCCCGCCATGCAGCGGGGCGCGGGGTCCGTCTTTCTTTAAGCGGTAAAGTACAGCACCACGTTCACAACAATGACCAGGACAAAAAAGCCGATGGCAATAAACTTCGTCCAGCGGGCCAGAAACGCGTCTACCGAGCGGGCCTTGTGCTTGGACAGGAACGTGTCGGCGCCGCCAGTGACAACGCCCAGGTTTTTCTGGTTGCCCTCCTGCAGCAGCACCACGATGATGATGGCCAGGGAAAACAGCAGCAAAATAATACCGAAAATAATCTCCAGAGCACCCATTTGGTCAATTCCTCCTGAACTTTCGAACTTGGGACAAGCATGTAAAACAGCTAGAATATGATACCACGATTTCTGTGAGATTGCAAGGGATGGGCCGCAATTTCTCGAAATTCTTTCAAAAAATTTTTACCCACCCGCATAAAGGCCCTCCCGCCGGGCAGGATACTGGCAAGCGGCCCGGGTGCGTTTGCACACCAGGCAATCCGAAGATCGTCCAACAGGACCGGGACCCGGAAGGGCCTCGTGAAAATCTTCGCCCCTGCCGGGTCCCGGCCGCTTGCCCCTTGGGGCCGTCTGAAAAATCAGCGGCGCCCAAGGGGTTGATTTTTTTATCGCCTTACTGCCACAGGGGCGAGGGGTAGTCCCCCCGCTGGGTCATGGCGCGGATGGCCGCCTGTACCATGGCCTTGTCCTCATGGTAGGTGACCCCGTACCACTTGTCCCCGGAGGAGAGCACTGTTACCTGTGCCTTTCCCTGGTCCAGCAGCCGGTTGACCACAAAGGGCAGGTAGAGCTCGGCCTTCTCGGGGTTTTTCGGCACATCCTCCCGGAAGAAGCGGGCATAGTCCTCCTCCAGGGCGGCGGTAAAGCCTGGGGCAAAGCCCCACAGGTTCATGGAGACCACCGTGTCCGGGTCCAGGGGCGTCCAGGTCTCGCCGCCGTCCTCGGAGTAGGCGATGCCATCCTCCCGCTGCTCGATGCGGGTGCGCTCGGTGACGCTCTCCAGCATGCCGTCCTTTACAGCGCACACACCCCGGGATACATAGCCGTTCTCGGTGACGGTGTTGCGCAGATAAAAGCCCACCATGGCCAGGTCCAGCACTTCCCCGTCCCTGGCGTTCTTCAAAAAGTCGTAGATCTTCCGGAAGCCCTCCCGGCCGTAAAAGTCATCGGCGTTGATGACGGCATAGGGGGCGTCCCCCAGCACCCGGGCGGCGCACAGGGCCGCGTGGCCGGTGCCCCAGGGCTTTACCCGGCCCTCCGGCACCGAGAAGCCAGCAGGCACGTCCTCCAGCTTCTGAAAGACCACCTCCAGCTCCATCTGGCCCTCCAGCCGGGAGAACACCGCCTCCTGGAAGTCTCCCAGCAGCTCCTCTTTGATGATGAACACCGCCTTGCGGAAGCCGGCCAGCCGGGCGTCGTACAGGGAGTAATCGATGATCTTCTCCCCGCAGGCCCCCACCGGGTCGATCTGCTTCAGGCCGCCGTACCGGCTGCCCATGCCCGCCGCCATAATGACCAATACAGGTTCGCTCATAACTCTCGCACTTCCTTTGTGATTTCTCAGGCTCCCCCGTAGTAGGGGGAGTCCTCCTCATAGATGAACCGACTGATATGCTGGGCGGCCAGCTCGGTGTCGTAGATATAGACCCAGCTGCCGCTGTCGGTATATCCGCCGTAGGGGGCTTCCTCCTCCCCCGGGATCGATAGTGTTTCCAGGCTGAGGCCCCGCAATACGATGGGCGACAGGGAGAGCAGCTTCCCCGCCCCCAGGGATGTCTCGCAGTGGGAGGCCACCTCCCGGATGAGCCCGGGGTACTGGAAGATATTCTTTTTCTTCAGCTGGGCCACCAGGGCCTGGAGCACCCGCTGCTGCCGGCTGACCCGGGCGTCGTCGCTGTCGATCTCCCGGATGCGGCCGTAGGCCACCGCCTGGTTGCCGTTGAGCAGCTCGGTGCTGTCGCTGTAGGTGGAGCCCAGCAGGTCCACCACCTGGCCGTTGGCGTCGGCCATAAAGTCCGTGTGGCGGATGACCCCCTCGGTCTCCTGGCTCAGGTCCCACAGGTTCCGGTTGATCTCCCGCTTCTCGTCGGCGGTAAGAGTGATCTCCACCCCGCCGAAGGCGTCCACGATCTGGGCCATCTCCGCGAAATTCACGGTCACATAGTCGGTGATGTCCAGGTGGAAATTCTGGTTCAGGGTGCGGATGGCCAGCTCCGGCCCGCCGTAGGCGTAGGCGTGGGTGGCCTTGTCGTAGCCATAGCCGTCGATGTACACCTGGGAGTCCCGCAAAATGGAGGTGAGCTTCAGCTTCCCCCGGCGGTTGTCCACGGTGAGCACGGCCAGCACGTCGGACCGGCCCTCGTTGGAGTCGTCCCGGGCGTCCACCCCGAACAGGGCGATGTTCTTCACCATGCTGTCGGTGTAGGCGCTGGAGCCCGTGCCCAGGTCCCCGGTAAGGGGCGCCACCTGCAGCCCGCTGAGCACAAAGAGGAACGCCCCGGCCAGGCCCACCAAGGCCACCACCAGCAGGGCGAGGCACACCCCCAGCACCCGCCGGGCGGGGCTCTTCTTCTTTTTTGGGGGCTTGTGAGAGCGCTGGGCCTCCCCCCTGCCCTGCCGGGTGTCCGTCTTGCGGCGCTCCTCCCGGCGGGCAGCGCTGCGCAGCTCCCGCTGGTCCTCCTGGCGCTTCCGGCTGGAGGAATAGCTGGAGATGTCCTCAAAGTCCTGGCGGTAGCCCCCCGAGCTGCTGGAGATGTCCTCGAACTGGTCGAAGCTGTCCCCGCCCCGGGAGGGCTCCTCGTAATAATAGTTGTCCCGCAGGGGCTCCCGCCGGCGGGCAGGCTGCTGCCTGTCCCGGGAGGCGTGGCGCCCCTGGCTTTTTCGGTCCTCTTGTTTTCCCATTCCCGACCTCCATCAGGCCTGCTCAATAGGCGTAGCCGGTGTCATAATAGCCGCCGCCTGTGCCGGTATCATAGCTGTCGTCATAACCGGCGCCGTAGCCGTCGTTGTAGCTGTCCCCGGTACTGTCGTAGGAACCTGTATCGTAGCTGCCGTCATAGTATCCGTCGGTATCGCCGTAGGTGTTATCGGAATAGCCGGTATCGTACCCAGTGTCGTAACTGTCAGTATAACCATCATCGGAGCCGTTGTTGTAGCTGTCGGAATGCCCGCTGTAGTTGTTAGAAGAGCCGCTGTTGGCGGCGGCCTTGTCCAGGGCCTCCTGCTCCGCGGTGCCCTCGGCAGGGGTGGCGCCGCTGTTGCCAAACTCCTCCCAGTAGTCGGAGTCCTCCTCGTTGATAAAGCTGTCAATGCGGTGGCCGGCCTGCTCCACGTCGTAGTAGAGGTAGCTGCCGTCGTCCGTCAGGTCCAGCTCATAGTCCACATCCGGGACGGAGATGGTCTCGATGGTAAAGTCGCTGGTGAGGATGGGCGTCATGCCGATGGCGTCCGTCAGGTCCAGGGAGGTCTCGCAGTAGGGCATCAGCTGGGAGATCAGGCTGGGGTACTCCCCGAAGCTCAGCTGGGTCACCCGGTTCATCAGCGCCTTGAAGACGATCTGCTGCCGCTCCACCCGCTGGTAGTCGTAGCCGATGTTCCGGATGCGGCCGTAGGCCACCGCCTGGTTGCCGTTCAAGAGCTCCACGCTGTCGCTGTACTCCGCCCCGGCCAGGTCCACCACCTCGCCGTTGGCGTCCGCCAAGAAATCAGAGTCCTTGATCAGCCCCTCGGTCTCCTGGCTCAGGTTCCACAGGTTCTGGTTGATCTCCCACTTCTCCTCGGCAGTGAGGGAGATCTCCACCCCGCCGAAGGCGTCCACAATGGCGGCGGTGTCGGTGAAGTCGATGGTCACATAGTCCATGATGTTCAGGCCGAAGTTCCGGTTCAGGGTGCGGATGGCCAGCTCGTAGCCCCCCTCGGCGTAGGCGGCGTTGATCTTATCCATATAATCCACGTGCACGCCGTTGCTGTTCTCCCCCTCGATGGAAACGTAGGAGTCCCGGAGGATGGAGGTGATCTTCAGCTTCTTGTGCTTGTTGTCCACCGTGAGCACCATAATCACATCGGAACGGGTGGAATCGTCGGAATAGGCGCTCCGCTGGTCCAGGCCGAACAGGGCGATGTTCTTGATGCTGTCGTCCATAGTCACGCTGGGGTCGATGCCCAGGGCCGTGGGGTCCTTGGTGATATTGGTGGTGGTCAGGTCGTCCAGCAGGTGGGTGGCTATGTAGATGAGCCCGCTGCCAAAGACGATGAGCAGCGCGCAGAACACCCCCAGGATACATTTTAGCACGGTGTGGCCGCGGCGGTTCTTGCGGCGCTTGTTATATTCCTTGGAGGAGGAGTAGCTGGAGAGGTCCTCGAATTCCTGTGCGTCGTCTCTTGCTATATGCAGCATGATACGGCCTCCTGTTTGACATAATTCTTCTCTCTATTATACCTGCTGGCCTCTTCCCCGTCAATCCTTAGATTTTTCCTGGCCCTTCCGGAACACGAACACCTTGCTGAACACATAGTTGGCGATGATGACCAGGATATTGGCCAGCAGCTTCATCCAGGTGTCGTTGATGTGGAGCAGGTCCACCCCCACGTACATGCAGCCCAGGTCCAGGAAGAAGGACACCCCCCGGGCCCCGAAAAACCGGAGCATCTCCAGCGACACCTCCCGGAAGCCCCTGGCCCTGCTCTGGAACACCCAGATCCGGTTGGTGACATAGGCGAACAGGATGGAGGCGATCTGGGCGATGGCCGTGGCCCACAGGTAGGGCACCCCCAGGGGGTTGGCCAGCAGCCAGTAGAGGCCCCAGTTCACCAGGGTGGTAAGGCCCCCAAAAAACACATACAGGATGAGCTCCCGGTATTTGACGAACAACTGCTTCATAGCTGGTCCCTTTCTTTCTCAAAATGGCCCCCTGGCCGGAAAAAGGCAGGCACTTCCCGCCGGAACAGAAAAAGCCCCGCAGCAGCAGGGCGTAACAGCCGGTCAATCCTCCGGGAGGGGCAGCAGCCGTACCGGCCGCCAGGTGCGCTCCCCCATGGCCCGGCGGAGCTTGGCATAAGGCTGCCTGCGGCAGAAAAACTCGTACACCGCGCAGCCCTTATCGATAATGGCCACCACCACGCTCTCCCGGTAGCAGGGCGGCTGATGGGTAAGGGGGAACATGTGCTTGCGGATCACATCCGCCTCAATGGCGGTGAGGGGCAGGTCCTTCCCGGCATTTTCCAATGCGATCTCCGGGTGGCGGGTCCAGTGGCCCTTGTGGGCGGGGTCGCCGTCCTGGGCGTCGTAGAGGAAATAGTCGTGGAGCAGCGCCCCCCGCACCAGGTCCCTGGCGTGGAAGGAGAGCCCCAGGAAAAACGCCAGCCGGTAGCTGTAGTAGGCCACCGCCACGCTGTGGACCAGCCTGGTGGTAGAGCCATGCTGGGCGTATTGCCCGATCTTCTCAAACCCCGACTGGGAGGACAGCTCCCCGTAAAGGCCAAAAAACGCGGCAGTGCGTTCCGCCCGGACTCTCTCTCGTTCTGACACAGGATCACCCCTTGCACAGTATCGAGCCTATTTTACCACAGGCGTCACCGTTTCTCAAGGGAGTTTCACAAAGTGGGGCAAGAAATTTTTCCCATGATTCCGGGATTTTTTGGCAAATAAAAAGGAAAAGGGCCTCCAAGCTGCCTTGGAAGCCCTCTTTTTTGTTTTGATGTTTGCTTACTCGAACGGTATGAAGCAAGGTTCCGGTCTGTCACTCGTTTGTTGTTACGAAACTGGGTTTACATTCGTACTACTCGTCATCGTTCAAGTCAGCTGTCAAACGGATTGTTTTTGATTTGACCTTTCTTTTTAGTCTGCCCGTTCTTTCTTTCTGATAGACACTCCATTGGGAAATACCGGACAGCTTTTGAAAAAGAAGCCTGCCGTTTGACCTGGCCTTTCGGCCATTTCTGGCTATGGTTCCCGTTTTGCTGTTTCGCTGGGAAACGCTTCGCCATTCTCAGGGATCGCTTGTCAAGGTTCTGGTTTTCGAAACTCACTTCAAAATGATGTCCCGAGAAGAAGTTCCCGTTGCCCTCCCTGTCCTGGCGGCTTTCCCTCATGCTCAGCTTTTGGGAAAAACATCATTTTATCAAATGATTAGTACATTGGCTTATTTGTCCTGTTCTGGCACCGGTCGCTGTTCTGTTTAGCCGCCTTATGTATGATTCCCTTTTTTCAGGGCAGCTTTACAAAGCTTTTGAAACTTGCGGCGATCAAACAGCTTCGTGCCGATTGTGGTTCCCTTGGCTCTGAGGTTCTTTCAGAATTGGGACCCCTTTCTTTTATGATTTTGGCCTTACAGGGTAAGACCAAATTTTCGATCTCTCGATCTTTTATTTATCTGCGGATTGTGAGTCCGCAGATAGCTAAGTGCTGAGGTTCATTTCTGTCCAATGGACTCACCCGCCTTTCTGCAAGATTTTTTGTTTGGCGCTTCGCTTTTTTGTTTTCCCGCTGTCTTGTGTTCTCTCCAGTGCCTTCATCGCTCTTGCGACTACTTTTCTCTGGGAAAACTTACAGCTCTCTTTTCCACTCCTCACCGTTTTCACACCATGCAGGTCCTCCGTTGCCCTGTTTCTCTTTTCTCGTCGGAGAACAGGTATTGAGGTGTTTCCTGTTTCGGCTACTTCCGGTTTGCGAAGCTGCCTTCGAAGATTTTGATCTGATTTTCTCTCACCTCTTATCTTCTGGCTATATTATAGCGGATACCCGCCCGCTTGTCAATAGTTATTTTTCATTTTTTTGAAATTTTTTATCTAGTTTTTCCATCCCTATCTCACCGCTCCCTCCCCTCCTGTGAAAACAGGAAATTTTCCCCCACCCCTTCTCACACACTTGACTTCCCCGCGGGTTTTGGGTACAATACAGGTATCAAAGCGCGGCGGCGCTGGCAGAAAGGAGCATCATCCCTATGGATAATCAATATGAGGCCGACCTCATCACCCTCATCGACGACGAGGGCAACGAGCACGAGTTCGAGATCATCGACGAGCTGGAGAACGACGACGGCCACTACATGGCCCTGGTCCCCACCCAGCAGGAGCCCGAGGAGATTTCCTCCGAGGCCGAGACCTACTACATCTTCGAAGTCGTAGAGGAGGACGGCGAGGAGCAGCTCCAGGAAGTGGAGGACGACGCCCTGCTGGACCAGCTGGCCGAGATCTTCGAGAGCCGCTTCAACGACGCCTACTACGACGAGCCCGAAGAGTAACTTCGTTTTCAGCCTGCCTGGCTCGCGGACTGCGCACATATAACCCTACACTCGAATAAAAGGGAGCCCTGTCTCCGCCTGGGGATCGCAGACCTCCCGGCACGGCTTTGTCCGGTTGCTGGAGGAAGGGAGCGTGAAGCAGGAGGGGGGGCACCCACCTGCTTTTTGGTAGCAGGTTATTGAGTTGCGCGATACGGCCAGGCGGGTCCCCGCGTATTCCAGAGAGGGAGAGCTTCGCTCTTCCTCTCTTTTTGTCTGTTTGCGGCAAATTTCCCGGGGGAAAATCAAAAATTCCCTTGACTTTTCCGGGCCAATGCGGTATGAATATGGTGAGGGATTTTGTGCCCTCCACCAAACGGATTCTTTAATTTTAACAGATAGGAGAGGAAAGAACTATGATCGACGGCAAAGTTGCAGTTGCGATCGTGGGCTGCGGCGGTATGGGCGGCGGCCATGCCGTGGCTATCGCCACCGGCAGCGGCCAGGCCCTGTGGATGACCGACGGCTCCAAGGGCCGGGAACTGCTCCCCGGCGACACCGACCTGAAGACCAAGATGGTCCTGGCCGGCACTTACGACATCAAGGAGGAGCGCCAGGAGTGGGCCCGGAAGCTGGGCTTCCACACCTACAACAGCTTCGAGGAGATCCTGGCCGACGACAAGGTAGACGTGGTCCTGGTGGCCACCCCCAACGACGACCACAAGGACCTGTCCATCCGCGCCATGCGGGCCGGCAAGCACGTGCTGTGCGAGAAGCCCGTGATGATGTGCAGCCAGGACCTGGTGGACGTGATGGAAGTCGCCAAGGAGACCGGTAAGATCTTCTATCCCCGGCAGAACCGCCGCTGGGACAAGGATTACCTGACCATGAAGAAGCTCTACGACGAAAAGACCCTGGGCGATGTGTTCCACATCGAGTCCCGCTACCACGGCTCCCGGGGCATCCCCGGCGACTGGCGGGGTATCAAGGAAAAGGGCGGCGGCATGATGTTCGACTGGGGCGTCCACCTGCTGGACCGCATGGTGCTCATGGTACCCGAGAAGATCAAGAAGGTCTACGCCAAGATGACCCACGTCACCAACGACGAGGTGGACGATGGCTTCATCATGAACATGGAGTTTGAGAGCGGCATCACCGCTACCGTAGAGGTGGGCACCTGCAACTTCATCACCCTGCCCCTGTGGTACCTGTGCGGCGACCAGGGCACCGCGGAGATCAAGGATTTCCAGGACCCCGGCCACATGGTCATCCTCCGCAGCTGGGAAGACAAGGACGCCACCCCCATCCTCATGGGCGAGGGCCTGTCCAAGACCATGGCCCCCCGGAACGCCGATTCCGTGGACGACCTGCCCCTGCCCGACATCCAGTACGACCGCAACGAGCTGTACTCCAACCTGTGCGACTGCGTGCTGGGCAAGGCCGAGCAGATCGTAAAGCCCGAGGAGGCCCTGCGGGTCCTCAAGCTGATGGAGGCCGCCCTGGAGTCCGACGAGAAGGGCGTAGCGGTAGACTTCGAGTAAGAAGCCTCTCCCCCACCGGCAGATTTAATTTCGCATCAGAAAGGCCCTGGGACCATTGGTCCCGGGGCCTTTTCGCGCGCTCTATGCAGTTCAGATGCCCAGCAGCAGCTTGGCGATGTTGAAGTAAATGATCAGGGCCACCGCGTCCACGATGGTGGTGATAAAGGGGCTGGCCATCACCGCGGGGTCAAAGCCGATGCGCTTGGCCAGCACCGGCAGCACGCTGCCCACAAAGTTGGACACCAGCACCACGCACACCAGGGTCAGGCTGACCACTGCCGCCACGGGCAGCGTCACCCGGTCCACCAGCATCAGCTTGATGAAGTTGGCGGCAGCCAGGCTCAGGCCGCACAGCACCGCCACGCACAGCTCCTTCCCCACCAGCCGGGGCACGTCCCGGTAGCGGATCTCCCCCAGGGACAGGCCGCGAATGACCGTGATGGAGGACTGGCTCCCCGCGTTGCCGCCGGTGTCCATCAGCATGGGGATGAACCCGGTGAGCACCACGCTGGCCGCCAGGGCCCCCTCGTAAGAGGCGATGATGGTGCTGGTAAAGGTGGCGGAGATCATCAGCAGCAGCAGCCAGGGCACCCGCTGCTTCCAGGTGGTAAACACGCCGGTCTTGAGGTAGGGCCTATCCGAGGGGCTGATGGCGGCCATCATCTCCATGTCCTCGGTGGTCTCCTCCTGGATGACGTCGATGGCGTCGTCCACCGTGACGATGCCCACCAGCCGCTCCTCGGCGTCCACCACAGGCAGGGCCAAAAAGTCGTACTTGCTTAGCAGCCTGGCGGCCTCCTCCTGGTCGGTGTGGGTGGTGACGAACTTCACGTTGGTCTCCATAATGTCCATCAGCACCGCGTCCTTGGGGGCCATCAGCAGCTCCCGCACAGTGATGACGCCCTCCAGCTTCCGGCGGCTGTCGGTGACGTAGCAGGTGTACACGGTCTCGCTGTCCAGAGCGGTGGCCCGGATGCGCTCGAAGGCCTGTTCCACCGTCATCCGGCGCTTCAGGTCCACGTACTCCATGGTCATAATGCTGCCGGCGCTGTCCTTGGGGTAGTTGAGCACCTGGTTGATCATCTTCCGGGTGTCCGCGTCCACGTGGCGCAGGATCTTCTTCACCACATTGGCGGGCATCTCCTCGATCATGTCCACCGCGTCATCCAGGAACATCTCCTCCATGACCTCATCCAGCTCTTTGTCGGTAAATCCCTGGATGAGCAGCTCCTGGGCGTCCCCCTCCATATAGGCGAAGGTCTCCGCCGCCAGCTCCTTGGGCAGCAGGCGGAACACCACCGGCATCCTGGCCTCGGGCAGCTCCTGGAGCATGGCGGCCGCGTCCGCGGGGTTCATGTCCTTTACCAGAGCGGCGATCTCCCCGTACTTCCGGTCCTCCAGCAGTTCTAAAATCTTCTCTTGCATAGCCTGTACCTCCCATGTTTCAAAGTTGGTCTGGTCTTACCTTGGAAGAGTACAGCACAAAACCGGACGGCACAGCCGGATGGGACAAAACAGGCCCTCTCAGGGCCGGCCTTTCCCTCCAGGTGGGCAAAGCTGCGCTGCCCGCCCGCCAGGCCGGGGGCGGCCGCGACGCTGGCCCGCCGGTGATCCGCCGGGTTTTGTGCCGTTGCTACTTCGCGGTACGCTCACTTTGCTCACTCCTTTTACCTCAGATCATGTCCTGCGGGCAGGGCGCCCGCGGTCCTGTCTTACTGTACCTTTTTCCCGCCGGTTTGTCAAGACAAAAAAAGCCCCGGAGGGGGCCTTTTCCCCTCCGGGAGCGATGATTTCACCAACATTTAACGGGGATTTCCCAGGAAGAACAGGGCCACCGTGCCGGGGCCGGAGTGGGCGCCGATCACCGGGCCGATGAAGTTGATCTTCACCTCTTTGACCCCCAGCTTCTCCTTCACCTGCTTGGCCACATACCTGGCGTCCTCCAGGCAGTCGCCGTGGCTGATAAAGACCACCTGGTCCTGGGGGTCGATGGCGGTCTCCTCCATCTTCTTCACCAGGGCGTCCAAAGACTGCTTGCGCCCCCGCACCTTGGACACCGGGATCAGATGCCCCTCGTCATCCACATGGAGCACCGGCTTGATGCCCAGCATAGTGCCCACCAAAGCCGTTGCGGTAGAGACCCGGCCGCCCCGCTTTAAGTGGTTCAAGTCGTCCACGGTGAACCAGTGGCATAGGTGCAGCACGTTCTCCTTCAGCCACAGGAGCACCTCATCCAGAGAGGCGCCTCCCAATTTCTGCATGGCGGCGTGGTACACCAGCAACCCCTCCCCCATGGAGGCGCACAGGGAGTCGAACACCTCTATCCGCCGGCCGGGGAATTTCTGCTCCAGCTCTTTTTTCGCCAGGTGGGCGCTCTGGCAGGTGCCGCTGAGGCCCGAGGAAAACGCGATGTAGAGGATGTCGTCCCCCGCCTCCAAAATGGGGGTGAACACGGCGATGAACTCCTCCGAATTCACCTGGGTGGTGGTGGACATGACCCCCGCCCGCAGCTTGTTGTAAAAGGCGGGCTCGTCCATCTCCCCGCCCCCGGGGATGTTGTGGTAGGTGTTCCCCTCCATCAGGTAGCACAGGGGGATCACCTGCACCCCCAGCTCCCGGATCATCTCCGGGGCCAGGTCCGTGGTAGAATCCGTGATAATGCGATACGCTGCCATAGCCTATCCTCTCCTCCGCGAAAGTAATTCGGTGCCGATGGAACAATTATACCAGAAAACAGAGGGATTGTAAACCTACCCCTGCCACTGGTTCCGGCGGCGGCGCAGGCAGTCCTCCAGAATGACGGTGGCGGCCACGGCGTCCACCACGGCCTTCCGCTTTTTCCCCCGGGTGTTGGTCTCGTTCAAATACCCGTGGGCGGTGATAGTGGTGCCCCGCTCGTCCACAAACTCCACGGGCAGGCCCGTGGCCTCTTCCAGCAGGGCGCCAATCTCCCTGGCGTTCTGGGCGCTCTCCCCCTCGCTGCCGTCCATGTTCCGGGGCAGGCCCACCGCCAGCAGCTCCGCCTTGTTCTCTTTCGCCAGAACGGCCAGCTTCTCCACCAGCTGTTCCCGGTGGTACTCGGTGACCACCGTAAGGGGGGAGGCCAGCAGCTCCCCTTTGTCGCAGATGGCCACGCCGGTGCGGGCCTTTCCCAGATCGATCCCCAGTATAATCATAGCGCCTCCGTGTGGAAACTGTACTGCATGGGGGCCTTCCGCAGCTCCTCCGGCAGGTGGGACTGGTCGTCCGTGCTCTCCCAGCGGAGGTTGCCATCCTCGCACAGCAGCACGCTGACGCTGGTGTTGCCGAACACCTTCCCCTTCCGCAGGCCCTCGATGGAGCCGTACTCCACCCAGGCGTTCAGGTTCTTGATAAAGCCCCCGTGGGTGGCCACCGCCACAGTTTTCCCCTCATTCTCCCCGATGATGCGCCGGATGGTGTCCTGCACCCGCCGGTACACCTGCCCCATGGTCTCCCCACCGGGGAACCGGCACTGGTCCGGGGCCTGGTCCCAATCGCGAGCCAGCTGGGGGTATTCCCTGCCGATGTCCGTGAGGAGCTTGTTCTCCATCTCCCCCACGTCGATCTCCAGCAGCCCGTCGTCCTTGTGGATGGGCAGCCCGTGGTACTTGTTGATGGCCTCCGCCGTCCGCCAGGCCCGGATGAGGGGGCTGGAATAGATGGCGTCTAATTTCTCGTTGCGAAAGCGCAGGGAAAGCAGCTCCAGCTGCTTCTCCCCCTGCTCGTTGACAGGCCCGTCGAACCGGCCCTGAAAGCGCCCCCCGGCGTTCCCGGCGGACTGGCAGTGCCGCACGATGTAGAGCTTCGTCACCATGGCTTTACGCCTCCCGTCAGCTCGGAAAGGGACTGGATGCCGTTCTCGTCCATAAACTGGGCCAGCCCCTCGGCGATCTTGATGGGCGCGTAGGGGTCGGTGAACAGCACCGTGCCGATCTGCAGCGCCGTGGCCCCGGCCAGCAGCATCTCCACCGCGTCCTGCCAGGTGGAAATGCCCCCCAGGCCCACAATGGGGATCTTCACCTTCTGGCTGGCCTGCCACACCATTCTCAATGCGATGGGCAGCAGCGCCGGGCCGGAAAAGCCCCCGGTGTTGTTCTTGATGATGGGCCGCCGGGTGCGGATGTCGATGCGCATGCCGGTGAGGGTGTTGATCATGGAGATGGCGTCGGCCCCGGCGCTCTCCGCGGCCACAGCCATCTCGGCGATGTCCGTCACATTGGGGGAGAGCTTCACCATCAGGGGCTTTTTGCAGTGTTTGCGCACCTGGCTGGTGATGCCGTACACCCCTTCGGTGGTGGTGCCGAACTGCACGCCCCCCTGCTTCACGTTGGGGCAGGAGATGTTCAGCTCGATCATGTCCACGCAGGTGTCATTGAGCTTCTCCACCGTAGCGCAGTAATCCTCCGGGGCGTTGCCCGCCACGTTGGCGATGATCTTCGTCCCCTGCTTGGAGAGCCAGGGCAGGTCGTGCTGGATAAAGTGGTCCACCCCGGGGTTCTGCAGTCCCACGGCGTTGAGCATACCCCCCGGGGCCTCCGTGACCCGGGGCGGCGGGTTGCCCGGCCTCTCCTTGATGGTGATGCCCTTGCAGGAGATGCCCCCCAGCACGGACAGGGGGTAAAACTCGTTGTACTCCCGGCCAAACCCAAAGGTGCCCGAGGCGGCGATCAGAGGGTTCTGAAACTCCACACCGGCTACTGTCACTCGCAAATCAGCCATAGCTTTTCCTCCTTTACCACACCACCCGGCGGGAATCGAACACCGGGCCGTCCTTGCACACGTGGCCGAAATACTCTGCGCCGTCCTCACCCCTAAGGGCCACGGCGCAGCCCAGACAGGCCCCGATGCCGCAGGCCATGCGCTCCTCCAGGGAGACGTAGCAGGGCACGCCCCGCTGTTCCGCCAAGGCCTTCACCGCCTTCAGCATGGGCAGGGGGCCGCAGGCGCACACCTGCTGGAATTCCTCCCCCTCCGCCAGCTGGGTGACCAGCCCGTGGTGGCCGTAGCTGCCGTCGTCTGTGGCGATGAGCACCTTGGCCCCGGCGGCCTGGAAATCCTGCTCCAAAATCACGGCGTCCCGATTGCGGAAGCCCAACGCCGCGACGGCGTTCTCCCCCAGCTCCGCTGCCAGGCCCAGCAGGGGCGGCACGCCGATGCCGCCGCCCACCAGCAGGGTGCGCTTGCCCTTGTCCAGGGGGAAGCCGTTGCCCAGGGGGGCCAACAGCTCCAGCTGGTCACCGGCTTGCAGCCGGGCCAGGTCCGCGGTGCCCTGGCCCCGCACCTGGAACACAAACCGCAGGGTCCCGGCCTGCCTGTCAATGCCGCAGATGGAGATGGGCCGGCGCAAAGTGTGCCCCGGCACGTAGAGCTGGGCGAACTGCCCGGGGACGGCCAAGGCCGCCAACTGCGGGCACTCCACCACAAAATCGTAGACGTCGGCAGTCAGGCGGTCCGCCCGCCGCAGGCTGCCCAAAACAGAATCGTATCGCTTCAAAAGAGGACTCCCCTTTCCCTGGTTTTCTGTCCCGGTCACGGCAGGACGATTTTGCCGATATGCCCCACAATCTCGTCCCGCATGCGGATGGCTTCCCGCCGGGCGGCCCCGGCGTAATCGGCGCCGTCGCACTTCTCCTTCTGCCAGGCGCACAGAATGCCCCGGGAGGAGTTGACGATGGCCCCCAGGCCGTTTTTGTCAAAGGCAGGGGCCACATCCGCCGCGCCGCCGCCCTGGGCGCCGTAGCCCGGCACCAGGAAGAAGGTGTGGGGCAGGGCGGCCCGCAGCTCCTCCAGCTGGGCGGGATAGGTGGCCCCTACCACGCAGCCCACGCCGCTGTAGCCGTACTTGCCGGGGAGCTTTTCCCCCCAGCCCTCGCACATGGCGCCCATGGCCCGGTACACGGTCTGGCCGTCCTCCAGCTTCCGGTCCTGCAGCTCGCCGGAGGAGGGGTTCGAGGTCTTTACCAGCACGAAGATGCCCTTGTTCCCTTTCCCGCACACCTCCAGCAGGGGGGCGATGCCGTCGGTACCCAGGTAGCCGTTGACCGTGAGGGCGTCGGCCCCAAAGGCGGCAACCTCCTCCCCCTCCACGTCGGTGGTGCCCAGGTGGGCGGCGGCATAGGCGGTCATGGTGGCGCCGATGTCGTTGCGTTTGCCGTCGGTGATGACGTACATGCCCTTCTCCCTGGCATAGGCGATGGTCTCCGCCAGGGTCCGCACCCCCTGCCAGCCGTACATCTCATAGTAGGCGGCCTGGGGCTTTACCGCGGGCACAATGTCGCACAGGGCGTCGATGAGCCCCTTGTTATAGGCCAGCAGGGCGTCGGCAGCCCCCTCCAGGGTCTTGCCGTACTTCTCATAGCTGGCGGCCCGGATGTGCTCCGGGATATAGCTGAGCTTCGGGTCCAGCCCCGCCACGGTGGGGTTCTGCAGCGCCGCGATCTTCTCCAAAAGTTTGTCCATTCCCATAGTTGTTCTCCCTCTCTTATTTGATTTCCTCCCGGCCGTCGTACACTTTCCGGCCGCGGAAAATAGTCACCAGTACTTTGCCCTTCAGGGTCATGCCCTTAAAGGGAGTGTTCTTGCTCTTGCCGTGGAGCTTCTCCGGGTCCACCACCCATTTTCTTTCCGGGTCGAAAAGGACCACATCGGCGTTCTGCCCCACCTGCAGCGTCCCCGCGGGGATGCCCAAAATCCTGGCCGGCGTCCAGCTCATCTTCTCAATGATCTGGGACAGGCCCAGCTTCCCCTCCAGGGCGGTCAGCGTCGCCGCCAGGGAGGTCTCCATGCCGATAGAGCCGTTGGGGGCCCCGGCAAAGTCCGCCTTCTCCTCCGGGCTGTGGGGGGCGTGGTCCGTGGAAATGGCGTCGATGGTGCCGTCCTGCAGCCCCTGGAGCAGCGCCAGCCGGTCGGCCTCGGTGCGCAGGGGCGGGTTCATGCGGTAGTCGGCGTCCCGGCTGCGCAGGGCCTCCTCCGTGAGGAGCAGGTAGTGGGGACAGGTCTCCGCCGTGACCTTCACCCCCCGGGCCTTTGCGTCCCGGATGAGGGCCACGCTGCCCTTGGTGCTCACGTGGCAGATGTGCACCGCAGCATCGATGGAGGCCGCCGCCGCGATCTCCCTGGCGGTGCCGCAGTCCTCCGCTGCTGCAGGGATACCGGGCAGTCCCAGTTCCTCTGCCACGGGGCCTTCGTTCATTTTCCCGCCCCGGGCCAGGTCCATGTCCTCGCAGTGGGCGGTGAGGGTGAGGCCCAATTTTTGCGCCTTCCCCAACGCCTCCAGCAGGCAGCGGGAGCTACCCACCGGCACACCGTCGTCGCTGATGGCGATGGCCCCGGCCGCTTTCAGGGCTTCCAGGTCCGTGAGCTCCTCCCCCTTCATCCCCTTGGTGACGCAGGCTGCGGTGTACACAGCCGCGTCGGCAGAGGCGGCCTTCTCCAACAGGGCCTGCACCCCCTCCGGGCTGTCCATAGGCGGCTTGGTGTTGGGCATGGCCAGCAGGCTGGTGACGCCTCCGGCGGCGGCGGCCCGGCACCCGGTGAACACGTCCTCCTTGTAGGTGAGGCCCGGGTCCCGCAGATGGACGTGCATGTCCACCAGCCCGGGGGCGGCCACCAGGCCCCGGCCGTCCAGAATTTCTTCCGCTTCCGTTCCCAGGTCGCCGCCCAGGGCCGCGATCTTCCCCTCTTTCAACAGCAGGTCCCCGGTCTCGTCCAGGCCCTGGCTGGGGTCTACCAGCCTGGCCCCTTTGATGAGGATCGTCATGGGATCTCTCCTTTCCTTATTCCAGAATCAACCGCTCTACCGTCCACTTGGTCAGGGAGAGCAGCTCCCGGCCGTAGTATTCCGGCAGCAGCAGCGGGTCGCTGCGGGCGGTCAGGCTGTAGGCGGTAAAGCCCGCGTTCTCCGCCAGCTGCAGCGCCCGGTACATGTGGAAATCCTGGGTGACGATGACGAACTCGGTCCCCAGGCCCTCCCGCTGGGCAATCTCCATGGCGAAATCCAGATTCTGCCGGGTGTTGTGGGACTCGCTCTCCATATAGATGCGCTCCTCGCCGATGCCCCGGCTCACCAGGTTGTTCCGCTGGGTCAACGCCTCGGGGCAGGGCTCGTCCCCGCCCTGTCCCCCGGTGACGATACAGGCGGCCTCCGGGTTCTCCTGCAGGTACTGGGCGGCCTTTTCCACCCGCCCCGCCAGGCTGACCCCCATGCGCTCCGCGCTGAACACCTGGGCCCCCAGCACGATGACCGGGGTGTTGGCCGGGGCCGGGCGGTTCTGGGCGGAGAGCATCAGCCCGGTCAGGTACCCGGCCCAGCACAGCCCCAGGCAGTAAAAGCAGGCCGCCAGCCGGACCAGGGCTTTCTTCCAGCCCCCCTTCCGGGCCAGCCGGGGGTAAAACACCAGCAGCAGCGCCCCCAAGGCGCACACCCCCAGGCCGAACACCGCCCCCAGCCGGAACCCGCCCCGGAGCAGCGGCAGCAAAAACCACACACACCCCGCCCCGCAGAGGACGAGGCCCAGTATCCTACCAACTTTCTTCCACGTTTCCATCCAGACCCGTTTCCCTTTCCCGCCAAAAATCGCAGTTTTTGTTATTATACAACATTTCCCCGCCGGGGTAAACCATTTCACAGAAAAAGAGCACCGGGAAACACCCGATGCTCTTTCGCAGCTGTACTTATGTGATCAATGGCCTCTCTTGACGTAAGAGGTGTGCAGGACCTGGTGGGCCTTGTGGCTCCCGGGCTCGCCCAGGAACTCCTCGTAGCATTTCTGCAGCACGGGGTTCTTGTGGCTCTTGCGCAGGGGCATGGCCTTGTCCTGGTCGTACAGGGCCTGGGCACGCAGTTTCTTGATGTCGTAGAAGCTGTGGTTCTCCGAGCTCTGGATGGGCTGGCCGCCGCCGTTGACGCAGCCGCCGGGGCAGCACATGACCTCGATGAACTGGTAATCGGCCTCCCCGGCCCGCACCTTCTTCAGCAGGGCGTCGGCGTTGGACAGGCCGCTGACCACAGCGACCTTCACATCCATGCCGGCCACGTTGTACACGGCCTCCTTAAAGCCCTCGGTGCCCCGGATCTCCGTGTAGTCGATGGAATCCAGGTCCTCGCCGGTGAGCAGGTCGGCCGCGGTGCGCAGGGCAGCCTCCATCACGCCGCCGGTAGCGCCGAAGATGACGGCAGCGCCGGTGGAAACACCCATGGCGTCGTCGAACTTCTCCTCGGGCAGGCGGTTGAAGTTGAGCTTGGCCTTCTTGATGAGCCGGGCCAGCTCCCGGGTGGTCAGGCTGATGTCCACGTCGGGCAGGCCGGCGGCGTCCTCGTCGTCCCGCTGGATCTCAAACTTCTTGGCGGTACAGGGCATCACAGACACAGACACGATGTTCCGGGGATCGATGCCCTCCTTCTGGGCATACCAGGTCTTGATGAGGGCGCCGGTCATATTCTGGGGGGACTTGCAGCTGGACAGGTTGTCCAGCAGGTCGGGGTAGTAGTGCTCGCAGAACTTCACCCAGCCGGGGGAGCAGGAGGTGATCATGGGCAGCACGCCGCCGTTCTTCACCCGGTCGATGAACTCGCTGGCCTCCTCCATGATGGTCATGTCGGCACCGAAGTCGGTGTCGAACACCTTGTCGAAGCCCAGGCGGCGCAGGGCGGCCACCATCTTGCCCTCCACGTTGGTGCCGATGGGCAGGCCGAACTCCTCGCCCAGGGCGGCGCGCACCGCAGGGGCGGTCTGCACGATAACGATCTTCTCGGGATCGTTGATGGCGTCGATGACCTCCTGGGTGTTGTCCTTCTCGGTGAGGGCGCCGGTGGGGCAGCTGACGATGCACTGGCCGCAGGCAACGCAGGCCACGTCGCTCAGGGGGCTCTCAAAGGCACAGCCGATCTCGGTATCGAAGCCGCGGTTGTTAGCGCCGATGACAGAGACGTGCTGGTTCTGGCAGGCGGCCACGCAGCGCCGGCACAGAATACATTTGGCGTTGTTGCGCTCCAGGTACAGGGTGGAGAAGTCCTTGTTGCCAGCGGGGATGGCCCCAGCGAAGCGGTCCTCCTCCTCGATGCCCATGTCGTTGCACAGCTTCTGCAGCTCGCAGTTGCCGCTGCGCTCGCAGGTCAAACACTTCCGGTCGTGGACAGAGAGCAGCAGCTCCAAGGTCATCTTCCGGGATTCCTGCACCTTGGGGGAGTTGGTAAACACCTCCATGCCCTCGTTTACCGGGTACACGCAGGCGGCCACCAGGGAGCGGGCCCCCTTGACCTCCACCATGCACATCCGGCAGGCGCCGATCTGGTTGATGTCTTTCAAATAGCAAAGGGTGGGGATGTCGATGCCAGCGGTGCGGGCAGCCTCGAGGATCGTGGAATCTGCGGGCACTTCGTAGCCCACACCATTGATTTTGATGTTGACCATTTCCATCTTTCGCACTCTCCTCTCTTATTTCTTCACCACAGCGCCGAACTTGCACTTCTCCATGCACACGCCGCACTTGATGCACTTGGTGGTATCGATGGTATGGGGCTGCTTCACCGAACCGCTGATGGCGCCAACGGGACAGTTGCGGGCGCACAGGGTGCAGCCCTTACATTTATCCGCCTCGATGTAGAAGTTGGTTAGGGCCTTGCAGGCGCCGGCGGGGCAGCGGTGCTCCACCACGTGGGCCTCATACTCATCCCGGTAATACTTCAGGGTGGAGAGCACGGGGTTGGGCGCGGTCTGGCCCAGGCCGCACAGGGAGTTTTCCTTGATGTAGTAGCACAGCTCCTCCATCTTGTCGATATCTTCCAGGGTCCCGTTGCCAGAGGTGATCTTGTTCAGAATCTCCAGCAGGCGCTTGGTGCCTACCCGGCAGGGGGTGCACTTGCCGCAGGACTCGTCTACCGTGAACTCCAGGAAGAACTTGGCGATGTCCACCATACAGGTGGTCTCGTCCATAACGATCAGGCCGCCGGAGCCCATCATGGAACCGATGGCGATGAGGTTGTCGTAATCGATGGGGGTGTCGATGAGCTTGGCCGGGATGCAGCCGCCGGAGGGGCCGCCGGTCTGGGCAGCCTTAAAGGTGTGGCCGCCGGGCACGCCGCCGCCGATCTCCTCCACCACTTCCCGCAGGGTGGTGCCCATGGGGACTTCCACCAGGCCGGTGTTGGTGATTTTGCCGCCCAAAGCGAACACCTTGGTGCCC
>DXIW01000005.1 GCA_019112625.1 Candidatus Acutalibacter stercorigallinarum | reverse complement strand
TCATAGGTCCTTACCTTCTTCTCGTTGTTTAATTTTCAAGGTCCATCCGCCCAAAAGTCCAGGTTTTCCGCGGCTTCCCGGCCTTCCAGCCTCCCGCCGTTTCTTGCCCTCTCTCTCGAGCGCTTGACTATTATACCGCATCAGGTTTCATTTGTCAAGCACTTTTTTCAGGTTTTTTCGATTTCTTTCCGCTGCCCTTTCCGGCAGCCGCTTCCATCGATACCTCGTTTTGAGGGCCCCTCTCTCGAGCGCTCGACTATCTTATCACACCTCGCCCCCCTTTGTCAACCGTTTTTTTCCTTTTTCTTACCTTTCTTTCACACATCTTTCCTTTTCCTCTATATATAGGGCGCCGCTTCTCCCGGCTCCACAATTTCGGGGCTGGCGGTTGCCGCAGCAAACAGATTTTCCCGGGGATGGGCGGCCGTTTTGCCGGGGAAACTTTTCGTGCATAAAGGGCTGCTCCCCCTCTTATCTATATAGAAAGAACGGACAAGCGAAAGGAAGTGGGAACGTGCGGCGGCAAAAATCGAAACAACTGGCCCTGTGGCTGTGGCAGCTGCTGGTGGTGCTGCTGGTGAACCTGATGGTCCTCCTGATGGTGGGCCAGGCCGGCCAGGGGTGACGTGACGCGAAACTGCCGCCTGGAGGGCAAAGGCCTTCCAGGCGGCAGTCACAGAGAAAGGATATACTATAGTTATGCCTCCTGCGGGCCGTGGCCGGAGACAGACTCCCCGGCGTCCGGGGCCATGGCCCGGGCGATGGCCTTTTTGCGGATGACCAGGAAGCACGCCACCTCGATGATGGAGGTGACCACCCAGGTGACCGGGTAGGACAGGAACAGCATAAAGAAGGTGCGGTCCAGGGGGAAGATGGTGTAGATCCACACCACGCGGAGGACGCATACGCCGAAGATGGAGGCCATCATGGGGCTCAGCGAGGAGCCGAAGCCCCGCATAGCGCCCACCATCACGTTCATAATGCCGCAGATGGCGTAGGGGGCGCACTCCAGCAGCATGCGCTCCACCCCGTAGCGGATGACCTCCGGGTCGGTGGAGTAGATCTGCAGCAGCACCGGCCCGGCCAGATAGGCCCCGATGCCCAGCACCAGCCCCACCCCGGTGACCAGCAGCAGGTTATACCAGATCACCTTGGTGATGCGGTGGAATTTCTTGGCGCCGAAGTTCTGACTGGTAAAGCTGAGGGTGGACTGGGTAAAGGCGTCCATGGCCGTCCACACAAAGCCGTCGATGTTGGCGCCCGCGGTGGAGCCCGCCATGGCGATGGAGCCAAAGGAGTTCACCGAGGACTGGATGAGCACGTTGGAGATGGAGAAGGTGGCGCTCTGGATGCCGGCGGGCACGCCGATCTTCACCATCTGCCACAGCTTGTGCTTTGTGATGCGCAGCTTTTTCAGGTCCACCCGGTACACGGTGTCGCTCTTTACCAGGCAGAACAGCACCAGGCCCGCCGAGACGCACTGGGAGATCACTGTGGGCAGGGCCACGCCCTCCACTCCCATGTGGAACACGATGACGAAGATCAAATTCAAAATGACGTTGACCACGCCTGCGATAAACAAGAAGTACAGGGGCCGCTGGGTATCCCCCACAGCCCGAAGGATGGCGGAGCCGAAGTTGTAGAGCATCATCACCGGCATACCGATAAAGTAGATGCGCATGTACAGCACCGCCTGGTCGATGACATCCGCCGGGGTGCCCATCAGCTCCAGCAGGGGCCGGGACAGGGCAATGCCAATGAACACCAGCACCACCCCGGAGATGAGGCTGATGAGCACCGAGGTGTGCACCGTCTCCCGCAGGTCCTTGGTGGCCCCGGCGCCATAGTACCGGGCCACCAGCACATTGACGCCGATGGACAAGCCGATGAACAGGTTGACGATGAGCTGGATGAGGGCGCTGGTAGAGCCCACGGCCGCCAGGGCGGTGGGGCCCACAAATTGGCCCACCACGATGATGTCGGCGGCGTTGAACAAGAGCTGCAGAATCCCGGACAGGGCCAGGGGGATGGCGAACCGGATGGTCTTGCTCACAATGGGGCCGCTGGTCATGTCGATCTCATAGCCGCTGCGGCGGGCCCGCGGCTTCAGCCTTATCTTTGGAAAACGCAAACTATCCCACACTCCTTACACCAGAAAAGCACTGGGGGAGCCGGTGACCGCCTCCCGCCAGTGCTTATTATAGTACCGTCATTTCTCCTGCGCAAGGCCCAATTTTTTCGCCGTGCGCTTTCTCACCACAAAATAGAAAATAAAGTTGAACAGCGCCGCCAGGCCCCAGGTGATGGGGTAGGACAGATACAGCACCTGCAGGGTGGGAAAGGCCTGGAACACGGTGAAGATCCAGATGACCCGGAAGCCGCACACGCTGGACATGGTGACGATCATGGGGATGGTGGAATACCCCATGCCCCGCAGCACGCTGGCGGTCACGCCCATCAGGGCGCCCAGGGGCTGCAGCAGGGACACGGTGGTCAGCCGCAGCATGCCGTACTGGATGACCGCCGGGTCGGAGGAGTAGATGCCCAGCAGGGGACCGCCGCACAGCACCGCCAGGATGCTGAGCACCAGCCCCACCCCGGGGGCCAAAAGCATGCACAGCAGCAGCACCCGGTCCACCCGCTTCAGCTTCCCGGCCCCCAGGTTCTGGCCGGTAAAGGAGATGGCCGCCTGGGTGAAGGCGTCCTGGGCGGTGGAGATAAAGCCCTCGATATTGCTGCCCGCGGTGTTGCCCGCCATGGCGATGGACCCGAAGGAGTTGATGGAGCTTTGAATAAGCACGTTGGAGATGGAGAAGGAGCAGCCCTGGATGCCCGCGGGCAGGCCGATCTTCACCATGCCCAGCAGCTTGTCCTTCTTGATGGCCAGGTGCTTGGGGTACAGGCGGTAGGGGCCCTCCACCTTGGTCAGGCACCAGAACACCAGCCCCGCGGACACACACTGGGAGATCACCGTGGGGATGGCCACGCCCTCCACCCCCATGTGGAACACGATGACGAAGAGCAGGTTCAATATCACGTTGATGACCCCGGCCATCAGCAAAAAGTACAGGGGCCGCTGGGTGTCCCCCACAGCCCGGAGGATGGCCGCGCCGAAGTTGTAGAGCATCATCACCGGCATGCCCACAAAGTAGATGCGCATGTACAGCACCGCCTGGTCCAGCACGTCCGCCGGGGTGCCCATCAGCTCCAGCATAGGCCGGGACAGGGCGACGCCCGCGAAGATGAGCACCACCCCAAAGGCCAGGCTGGAGAGCACCGCGGTGTGCACCGTCTCCGACAGGTCCTTGTTCTTGCCGGCCCCGTAGTACTGGGCGGCCAGCACGTTGGCGCCCACGGAGAAGCCCATAAACAGGTTGACGATCAGGTTGATGACCGCGCTGGTAGAGCCCACGGCCGCCAGGGCGGTGGGGCCCACGAACTGGCCCACCACCACGATGTCCGCGGCGTTGAACAGTAGCTGCAGAATGCCGGAAAGCGCCAGGGGGATGGCGAACCGCACGATCTTGCCCAGCAGGGGGCCGTTTGTCATGTCGATCTCAAAGCCGGCCCTGCGTTTCCCAATGCGTTCGATAAGGTTCAAGGTTTACACTTCCACTCCTTCTAATTTGCGGAACGCCTGCATGGAGGCGTTGATGGACTGGATCTCGTCCAGCTGGGTGGCGTCCTGCTCCAGGAGGATGTAGTCCAGGTTGGGGCAGGACTGGGCCGCCCGGAGATAGCCCTGGATGGGCAGCGCCCCGGTGCCGATCTCCGTAAAGCTCTTGTCGTTCTTCGCCCGCATGAATACGGCGAAGTCGATGTTCTCCTCCCGGCCCACCAGGCCGTCGAACATGCACAGGGGCTCCCCGGCGTTTTTGGGGAAGTCCTTCTGGTGCAGCAGGATGAGCCGGTCGTTGTACTTGCGCATGAAAGAGGCCGGGTCCTGGCCGCCCCGGGCGATCCAATAGGTGTCCATCTCGGCGTACACCAGGCCGGGGTCGGTGTTCTCCATAATGATGTCGTACACCAGCTTGTCCCCAAAGCGCTGGAACTCCTGGTAGTGGTTATGGTAGTAAAAGCGCATGCCCCGCTGCTGGCACAGCTCGCCGATGCGGTTGAACACCCGGCACCGCCGCTTTACATAGTCCACGTCCCCGTAGGGGTAGAACTCGATGTCGCAGCCGATCTGGGTGCTGCCCAGCTCGGCGTGGTAGTCCAGCACCCCGGGGAGCAGGTCCTCCCGGAGGGGGTTCACATGGCAGCCCACCATCTGCAGCCCCAGCTCGTCCAGAATCTCCTTGAGCTGGTGGGCGGGCATGCCGAAGCCCACGCCGGGGTCGTTTTCCGCGTCGTGATTGGCGGCCTCCACATAGCGGTAGCCCGCCTCGGCCACCTGGCGCAGGGTCTCATAGGGGCGCTCCTGCAGGGCGTTCTTCACCGAATAGAGCTGGATGCCTACTTTTACAGCCATACCCGTTCCACCTCCCCGCTCAATAGCCCAGGTCCTCGCCTACCAGCACCACCCGGATGCGGTCGGTGCGCTGGTAACCGGTGACCACGTACTGGCAGCACATGCGCTTCTCGCTGGCGCAGCCGGAGGTCATCCGGCCGTCGCAGGAGGCGCAGCGGCCCATACGGGAGCAGGGGGTGTGGGTCTCCAGCCGCACGCCGGTGGCGGGGGCGGCTATGTTCTTCACCCGGGAAATGGCGCTGTCCAGGTCTTTTACGATCTTGTTCACCCCAGCCACCACAATGACCCGCCGGGGGCCGTAGATCAGGGCGGCCACCCGGTTGCCGTTGCCGTCCACATTGTACAGCTCCCCGTCCTCGGTGATGGCGTTGGCGCTGGTGAGGAACACGTCGGCGTCGAAGGTCTTTAAGTAGGCCTCCCGGGGGTCCATCTCCTCCCGGTCGATAAACTGGTAGCGGCCGCTCTTCATCAGGTCCCGGATGCCGCTCTCCGCCAGGGTCACCGACCCCCCGCAGGAGATGGTCTCCCCCTCCCGCAGCATGGCCTCCACCGCTTTTACAGCGGCAGCCTTGGTGGGGGCGTACACCGCGGGCATCTGGTTTTTGGCCAGGGCCTTCATGGTGCGCTCTACCTGGGCTTCCAACACGAACTTTCTATTCTCGTCCATGGGGGTCGTCACTCCTTGTTACCATAATTTAACGTTCCACCCCTATTGTACCGCCGGCGATGAGGAAAAGCAACAAAAAAACCAGCAGTTTTTCCCGGAAAAAAAGAAATTCCCCCCAGGGAGGTCTCCCTCCCCGGGGGGCTGCTGCCGCTCTGTTACGCTTTGAAGCCCCGGAACAGCTCCTCCACCCGCTGGCGCTGGGCGGTGCTCTCCTCGCTGTCCCCGGCGTCGGTGTAGATCATCAGGTACCTGCCGTTGTCGCTGAGCACGGCGGGCACCTGGTTGTCCAGGACGGTGAAGGTCCCCTGGGCCTTTACGCTGTCCAGGCAGGCCTGGGCCTTCTCATCCAGGTTCTCCAGGTCGAACTGGTAGAACTCCACCTGCAGGCTGCTGCCGGCATAGGTGAACAGGTACCGGAAGCCGCCGATGGCGCCGATCTCCTGGTAGGACATCTCTTCCTTCTCGCCGGTCACGGCGTAGTTGGCCTCCATAAACTGGCACAGGCCCTCCAAATCGTCGGAGAAGTCCGTGTCGGCCACAGGCTCCAGGGCACTGGCCTCGCTGGCCTCCCCGCCGGAGACGGCGGAGGACTCCGAGCCGGGCAGGGTCAGGCTGGGGAGGGAAGTCCCCGAGCTGCCGCAGGCGGCCAAAGACAAGGCCAGGCACGCCGCCGCGGCCAGGGCCAATAGCTTTTTCACCATGTGATTACCTCGCTTTCCGTTCCAAAACCCTTTGGATAGAAAAAACGCGGACCCTGTGAAAGGGTCCGGCGTTGTTCCCGGTTGGTGACCCGGACGAGAATCGAACTCGTGTTACCGCCGTGAAAGGGCGGTGTCTTAACCGCTTGACCACCGGGCCATATGGTAGCGGTAACTGGACTTGAACCAGTGACACTTCGGGTATGAACCGAATGCTCTAGCCAGCTGAGCTATACCGCCATATACGCGCCCCACCCGGGGTTTTCAGGTGGAGCGCTGTTTATTATACGGTAATCCTTAGTATTTGTCAAGCGGTTTCCGAATATTTCAGCGGAAAAATGTCAATTTGCCCCAGCCGCTCAGATATTGGAGGCGTAATTGGGGGCCTCTTTGGTGATTTGGATATCGTGGGGATGGCTCTCCCGCAGGCCCGCGCCGGTAATCCTGACGAACTGGGCCTTGTCGTGGAGCTCCTGGATGGTGGCGCAGCCGGTGTAGCCCATGCCGGAGCGCAGGCCGCCCAGCAGCTGGAACACGGTGTCCGCCAGGGGCCCCTTGTAGGGTACCCGGCCCTCCACGCCTTCGGGGACGAACTTCTTCTGCTCGCCCTGGAAGTACCGGTCGCCGCTGCCCTGGTTCATGGCGCCCAGGCTGCCCATGCCGCGGTACACCTTGAACTGCCGGCCCTGGTACAGCTCGTACTCGCCGGGGGACTCCTTGCAGCCCGCCACCATAGAGCCCAGCATGACGGCGCTGGCGCCGGCGGCCAAGGCCTTTACCACGTCGCCGCTGTACTTGATGCCGCCGTCGGCGATGACCGGGATGCCCTGCTTGGAGGCCTCCAGGGCCGCGTCGTACACGGCGGTAATCTGGGGCACACCGATGCCCGCCACCACACGGGTGGTGCAGATGGAGCCGGGGCCGATGCCCACCTTTACGCAGTCCGCGCCGGCGTCGATGAGGGCCTTGGCCCCCTCGGCGGTGGCCACGTTGCCCGCGATGACCTGCAGGTCGGGGTAGTGCTTCTTCACCAGGCGAACGGCGTCCAGCACGCCGTTGTTGTGGCCGTGGGCAGAGTCCAGGGTGACCACGTCCACCTGGGCCTCTACCAGGGCGGCCACCCGGTCCAGCACGTCCTTGGTGGCGCCGATGGCCGCGCCGCACAGCAGCCGGCCGCCCTTGTCCCGGGCGGAGTTGGGGTAGCGCACAGCCTTCTCGATGTCCTTGATGGTGATGAGGCCCTTCAGATGCATCTGGTCGTCCACCAGGGGCAGCTTCTCGATGCGGTGCTTCCGCAGGATGCCCTGGGCCTCCTTTAAGGTGGTGCCCACCGGGGCGGTGACCAGGTTCTCCTTGGTCATCACGTTCTTAATGGGCTGCTCGAAGTCATCGCCCTCCATAAACCGCATGTCCCGGTTGGTGATGATGCCCACCAGCACCCCGTCCTGGCAGATGGGCACGCCGGAGATCTTGAACCGGCCCATAATCTCGTCGGCCTCTTTCACCAGGTTGTCCGGGGAGAGGAAAAAGGGGTTGACGATGACGCCATTCTCCGAGCGCTTTACCCGGTCCACCTGGTCGGCCTGGCGCTCGATGGTCATGTTCTTGTGGATGATGCCCACGCCGCCCTCCCGGGCGATGGCGATGGCCATGTCGCTCTCGGTGACCGTGTCCATGGCGGCGGTGAGGATAGGGGCGTTGAGACGGATGGTCTTGGTCAGCTGGGTGGAGAAGTCCACCTCGCTGGGCAGCACGTTGGACTCTGCCGGGATGAGCAGTACATCGTCGAAAGTGAGGCCTTCTTTTACAAACTTTTCTTCATACTTCCTGATGAGCATAAACCACACTCCTTCTTCCATTTTTCCGCTGTGTTATTAAGGATTGATTATATCACTGGACAGCCCCTTTTGCAAGGGAAAAACCCAGATTTTCCCCTGGGAAAAAAATTTTTCCGCAGCCGGGGTTTATTTTGGGAGAAGCCATTGACAGGCTCCTGTTTTTTCGCTACCCTTTGGGTAGATGCGTTTCCCAAATTCAAGCAAGAGGGAGCTGTCCTATGAAGCGACTTTTTTCCCGCCTGGGCCCCGGGGCAAAGCAGGCCCTGAACCTCACCGGCGTCAACGGCATTTTTTGGTTTGCCTGGGCCTTCGGCAACTATCAGAATATCTATCTGCAGCAGGTAGGCTTCTCCCCCTCCCAGCTGGGACTCTTAAACGCCATCGCCTCGGCGGTGGGCATCGCTTCCGTGGCCTTCTGGGGCATGGTCAGCGACCGGCTGGGCTCGGTGAAAAAGGTGCTCATCGCCGTGCTGGGGGGCGGCGCTCTGTTCTACAGCCTGGTGCCCCTCATCCCCGCCGGCACGGCCTATACCGTGCTGGCCCTTACCATCGCCCTGCCCCTCATCAACTTCTTCCGGGGCTCCATGTCCACTTTTGCAGAAAACCTGCTGGTGCGCAACTGCAACGAGCTGCGCCTGAACTACGGCCTGCTGCGCAGCCTGGGGTCCATCCTGTTCACCGTGGGAAGCCTGATCATCTCCTCCCTGCTGCCCTTTGTGGGGGTGGGGAACACCTTCTGGCTCTGCGGGGTGCTCATGCTCATCCCCATCGCTTTCACCTTCTTCTCCCGGGAACCCAGCGCCGGCCCCAAACCGGCGAAAAAGAAGGGCGGCGGCATGCACCTGGAGGAGCTGTTCCAGAACCAGGCCTACCTGCTGTTTCTGGGGTTTTCCCTGATCTTCTATATCTGCACCACCTGCGAGGCCAACTACATCCCCTACTTTATGGCGGCGGTGGACGTCCCCTCGGAGCAGTACGGGGTGCTCATGGGCTACCGGGCCCTGTTCGAAGTGCCCTTCCTGCTGCTGATGGTCCGGCTGCGGCGGCGGTTTCCCCTGCGTATTCTGGTAATCTTCTCCCCGGTCCTCATGGCCCTGGAGTGCCTGGGCTTTTTCCTCTTTGCCCGGTCCCTGCCCACCATGCTGCTGTTCTGCACCTTCTACGGCCTGGGCAACGGGCTGTTCATCGGGTCCTCCCTCAACTACCTGTACGAGCTGGCCCCCGACCACCTGAAGGCCAGCGCCCAGGCCTTCTTCGTGGCGGTGTCCTCAGTGGCGGGCATTTTGGGGAACCTTTTGGGTGGCGTCCTCTTCGACGGGGTGGGCGCGGCGCCCTTCTACGCGGTGGTGGCAGGGCTGTTCCTCCTCAGCGCCCTCATCTTCTACCTGTCCATCCGCTGGGAGAAAAAATCCGCCCAAGCGGCCTGACCGCCAGCGGCAGGGTGCTTTCGGCCCGCCGGGCTCCGCGCGCCCCCGCGGGGGCGCGCGCCCAGGGGCGCCCTTCCCCCTGGGCGGCCGCCGGAACGGCGGCCCGGGGCCCGGCGGGCCTCCCCCTACCTCCCACTCACGCAAAAACAGGAGAGCGTTTCGCTCTCCTGTTTCTTTTTCCCTGTTCAGTTTTTGGGGATGAGCACTTCCTTGCCGCCCATGTAAGGCCGCAGGGGGGCGGGGATCTTCACGCTGCCGTCGGCCTGGAGGTTGTTCTCCAAAAAGGCGATGAGCATCCGGGGCGGGGCCGCCACCGTGTTGTTCAGGGTGTGGGGCAGGTAATTTTCCCCGTCCTCCCCCTTCACGCGGATCTTCAGCCGCCGGGCCTGGGCGTCCCCCAGGTTGGAGCAGGAGCACACCTCGAAATATTTCTTCTGCCGGGGGGACCAGGCCTCGATGTCACAGGACTTCACCTTCAGGTCGGCCAGATCGCCAGAGCAGCATTCCAGCTGCCGCACCGGGATGTCCATGGAGCGGAACAGCTCCACGCTGTAACGCCACATCTTCTCGTACCAGTCCATGGACTCCTCGGGCTTGCAGACCACGATCATCTCCTGCTTCTCGAACTGGTGGATGCGGTACACGCCCCGCTCCTCGATGCCGTGGGCGCCCTTCTCCTTGCGGAAGCAGGGGCTGTAGCTGGTGAGGGTCTGGGGCAGGGCGGCCTCGGGCAGGATGGTGTCGATGAACTTGCCAATCATGGAGTGCTCGCTGGTGCCGATGAGGTACAGGTCCTCCCCCTCGATCTTATACATCATGGCGTCCATGTCCGTCTGGGACATGACGCCCTCCACCACGTTGCCGTGGATCATAAAGGGGGGGATGCAGTAGGTAAAGCCCTTGTCGATCATGAAGTCCCTGGCATAGCTGAGCACCGCGGAGTGCAGCCGGGCGATGTCCCCCATCAGGTAGTAGAAGCCGTTGCCGCTGGTCTTTCTGGCGCTGTCCAGGTCGATGCCGGCGAAGCGCTCCATGATCTCCGTGTGGTAGGGCACCTCAAAATCGGGGACGGCGGGCTCGCCGAAGCGCTCCACCTCCACGTTTTCGCTGTCATCCTTCCCAATGGGCACCGAGGGGTCGATGAGATTGGGGATGACCATCATCCGCTTGCGGATCTCCTCGGTCATCTCCGCCTCCTGGCGCTCCATGGCCTCCAGCTCCCCGGCGATGGCCTGGACCTGCTTTTTCACCTCTTCGGCCTCGGCCTTTTTGCCCTGGCCCATGAGCTTGCCGATCTCCTTGCTGATCTGGTTGCGCTGCTGCCGCAGCTCGTCCCCCCGGCCCTTGGAGGCCCGGAACTTCTGGTCCAGCTCCAGCACCTCGTCCACCAGGGGCAGCTTTTCGTCCTGGAATTTCTTCTTGATGTTTTCCTTTACCAGGTCCGGGTCGTTCCGGACCAGCTTGATATCCAGCATTTTTTGTCCTCCTCTAGCAAAACTATTCCCAGTAAAAAGTTTTCGGTCAAGCCTTTTTCAAAAGGCTTGCAGAGCGCGAGACAGCGTCTCGCGGCCTTTTTCTACACAGCAAACGCAGGAAAATAGGAAAATAGTCCAGTGGACTATTTTCCGTAAGAAACCCTCGTCGGGGGTTTCTTATCTGGACCGCAGAGCGGTCCAGGAAAAATCACGGTCTTTTCCTATTTTTGCCCTCTATCCGACAGCGAACTAGCTTTCACACTTATACCACACATCACCCCAAATGCAGCTCGTGCAGCAGGTTCTGCAGGTCCTCCTCGCCGTAGAACTCGATCTGCAGGGTGCCCTTTTTCTGATTCCCCGCCACCTTCACCTTCCGGTTCAGGTATCCGCCCACCGCCAGCTGGGCCTCTTCGAAATAGCGGTTTTTCCGGGGGGCCTTCGACGGCGCTTCGCCCTGCTGGGCCATGCGCTTGGCCATGGCTTCCAGCTCCCGCACCGAGGCCCCCTCCCGGGCTTTTTGGGCGCCCAGGCGCATGGCCTCCTGGTTTGGGAAGCTGAGCAGGGTACGGGCGTGTCCCGCGGTGATCTCCCCCCGCTCCAGCATCTCCTGGATGTCCTCCGGCAGGTTCAGCAGCCGCAGGGCGTTGGTGACCGAGGGCCGCGACTTTCCCACCGCCTGAGAGACCTCTTCCTGGGTCAGGTCCTGGGCCTCGATCAGGGTGCGGTAGCCCCTGGCCTCCTCCAAGGGGGTCAGGTCCTCCCGCTGCAAATTCTCGATGAGGGCGAAGAGCATCTCCTCGCTGTCGGTCATCTCCCGGATGACCGCGGGCACCTCGGTGAGGCCCGCCATGCGGGCGGCCCGCCATCGGCGCTCCCCGGCCACAATGCGGTACCCCCCGGAGAGCATGGGCCGCAGCAAGAGGGGCTGCAGCACCCCGTGCTGGGCGATGGAGTCCGCCAGCTCCGCCAGGGCGGCGCTGTCAAACTCCTTCCGGGGCTGGTCCCGGTTGGGCTCAATATCGGCGATCTTCACCGCCACCGAGCCCTCGCCGGCCTCGTTGTTCTCGGCGAAGATAGCGTCGAGCCCTTTTCCCAATCCCCTTTTTTTCATATCGTCTCACTTCCTGTCTTCAAGGTCTCACCCATTGTTTTTAATGAGCTCCCGGGCCAGCTCCCCGTAGGCCTGGGCCCCTCGGTTCAGCCTGTCGTAGTACAGCACCGGCTGGCCGAAGCCCGGGGCCTCGGAGAGCCGCACGGTGCGGGGGATCACAGTCTTGAACACCTTCCGGGGGAAGTACTTCTTCACTTCCTCCACCACCTGCTGGGTCAGGTTCAGCCGGCCGTCGTACATGGTGAGGAGCACCCCCTCGATGTCCAGCCGCTCGTTGTACTGGCGCTTCACCCGGCGCACCGTGTTCATCAGCTGAGAGAGCCCCTCCAGGGCGTAATACTCGCACTGGATGGGGATGAGGATGGTGTCCGCCGCGTTCAGGGCGTTGGTGGTGATGAGCCCCAGGGAGGGCGGGCAGTCGATGAGGATGTAGTCGTAGCTGGCCCTTATGGGGGCCAGGGCCTCCTTCAGCTTGTCCTCCCGCTTTTCCAGGCTGGCCAGCTCGATCTCCGCCGCCGCCAGGTCCATGTTGGAGGGCAGCAGGTCCAGATTCTCAAATGCCGTCTTTACAATGGCGTCTTTGGCTTTTTCCCCGCTCACCAGCACCTCGTAGGTGCTCAGCCTGCAGCTGCGCCGGTCCACCCCCACCCCACTGGTGGAGTTGCCCTGGGGGTCGGTGTCCACCAGGAGCACCCGCTTTTTCCAGTTCCCCAGGGAGGCGGCCAGGTTCACGGCAGTGGTGGTTTTCCCCACGCCGCCCTTTTGGTTGGCCACGGCTATGATCTTCCCCATGGCTTCACTCCCCCTTTTTCACTCGGTTCTTCCATGATACCACAAACAGGGGAGAAAGGGAAGGGCGTTTTTCCCATGTTTCACATGAAACATTTCAGTAAGGTCTCCGCCATCTGTTCCCGGGCCAAATCCCAGCCTGGGGTAACATCGTAGCGGCAGCACTTTTCCTCCAAGCTGGCCAGTACGGTCTGATCTCTCTGGTACCGCGCCTCCCAAAAAGCCAGCTGTTTTGGGGAAAGAGGCTTCTGCCCCCTTTCTTTCCGGGCTTGCTCCAGCTGCCCGGCCAGATCTTGGGTCTCCAGATAAAAGATATGGCGTTGCCTCTGCCCCAGAGCCCGGAGAAGTCCCTGGACATGCTGGGCAGATCGCTCTGCGGTAAGGTGGTAATTTCGCATCAAATCGTTGAGGGGGTGATGGAGCAGAGAGCCGTCGAACAGGAAAATTCCCTGGTCTTCCCCCAGACTTGTAGAAAAATCCTCCCACACCTTTTGGCAGGCGACCTGATATTCTTCCACTGGAACTGGCCGGGCGGGCTTGTAACAGAATTCCCTCTGCTCCAGCTCACCTTGCACTGGTTGGGAAAACAGAGGGCCTCCGGGCCCGCCGTAGCGCACCAGCTTCGCCCCGCCCACATCCCGGGTGTGGGCCGCGATTTTCTCCCGCTCCCCGGGATAGCGCTGGCAGATGCTTTTATGTTCCCTTTCTGGGAGATAGGCGGTACTGTAAAAATCAATGGGATTTTCCGGGTCTCCCTCCAAATAGGATGTTACGGCAATCCCTTTTGCCCGGAGGTCTTCCTCCAGCCGCTGTACCATGGTGGATTTTCCCACCCCGGAGACGCCCTCTACAAAAACTAATACTGCCTGCATCGTCCCTCTCCTTTTTCTATCTAGAAGACCGATCTCGTTTTTCACAGTATAGCACAGCGGTGGGGGAAAATCCACCACAGGAAAAAGGAAAGAGCGGTCCGGCAGTTGCCTGCCGGGCCGCCCCCTCCTTGTGGGAAATGAATAAGGGAATGGGTTAAACTTGTACTCTGTTTGATTTGGGGATGCGCACCGTGCACTCGATATACTCTTCCGTCTCCTTCTTCTCCGTCTGGGCCGGGATGCCCGCGGTTTTCATGGCGTCCACCGCGTGGTCGATGGTGTTGATGAACAGCCGGATGTCCTTGGCGATAAAGGTGCGCTTCCGTTTCCCCGCCGGCTTTTTGGGCTGCAGGGCCGCGGCGGCCAGCTCCTCGGTCTGGGCCACGTTCAGCCCCCGTTCGATAACGGTGGCCAGCAGCTTCTGGCGCAGTGTCATGTCGTCCACCCGCAGCAGTGCCCGGGCGTGGCGCTCGCTGAGATGGTGCTTCAGGATCTCCTCCTGCTCCTCGGGGCTCAGCTTCAGCAGCCGGATCTTGTTGGCCAGGTAGGACTGGCTCATGCCCAGGCGCTTGGCCGCCTCCTCCTGGGTGATCTGCCACTCCCGCAGCAGGTTCACGATGGCGTTGGCCTGCTCGAACATCTGCAGGTCCTTGCGCTGGAGGTTTTCCAGCAGGGCCAGCACCGCGCTGTCCTCGGGCTCGCAGTCCGCCACCAGGGCGGGGATCTCCTTGAGGCCCGCCAGCTTGCAGGCCCGCAGCCTGCGCTCCCCGGCGATGAGGTAATAGGCGCCGTTCTCCCTGCGCACCGTCACCGGCTGCAGCAGGCCGTTCTCCGCGATGCTCTGGGCCAGGCCCTCCAGCTCCTCCTCCTGGAACACCTTCCTGGGCTGGGAGGGGTTGGGCAATATTTTGTCTGGGCTCAGTTTCGTCAGCTTCAGCTTGTCCCGGAAAAACATCTGCCTCTCTCCCCCTTCCTCTGCCATTGTACCACCTCCGCCCCCGGGATTTTGTTGCCTTTTGTCGAGGGGAAAATTTTTCCCGGGATTTTCCTCCCGGGCAAAAAAAGAGCCCCGGCGTGCCGGGGCGTCCCTTACAGATATTTCTTGAAGCCCTTTACCTCATCGAAGCCCAGGGCCCGGTAAAACTGGTGTGCACCGGTGCGTTGGTTGCCAGAGACAAGAATCTCGTAGTGGCAATCCCACTCCTCCTTGGCCCAGCGCTCCACCTCCTGGAACATCCGCCGGCCCACGCCTTTGCCCTGGTAGGCCTCCAGCACCGCCACGTTCTCCACCAAGAGGATGGGGCGGCAGGTGTCGCAGATGTCCTCGAACACCACCCCCAGCAGGCTGCCGCAGAGGGTGCCGGTCTCCGGGTCGACGGCCACCAGCAGGTACTTTTGGGGGTCGCCGCTGATGTGCCGCAGCAGGGCGGCGGCCTTCTCCGGGTCCGCCTTGTTGTCGCTGATGACCAGCATCACCTGGTCCAGAGCCTCCAGGTCCTGGGGCTCCGCTTTCCGCAGGATCAATTCCATAGGGTTTCTCCTCTCCTGTTTATAAGGGGTGTTTGGCGATGGTCCCCCCGTGGCGGGGGTAGCCCTTGGGGGTAAAGCGCTTTTTCTGCACCACGATCAGGTCCCGTTCCCCGGCTTCCGGCAGGGCGATTTTCTCCACCCGCACGTCGGTGCCCCCCAGCACCTCCAGGGCGTGTTCCGCCTCCTGCAGCTCCTGTTCCCCGCCGGGGCCCTTCATGGCCACGAAAAAGCCCTTCATCTTCACCAGGGGCAGACAGTACTCACACAAAATGTTCAGGGGCGCCACCGCCCGGGCCACAGCCAAGTCGAAACTCTCCCGCATGGCCTTGTCCAGCCCGGCCTCCTCCGCCCGCTTGTGTACCCGGCGGCTCTCCAGCCCCAGGGCGGCGCAGACCTCCCCCAAAAAAGTCAGCCGTTTGTTCAGGCTGTCCAGCAGGGTGAGCTCCACATCCGGCCGCAGTATTTTTAAAGGGATGCCCGGGAACCCCGCCCCGGTGCCCACGTCGATGACCTTGGCCCCCTCCTTCACCTTGCAGGCCAAAAGCAGGGTCAGGCTGTCCAAAAAGTGCTTCTCCACCATCTCCCCGGGCTGGGTGATGGCGGTCAGGTTCATCTTCTCGTTCCACTCCAGCAGCAGCTCCATATAGGTCTGGAACTGCTCCGCCTGCCCCTCTGTGATCTTGATGCCCAGGGCCTTCCCCTTGTCCCGCAGGTCCTTGCGAATATCCTCCATGGCAAACTTCCTCTCTCTTGCGATTTAACCCTGCCGCCCGGCAAGCCAGATGAGCAGCACGGAGATGTCCGCCGGGCTCACCCCGGAGATGCGCCCCGCCTGGCCGATGTTCTCGGGCTTTACCTTGTTCAGCTTCTCCGCGGCCTCCAGCCGCAGGCCCTTCACCTGGCTGTAGTCCACAGTAAGGGGCAGCTTTTTCCGCTCCACCCGGCGCATCTCCTCAATGTCCGCCAGCTGGCGCTTGATGTACCCCTCATATTTGAGAGCGATCTCCACCGCCTCGAACACCGCGGGCGGGTAGTTTGGCCGGCTGGTGTCGATGGGCGCCAGGTCCTGGTAGGTGATCTGGGGCCGCCGCAGCAAGTCCGCCAGCCTGGCCCCGGTGTTCACCGGGGATGTTCCACGTGAAACAAGAATACGGTTCAGCTCCTCTGTGGGGGAGAACACCGTATTCTGGGCCCGCTTTTGCTCTGCCGCCTTTTGGGCCTCCTTCTCCTGGAATTTCGCCCACCGTTTCGCCGAGATGAGCCCGATCTCCCAGCCCAGGGGAGTCAGGCGCTGGTCGGCGTTGTCCTGGCGCAGCACCAACCGGTACTCCGAGCGGCTGGTCATCATCCGGTAGGGGTCGGAGGCCCCCTTGGTGATCAGGTCGTCGATGAGGGTGCCGATGTAGGAGCTGGCCCGGTCCAGAATCACCGGCTCTTTTCCTTGGACCTTCCTGGCGGCGTTGATGCCGGCCACAAGCCCCTGGGCCGCGGCCTCCTCATAGCCGGAGCTGCCGTTGAACTGCCCCGCCCCGTACAGGCCGGGGAGCTCCCGGAACTCCAGGGCCGCGGTGAGCTCCCGGGGGTCGCAGCAGTCGTACTCGATGGCGTAGGCCGTGCGCATGAGCTGCACGTGCTCCAGCCCGGGGATGGTGTGGTAAAAGTCCACCTGCACATCCTCAGGCAGGGAGGAGCTCATGCCCTGGAGGTACATCTCCTCCGTGTCCAGGCCGCAGGGCTCGATAAACAGCTGGTGCCGCTCCTTTTCCGGGAAGCGCACCACCTTGTCCTCGATGCTGGGGCAGTACCGGGGCCCAATGCCCTGGATCTCCCCGCCATAGAGGGGGGACCGGTGGATGTTGTCCTTGATCACCTGGTGGGTGGCTTCATTGGTCCAGCTGATGTGGCACACCGCCTTGTTCTCCAGCTTTTCCTCGGTCTCGTAGGAGAAGGGCACCACCGGCTCGTCCCCTTGCTGAACCTCCAGATTTGTGAAGTCGATGGAGGATTTCAGCACCCGGGCGGGGGTGCCGGTCTTGAACCGCCGCAGTGCGATACCCAGGTCCTTCAGGGAATCGGGCAAAAACGCGGCGGGGAACATGCCGTCGGGGCCGCTCTCGTAGGACACGTCCCCCACGAACACCTTCCCGCCCAAAAAGGTCCCCGTGGCGATGATGACCGCCTTGGCCCGGTACACCGCCTCCAGCCGTGTGGTGAGGAGCCAGTCGCCCCCGTCCTGCTCCAGCTTGACCACCTCGGCCTGGCGCAGCAGCAGGTTGGGGCAGGTCTCCAGCTTGTGCTTCATGGTGCGGGCGTACTGGTTCCGATCGATCTGGGCCCGCAGGGAGTGGACCGCCGGCCCCTTTCCCAGGTTCAGCATCCGGCTCTGGATGGTGCAGGCGTCGGCGGTCTTGCCCATCTCGCCCCCCAGGGCGTCGATCTCCCGCACCAGGTGGCCCTTGGCCGTGCCCCCGATGCTGGGGTTGCAGGGGCAGTTTCCCACCGCGTCCAGATTGATGGTGAACACCACCGTGGAGCACCCCAGCCGGGCGGCGGCCAGCCCGGCCTCAATGCCCGCGTGCCCCGCCCCGATTACCGCCACATCCACCGTACCGGCGTTATAGGTCATATCGTTTCACCTCGCATTTCTTCACATTCTTTCTACCCATAACTGGGATTAGGGACAAGCCGCCCTCAAAATTCCGGCGCACGTAGTGCAGAGGAATTTTCTTGTCCCCACGAGTTATCCTCGCTTACGCTCAGCTAACTCGGCAAGAACCCCTTGGGAGTTCGCAAAACTCCCATTTTGCTCCGCAAAACCGCGGTTCTTGCGGCTTACTCCCACCCATCCCTTAAAATCCCGGAGCGCCCTTCAGCGGAGGGATTTTCCTGTCCTGTCCGGTCACGGACTTACTTACCCACACAGAAAGTCTCAAACACCTGGTCCACCACTTCCTCCGAGGCTGTCTCCCCGGTGAGGGCGTACAAAGCGTTCAGGGCGTCCTCCACGCAGACGGTCACCGCGTCCAGGGTCATGCCCAGGGCCAGGGCGTTCTCCGCTTCCCGCAGGGCCTCCAGGGCGGCCCGGGCGTGGTGGCGCTGGCGCTCGGTGAAGAGCATCCCCGCACCGGGGTCAAAGTTCCCGGTGCCCAATAGAGCGGTGATCTCCTCCTGCAGCTCTTCCAGCCCCTCCCCCGAGGCCGCGGAAATACACGCCACGTGGGAGAAATGTTTCCGCACCTGCTCCAAATCGATTTTGGAGGGCAAGTCGGTCTTGTTCACCACCGCCACCGCCGGGATCGTACTTAAACTTTCAGCTAACTCCAAGTCCTCCCGTTCCAGCTCCTGGGAGGAGTCGAACACCGCCAGCACCAGGTCAGCGGTCTGCACCCGCTCCCGGGCCGCCGCCACCCCGATGCTCTCCACCGGGTCGTCGGTGTCCCGCAGGCCCGCGGTGTCCGCCAGCCGCAGGGGGATGCCCCCCAGCAGCACCGTCTCCTCCACCACGTCCCGGGTGGTGCCGGCGTACTGGGTGACAATGGACCGCTGGCACCCGGCCAGCAGGTTCATCAGGGTGGACTTCCCCGCGTTGGGCCGCCCGGCGATCACCGTGCGCACCCCCTCCCGGTACACCTTTCCCACGTCAAAGCTCTCCAGCAGCCGGGAAAGCTCCTGCGCGGCGTGCTCCAGGCTCTGGGACAGGGCCTGGTTTTCCACAGCGGGCACGTCCTCCTCGGGAAAATCCGCCCAGGCGGCCAGGTGCGCCCCCAGCCCGGTGAGCTCCTCCCGGATGGCTCCCACCCGCTGGGACAGGGCCCCGCTGCTGCCGGCCTGGGCCTCCCGGGCGGCCTGCTCGCCCCCCGCGCCGATGAGCTCCATCACCGCCTCCGCCTGGGTCAGGTCCATCTTCCCGTTGAGGAAGGCCCGGCGGGTGAACTCCCCCGGCTGGGCGGGGGAGGCCCCGGCGGCCAGCACCTCCTGGAGCAAACGCCGGGTGAGGTACAGCCCCCCGTGGCAGGAGAGCTCCACCACGTCCTCCCCGGTGTAACTTTTGGGGGCGGCGAACACCAGGGCCACCACGTCGTCCAGCTTCTCCCCGGCGGCGGTGTACGCCCCGCCCAGGGCGGCGGTATAGCCCTGCATCTGGGCGATTTGCCGCCCGTTCCGGCCCCGGAACACCCGGTCCGCCACAGCCCTGGCCTCCGGCCCGGAGACACGCACGATGCCGATGCCCCCCGGCGCCGCCCCGGTGGAGATGGCGGCGATGGTCCTCTCGCCCTCTGGCATAGCCTGTTCCCTCCTTACAGAAAAGGAGGGCGCCCGGCGGACGCCCTCCTGCAAAGTCCTTATTTTTTGGCCTCGATCTTCCCGTAGATGGGCGTGTTGGGATCGTCCGCCTTGGGCCCCTCGCTGCGGGGGGCAGGGTTGGTCTTGGGGGCGGAGCTTCTGGGGGGCCGGGGACCTCTCCGGTCCCGGTCGTACCGGCCGCCGCCCCGGCGGTCGTTCCGGCTGCCCCGCCGGTCGTTGTTCCGGCGCTGGACGCGCTCGCCGCCCTCGGGCCCGATGACCACATGCCGGGCCAGGTCCTCGCCCTCGCTCCAGGATTTGGCCCCCTCCACCGTCTGCACGGCGGTGTGGATGATCCTGCGCTCGTAGGGGTTCATGGGCTCCAAAGAGGCGTTGCGGCCGGTCTTTACCGCCCGGGCCGCCATCTTCTTGCCCAGGGCCTCCAGGGTCTCCTTCCGCTTCTCCCGGTAGTTGCCCACGTCCAGGGTGATGCGGTAATAGGAGTCCTCCACGTGGTTGGCCACCAGAGAAGCCAGATACTGCAGGGCGTCCAGGGTCTCGCCCCGGTGCCCGATGATGAAGCCCACGTCCTCCCCGCTGAGGGTAAGGGCCGCACCGGCCTCCTCCTCCTGGATCTGGATCTCCACGCCGGGCAGGCCCATCTCCCGCAGGATGTTCTTCAGGTAGGCAGCCGCCTCCTCGGCGGGCTTGTTTTCCTCGATATAGGCCCGCACCCTGGCGGGGCTGCCCCCAAACAAGCCGAAGGTCTTTTTGGTAGGCATCTCCAAGATCTCACATTCCGCCTCGGTGGTGTCCACACCAAGCTCACGGCAGGCGTTGGCAAACGCGATCTCTACGGTCTCGCCCTTAGCAATGGCTTCTCTTGTCATGGCTTTCCATCCTTTCCACTCACTTTTTCGTGCCTACATACGTACTGGAGTCACCGGAGCTCTTCCCGCTCTTTTTCTTTTTCTGGCCCTGCTTTTTGGCCTGGTCGTCCTTCCCCTGCTTCTGCTGGGGGCCGGCGGCCAGCCGGTCGGCCAGCTCCTTCTGCACCGAGGCGGGCAGCGGCCTTACCGAGGCCTCCGCCAGCTCCAGGGTGGCGGCCCTGCGGGCCTCTGCCATAGCGGTCATCTGGTCCACGCTGAAATACCGGTTGATCACCAGGGTCTGCAAAAAGCTGGTAACCGAGGAGATCACCCAGTAGAAGCCCACGGCCGCGGGCATGATAAACGCCCAGTACACGCTGATGAGGGGCAGCACATACATCATGCCCTTCATGCAGCCGGGCTGGTCCTGGCCCTGGAGCTTCTGCTTGTGGCTCATGTAGAACTGCATCCCGAAGTTGCTCACCAGAGAGAGCACCGGGATGACCCACAAAAAGGTGAGGAAGGCGGAGCCCCAGGGGGTGGCCAGCAGGTCCAGCCCGAAGAAGTGGAAGCCCTGGGAGAAGAACTCGATCTTCTCCAGGTCCTCGGGGGTGAACATGGTCAGGCTCCCCTTCAGGGCCTCAAAATTCCGGATGATCTCCATCTCGGAATAGAGCCCGCCCCCGCTGGTGGCGGAGGCCACCATGCCGGGAATTTTCGAGATATAATCCGTGGCCAGGGAAATGGCCTCGGAAGAGATGTGCAGGGTATTGGAGAGGGGCATGATCACCGAGTAATAAATGCCCAGCATGATGGGCAGCGGCAAAAAGGACACCAGGCAGCCGCTGCTGGGGTTCACGCCCTCTTTCTCGTAGAGCTTCATCAGCTCTTCGTTATATTTCTGCTTGTTGTTGGCGTACTTTTTCTGCAGCTCCTTCTGCTTGGCCGCCATTTTCGTCTGGGAGGCCATGCTTTTCTGCTGCTTGATGCTCATGGGGAAGAGCACTACCTTCAAGATCAGGGTAAACAAAATGATGGCTACGCCGTAGTTCCGAAAGATCGTGTATAAAAACCAGAGCAGGTAGCCAAGGATACTTCCGAAAAAATTCAAAATCTGCATAGTGGGCCAGCTTTTCTCCTCTCCGCTTCCCAGGGGCTTAGTCTTGTCTGTTCCGCTTTTCCTTTTTTTCGGGCACCGGGTCGTAACCGCCCCGGCTCCAGGGGTTGCAGCGCAGGACGCGCCACACCGTAAGGGCCCCGCCTTTCAGGGCCCCGAACCGCTCGATGGCCTCCAGGCCATACTGGGAGCAGGTGGGGATATACTTGCACATGCCGGGCTTGCGGGGAGAGATGGCCTTCCGGTAAAACCGGATGAGCCACAACAGCACCTGCTTCACGGCTTTGGTACCTCCTCCCGAAGGACCCCGGCGTCGTAAAGCTGTCTCTCCAGGTGGCGCTGCACCTGGGTGCTCTTGACAAAGGGGGTGCGGCCCCGGGCCACCAGCACCAGGTCGTAGCCGGGCTTTACCCGGTCCGCCAGCTGGCGGTAGGCCTCCCGCAGCACCCGGCGGGACCGGTTGCGCTGCACGGCGTTGCCCACCTTTTTGCTGGTGGTGATGCCCACCCGGGCCTCTTTGCGCCGGTTTTTCACTACGTAGACCACCACCAGGGGGGTCACATAGCTCTTTCCCCGGGCATAGGCCCGCCGGAATTCGTTGTTTTTACAAATGGAAACGATCTTGTCCATCCCACAGCTCCCGCGCAGTTTTTCCCTAAGCGGCCGGATAACAAAGAAAGGCCACCCGCCCAGGTGACCTTTCAAGCGTCATCAATAGGAAAGACGCGCTCTGCCTTTCGCTCTGCGGCGTGCCAGTACCTTGCGTCCGTTTCTGTCCGACATTCTCTTGCGGAAGCCGTGCTCCTTTTTTCTGTGCAGCTTCTTCGGCTGATACGTTCTCAGCATATAAAAACCCTCCTTTCGGGGTACTTACCCTTGCGGGTAATTATTATAACGTATCCTGTCCCCGCCTGTCAACACCAAATTTTCAGGGATTTGGGGCTTTTGGGGGCTTTCCGGCCTCTCTTGGGGATAAAGGCTGCCCTATCCACAAGAAGTAGTGCTTTTTTGAGAAAGCCCTGGGGCGAAAAGGGCCCGAAAAGTCCCGCAAAAGCCCGGCTTTTTCCCGGGAAAAGCCGGTTTTGGCCCCGTTTGGCCCCAGAAGAAAAGATTTGAAAAAACTTCTGGTCTGTGCTATACTTAATAACGTATATCGGCGTTTTCCCCGCGGCCCCGGCCCATGACCTGAAAACTGCCGGGAAACCACAAATTTGGAGGGACAGTCTCTTGGAGTCATTCGATCAAGCATGGGAACTTATCTGTGATTACTGCCAGTCCAAGATTACGGACGTGGCTTATAAAACGTGGTTCAGCCGCCTGAAGCCCGTCTCCCTGGATTTTGGGGAGGGCGTGGCCATTATCGAGGCGCCCAACGATTTCCACAAGCAGACGCTGCTGCGCTGCTACAGCGACCTGCTGGGGGAGGCCTTCGAGAACGTGTTCGGCTCCCAGATCCGCTTCTCCCTCTGCGTGCCCGAGGAGCACGCCGCCCCCAAGCAGGAGGAGCCCGCCGAGGACGGCTACGAGTTGACCTTCGGCACCTTTGTGGTGGGGCCCTCCAACCGGTTTGCCCACGCGGCCTGCCAGGCGGTGGCCTCCCAACCAGCCATCCTCTACAACCCCCTGTTCATCTACGGCAACTCCGGCCTGGGCAAGACCCACCTCTTAAACGCCGTGGCCGCGGAGTTCAAGAAAAACTTCCCCGACAAATCTGTGGTCTACGCCAAAAGCGAGGCTTTCACCAACGAGATCATCGACGCCATCGCCCGGGGCACCACCCCGGCCTTCCGGGAGAAGTACCGTAAAGCGGACCTGTTTCTGATGGACGACATCCAGTTCATCGCCGGCAAGGCCTCCACCGAGGAGGAGTTCTTCCATACCTTCAATACCCTCTACGACGCCAAAAAGCAGATTGTCCTCACCGCGGACCGCCCCCCCAAGGACATCTCCATTTTAAGCGACCGGCTGAAAACCCGGTTCGAGTGGGGCCTGCTGGCCGACGTGCAGCCTCCGGAGTTCGAGACCCGGGTGGCCATCATCGCCCGGAAGGCGGAGAGCCTCCACTTCGAGATCCCCGAGGCGGTGTGCGAGTACATCGCCAATAAAATAAAGAGCAACATCCGCCAGCTGGAGGGCACGGTAAAGAAGCTGCGGGCCTACCACCTGCTGGAGAACAAGCCCATCAACATCGCCACCGCCCAGGCGGCCATCAGCGACATCATCAACAACAACCAGCCCGCCCCGGTGACCGTGGACAAGATCATCGAGGAGGTGGCCCGCACCTACAGTGGCAACGTGCCCGGGGGCATCACCCCCGAGGACATCCGCTCCCAGAAGCGCAGCGCCAACATCTCCACCGCCCGGCAGCTGTCCATGTACATCGCCCGGGAGATCACCCAGATGTCCATGGTGGAGATCGGCCAGACCTTTGGCGGCCGGGACCACTCCACCGTGGTATACGCCATCCGCCAGGCGGAGAAGAACATCAAGAAGGACCCCCGCACCAAGGCCCTGGTGGACGACATCATCAAGAACATCCGCAGCCGCTGATCTTCCACATTTCCCTCCACATTCCACAAACAGGCTTTTCACAGCGTTGGGGAAAGTTTTCCCTTTTCCCCCGCCCTGCACAGCCTGTCCACAGCAGAAAGGGAAAAAGAGGGCGCCGGTTTTTCCCGGGGAATCAAGGGATTTTCCCTTTTTCCACAAATCCACAGCCCTTATTACTACTACGAAATCTAAAAACATAGAGATAGAGAAAAAAGGCCTTCCCCCCCTTTTTGTCCGGGGCGGGCCGGAAAGGTGACCCATTATGAAATTTACCGTGAACAAAAGCGACATTGTAGAAGCTGTCTCCAATATCCAGCGGGCCGTCTCCAACAAGACCTCCATCCCGGCTTTGGAGGGCATCCTCCTCACCGCCGGGGAAAACAGCCTGGAGCTGTGCGCCTACGACCTGGAGCTGGGCATCACCACCACCATCCCCTCCCACACGGCGGAGGCGGGCCGGTCGGTGCTCAGCGCCAAAATTTTCTCCGACATCGTCCGCCGCACCCCCGATGAGACCATCACCGTCACCGTGGACGAGAAGAACATGGCCACCATCGAGAGCGGCTACAGCAAGTTCTCCCTTATCGGCATCCCGGCGGAGGAGTTCCCCGAGCTGCCCAAGCTCACCGACGCCACCGCCATCCAGCTGCCCGCCGGGGTCTTGAAGAGCATGATCCGCCAGACCGTGTTCGCCGTGGCGGAGAGCGACGCCAAGCCCATCCACCAGGGCAGCCTGTTCCACATTGAGAACGGCATGCTGGACGTGGTATCGGTGGACGGCTACCGCCTGGCCAAGCGCACCGAGCCCGTGGACTTCCCCCAGGACCTGTCCTTCGTGGTGCCGGGCAAGACTTTGACGGAGATTCTGAAGCTCTTGAAGGACAGCGACGACAAGGTGGAGCTGGCCGCGGGCCGGCGGCATATCCTGTTCACCATCGACAACTACACCGTGATCTCCAGCCTGCTGGAGGGCGAGTTTTTGAACTACAAGGCCGCCATCCCCGCCGAGAGCAAGACCCAGGTGGTGCTGCGGGTGCGGGAGGCCATCGACAGCGTGGAGCGTGTGTCCCTGCTCATCACCGACCGGCTGAAGAGCCCGGTGCGCTGCCACTTTGAGGACGGGGAGATCCGCCTGCTGTGCACCACCTCCATGGGCCGGGCCAGCGACCAGATCTCCGCCGAGATGACCGGCGAGGCGGTGGAGATCGGCTTTAACAACCGCTACCTGCTGGACGCCCTGCGCAACACCGAGTGCGATGAGGTGCGGGTGCAGCTCAGCGGGCCGCTGAGCCCCATGAAGGTCCTGCCCAAGGAGGGGGACAGCTTCCTGTTCCTGGTGCTGCCTGTGCGGCTGAAAACGGAGTAAGGCCATGGAACACATCCACATCGAAACGGAGTTCATCCGGCTGGACGCCGCCATGAAGCTCTCCGGCCTGGTGGATACCGGCGGCCAGGCCAAGGCCCTCATCCAGGGCGGGGAGGTGCTGGTAAACGGGGAGCCCTGCCTGATGCGGGGCAAAAAACTGCGGGAGGGGGATACCTTCCAATACGCCGGGCGCGGCTTTGCCGTGACCCAGGGCGGATAAATCCACAGGAGAGAAAGGGATGGCGGTCTTGCACGTGCTGCGCCTTGCCACGCAACAGTTCAGAAACCTGGCGGACGGGGAGATCTTCCCCTGCGAGACCGTCAACGTCATCTACGGGGGGAACGCCCAGGGCAAGACCAACCTGCTGGAGGGGCTGTGGCTCTTTACCGGAGGGCACTCCTTCCGGGGGGCCAAGGACGCGGAGCTGCCACGGCTGGACCCCGCCACCGGGGAGAACAGCCCCAGCGCCGGCCTGGCGCTGGACTTCTACAGCGAGGAGCGGGAGCAGAAGGCGGTGCTCCGCATTGAGAACGGCCGGCGCAGCTCCGTCATCAACGGGGTGAAAAAAAAGACGGGCTCCGCCCTGATGGGCAAGGTCCGGGCGGTGATCTTCTCCCCGGAGCATTTGCTGCTGGTGAAGGAGGGCCCTGCCCGCCGCCGGAGCTTTCTCGACGGGGCGCTGTGCCAGATGCGCCCCAGCTACGCCGGGCTGCTCAGCGTGTACAACCGGTCGCTGCTCCAGCGCAACGCCCTTTTGAAGGACATCGGCCGGTTCCCGGAGCTGGCCGACACCCTGGAGGTCTGGGACGCCCGCCTGGCCCGGCTGGGGGCAGAGGTGATGGTGGAGCGCAGCCAGTACGCAGAAAAGCTGGAGCCCCGGGTGGGAGACATCTACGACGGTATCTCCAAGGGGAGGGAGGCGGTGTCCCTCCGGTATGCCCCGGCGGTAAAGGCCCTGTCCGGCGGCTTTTCCCGGGAGGAGGCGGAGGCCGCCTTTCTGGAGGAGCTGCGCCGCACCCAGCGGGGGGATGTGCGCACGGGCTTTACCTCCCTGGGGCCCCACCGGGACGACCTGGAGCTGGAGATCGGCGGGGTGTCCGCCCGGGTGTACGGCTCCCAGGGGCAGCAGCGCAGCCTGGTGCTGGCCCTGAAGCTGGCCGAGGCGGAGATGCTCCACCGCAGCTCGGGGGAGACCCCTATCGTCCTGCTGGACGACGTGATGAGCGAGCTGGACCAGAGCCGGCAGGACTACCTTCTCAACCACCTCCACGGCAGGCAGGTGTTCATCACCTGCTGCAGCCCGGAGACGGTAAGCCTGATGGAGACCGGCAGGCGCTTCCGGGTGGAGGGGGGCCAGGTGTTCCCCGAGGAGGTCTAGGATATTTTTTTCAGGAGGCGGCGGCATGTACCTGCATTTGGGGCAGAATACCGTGGTGGACACGGAACAGCTGCTGGGGGTGTTCGACCTGGACAACTCCACGGTGTCGAAACACACCCGGGATTTCCTGGCCCGGGCCCAGAAGGAGGGCCGGGTGGTGAACGTCTCCATGGAGCTGCCCAAATCCTTTGTGGTGTGCCGGGACAAAGAGGGGGAGACCGTGTACCTCTCCCAGCTCTCCTCCGCCACCCTGCTGCGCCGCTCTCAAGAAAGGCTGTCGCTGGACGGCTAGTCCCCCGGCCCTCCTGTTTTCCACACGGGGGACAAACCCTGTGGAAAAGAGGAGAGCCCTGGGTTTTATCAGGCTTTTGCCCTGGCATATCTCATTTTAGAAAGGCTGGTCACGCTATGCAGTATTTTGGAGTCCCTACCTGCCCGTACTGCAAAAAACGGGTCAATCTCATCCGCACTTGGTCGCTGAAGCGGCAGGGGGAGTACCGCTGCCCTCGCTGCGGCGGCATCTCCAATATCTACCTCTCCCCCCTGGTGTACGTGTTCGCCCTGGTGGCGGTGTTTGCCGGGGTGGCCATCTACTTTTTCCACAAGTTTATTCTGGACGACATCACCCTCACCACCGGCATCCAGGTGGTCATCCCCTTCGCGGTGTTTTTCCTCTTGAGCCTCTTCATGGTGTACCTGGCGAAGCCGGTGATCAAAAAGGTGCCCCGGGCCCAGGTGGACCGGAAGCGCCGGAACAAGGGGAATTTTGAGGAGCGCCGCATGCCCGCCGGCCGCCAGGGCCAGACCGGGCAGATCTTCTACGACGGGGAGGACTACCAGCCCCACACCAATTACCGGGCCGGCCCCATGCCCCAGGAGCAGGGGGACGAGGACATGAAGATCGTAGAGCTCCGGGAGAGCCGCCCCGCCTACGGGGAGACCTCGGTGCAGCGCACGGTGGTGGCCGCCCCCCGGGAGGAGATCGCCAGCCAGCGCCCCCGGGTCCAGGCAGGGGCTTCCCATACCCCGGCAGCCGCCCCCCGGGCCCCCCAGCGGCAGACCGTACAGAGCCAGGCCCCGGCCCGGCCGGTACAGCCCGCCAAACCTGCCGCAGCAGCGGCGAGCCCCGCCCAGCCTGCCGCCCAGCCCCGAGCCTCCGCGCCGGTGCAGGCACAGGCCCTTGCCGCGCCTCGGCAGGCAGCGGCGGCGCCGGTCCAGCGGGCCGCCCAGCCCGCGGTGCAGGCGGCCGTCCCGGCCAAGCCCGCTCCCCGGGCGGAACAGCCCAAAGCCCAGGACGATTTCTTCGCCAAGTACGACGACCCCGAGTACATCAACCGCCGCCTGGCGGAGCTGAAGCGGGAGCGGGAGCAGCAGGGGAAGCAGTGAGTCCCCCCGCCCCAAAAACAGCCGTTTGCTGCCACGGGAGCCGCTGGTTTTTACAGGCCGGCGGCTCTTTTTTCCCGCTTTTTTTGTTTACAAGAAAACAAAAATCTGTTATACTATATATAAAGTATATCTCAGCGGAACACAGCCGCGGGCGGGCCCTGCCGGGCCGCCTGCAGGCTTTTGCAGTGTATGGAGGGTCAAACTTTGGAATTTAAGGAAATGACAGACATGACGCAATCGGGCCAGGCCTACGACGGCGACCAGATCCAGGTCTTGGAAGGCCTGGAGGCAGTGCGCAAGCGGCCCGGCATGTACATCGGCTCCACCGGCCCTCGGGGCCTCCACCACCTGGTGTACGAGATCGTGGACAACTCCATCGACGAGGCCCTGGCCGGCTTCTGCGACAAGATCGTGGTGAAGATCCTGCCTGGAAACATCATCTATGTCTCCGACAACGGCCGTGGTATCCCGGTGGGCGTGCAGCACAAAACAGGCCTTCCCGCGGTGACCGTGGTGTTCACCATCCTCCACGCCGGCGGCAAGTTCGGCGGGGGCAGCTACAAGGTGTCCAGCGGCCTCCACGGCGTGGGCGCCTCGGTGGTAAACGCCCTGTCCGAATGGCTGGAGGTAGAGGTGGTCAGCGACGGCGTGCTGTACACCCAGCGGTTTGAGCGGGGCAAGGCCGTCACCGAGCTTTTGAACAAGGGCCCGGTCACCGACGGCCGTCAGAACGGCACCACCGTGCGCTTCAAGGCGGACGGGGAGATCTTCAAAGAGACCACGGTTTACACCTACGACACCCTCCAGACCCGGCTGCGGGAGCAGGCGTTCTTAAACGCCGGGGTAAGCATCCAGCTCATCGATGAGCGGGACCCCAGCGAGCGGGTGCCGGACGAGCAGGGGCAGGAGGGGGTCATTGACAACACCTACTGCTACAAAGGGGGCCTCAGCTCCTTTGTGGAGTTCTTAAATGGCCGCAAGGCCGGGGCCGTGGAGCTCATCCACCCGGACGTGATCCACTTCGCCGCCAAATCCCCGGACGGGGAGGCCTCGGCGGAGGTGGCCATGCAGTACACCGACAGTTTTAACGAGCTGCTGCTGTCCTTTGCCAACAACGTGCGCACCACCGACGGCGGCACCCACGAGGACGGCTTCAAGCGGGCCCTCACCCGGGTGATGAACGACTACGCCAGGAAATACGGCATTTTGAAAGACAACGACAAGAACCTCTCCGGCGAGGACGTGCGGGAGGGCCTCACCTGCGTCATCAGCGTGAACATGCGGGAGGCCCAGTTCGAGGGCCAGACCAAGAGTAAGCTGGGCAACACGGAGATCAGCGGCCTGGTCAGCGGTATGGTCTACGAGAAGATGATGACCTACCTGGAGGAGAACCCCGCCACCGCCCGGGCTATTTTCGACAAGGCCCTCACCGCCTCCCGGGCGAGAGAGGCCGCCCGCAAGGCCCGGGAGCTGGCCCGGCGCAAGACCGCCCTGGAGAGCAACTCCCTGCCCGGCAAGCTGGCCGACTGCCAGAGCCGGGACCCCAACGAGACCGAGATCTACATCGTGGAGGGCGATTCCGCCGGCGGCTCCGCCAAGGGCGGGCGGGACCGGCGCTTCCAGGCCATCCTCCCCCTGTGGGGCAAGATGCTCAACGTGGAGAAGGCAAGGCTTGACAAAGTCTACGGCAACGAGAAGCTGATGCCCGTGGTTACCGCCCTGGGCACCGGCATCGGGGAGGACTTCGACCTCAGTAAGCTGCGGTACGGGAAGATCATCATCATGGCCGATGCCGATGTGGACGGCTCCCATATCCGCACCCTGCTGCTCACCTTCTTCTTCCGGTTCATGCGGCCGTTGGTGGAGGAGGGCCACGTGTACCTGGCCCAGCCCCCCCTGTTCCGCATCACCAAGGGCAAGCGGCACTACTATGCCTACTCCGACCAGGAGCGGGACAAACTCATGGCGGAGCTGGGCGGCGGGTACGAGATCCAGCGCTACAAGGGCCTGGGCGAGATGGACTCGGAGCAGCTGTGGGAGACCACCATGGACCCCGCCGCCCGCACCATGCGCCGGGTGGAGGTGGAGGACGCCGCCGAGGCCGACGAGGTGTTCACCGTGCTCATGGGCGACAAGGTAGAACCCCGCCGGGATTTCATCATCGAGAACGCCCAAAAGGCCAACTGGGACGTATAAGCGGAGAAAGGAAAGATTTGACCTATGGACCATGAAAACAACATTCCCCAGGAGGAAGAGCAGCAGGGCGGCCGCATCATCTACGTGAACCTGACCAAGGAGATGGAGCAGTCCTTTTTGGACTACTCCATGTCCGTTATCGTCCAGCGGGCCCTGCCCGACGTGCGGGACGGCCTGAAGCCTGTGCACCGGCGCATCCTGTACACCATGTACGAGAACACCCTGTGGCCCGAAAAGCCCTACCGCAAGTGCGCCGACACCGTAGGCGCCGTGCTGGGCCGGTACCACCCCCACGGCGACGCCTCGGTCTACGACGCCATGGTGCGCCTGGCCCAGGATTTCTCCATGCGCTATGTGCTGGTGGACGGCCACGGCAACTTCGGCTCCATCGACGGCGACCCCCCGGCCGCCTACCGTTACACCGAGGCCAAGATGAACAAGCTCTCTGTGGCCATGCTGGACGACATCGACAAGGACACGGTGGACTTTACCCCCAACTACGACGACCGTCTGAAAGAGCCCACGGTGCTGCCCACCCACTTCCCCAACATCCTGGTCAACGGCTCCACCGGCATCGCCGTGGGCATGGCCACCAATATCCCGCCCCACAACCTGGGGGAGGTCATCGACGGGGTGTGCTGCCTCATCGACAACCCCGACGCCACCCTGGAGCAGCTCATGGAGCACATCAAGGGGCCGGACTTCCCCACCGGGGGCATCATCATGGGCCGGTCCGGCATCCGGGCCGCCTACGCCACAGGCCGGGGGAAGATCACCGTGCGGGCCCGCACAGAGATTGAGGAGAACGAAAAGACCGGCCGGTCGAAAATCATCGTCAGCGAGCTGCCCTACCAGGTGAACAAGGCCAAGCTTATCGAGAGCATCGCCGACCTGGTAAAGGAGAAGCGCATCGAGGGCATCTCCAACATCGACGACCACTCCGACCGCAACGGCATGCACATCGTCATCGATGTGAAGCGGGACGCCTCTCCCCAGATCGTGCTGAACCACCTGTTCTCCTTCACCCAGCTGCAGACCACCTTCGGCGTCATCATGCTGGCCATTGTGGACGGCCGGCCCAAGATTTTGAACCTGAAGGGCATCCTGGAGGAGTACATCAAGTTCCAGACCCAGGTGGTCACCCGCCGCAGCCAGTACGACCTGAAGAAGGCCCAGGAGCGCGCCCACATTCTGGAGGGCCTGAAAAAGGCCATCGACATCGTGGACGAGATCATCGCCACCATCCGGGCCTGCAAGGGCGGCCGGCCCGAGGCCAAGCTGGCCTTGATGGAGCACTTCGGCTTTGACGACCTGCAGGCCGACGCTATCTGCCGGTTCCAGCTGGGGCAGCTGGCCGGGCTGGAAATTCTGAAAATTGAAAACGAGTTGGACGAGCTCCACGCCCGTATCGCCGATTTGAACGAGATCCTCACCAGCGAGGCCCGCAGGCTGGCCATCGTCAAGGACGAGGCCCTGGCCATGAAGCAGCGCTTCGGCGACGAGCGCCGCACGGAAATCGCCGCCATCTCCGGCGAGGTGGACATCGAGGACCTGATCCCCGTGGAGGAGTGCGTCCTCACCATGACCAACTACGGCTACGTCAAGCGCCAGAAGATGGACACCTACCGCACCCAGAAGCGGGGCGGCCGGGGCGTCTCCGGCATGAGCCGCCGGGAGGAGGACGTGGCCACCGAGCTGTTCGTCACCGGCAGCCACGACTATGTGATGTTCTTCTCCAGCACCGGCCGGGTGTACCGCTTAAAGTGCTACGAGATCCCCGAGGGCTCCCGCACCAGCCGGGGCATGAACATCAAGAACCTGCTGCCCCTGCAGCCCGAGGAGCGCATCACCTCCATGATCCGGGTGGCCGACTTCGAGGGGGACAGGTACCTGGTGCTGGTGACGAAGAACGGCGTCATCAAGCGGACGAAGCTCTCCGCCTACAGCAACGTGCGGCGGCAGGGCCTCATCGCCATCGATTTGGATGAAGGGGACGACCTGAGCTGGGTCCGTGTCACCAGCGGCCACGACGACCTGCTGGTGGCCACCAAAAAGGGTATGGCCATCCGCTTCCACGAGACCGACGTGCGGGAGATCGGCCGCACCGCCCGGGGCGTGCGGGTCATGCGCCTGGAGGAGGGCGACTGCATCGTGGGCATGTCCATCCTGCGGGAGGGCGGCCTGGTGCTCACCGTCACCGAGACCGGCTACGGCAGGCTCTCCAGCCAGGACAACTACCGGGTGCAGAAGCGGGGCGGCAAGGGCCTCTTGAACTACCACACCGACCGCTTCGGCGACGTGGCCGCCATCAAGGTGGTGGACGAGGACGACGACGTGATCCTCATCAGCGAGGACGGGGTCATCATCCGCATCATGGCATCCTCCATCCGGGAGTGCGCCCGGCCCAGCAAGGGCGTGCGGGTGATGAAGCTCCAGGAGGGCGGCAGGGTGGTCACCCTGGCCCGGGCCCCCCACGAGGAGGACGAGGTAGACGCGGTAGAGGTGGAGGACGACGGCACCGCCGACGATGGCAGCGACCTGCCCGAGGAGCCGGAGGACGACACCACGGCCGAGGACGAGGAATAAAAACCAGAGGGAGGAACCCACAGGGCCCCTCCCTTCCGTTTTTGTTTGAAAAAATGAGGGCCTGCCGCTTCGCGGCAGGCCCTTTGTCGGCGTATTTGTCAGCCCACAGGCTCCCCCTGGGAGAGGGCGGCTTCAAAGTCGGGCATCTGGCCGGTGACCTGGTAGCAGGCCTGGCACAGCTCCCTGGCCCGCTGGCGGTACAGGCCCACAATCTCCTGGGCGGTGGTGATGGCGCTGTCCGGGCTGTCACCCGACAGGGCCCGCAGGGCGTCCACCTTGCCGTCCAGCTCCGACTCCCACTGCTCCTGCTCCGCCTGGACCTGCTCCAGGTCCTCCCCGGAGAGGGCCCGCTGGGCGGTGTCGTAGGCCACGTCGATCATCCGCTTCCAGTTGGCGGCAGCCTCGTCGCAGGCCTGCTGCATGATGGTGTAGGAGGTGGCCAGGGACAGGCTCTCCTGGTACTGCTGGTCGATGGGGTTTTCCTCGAACTCCGTGTCAAAGTCCCCCACCGGCAGGCTGCTCTCCGGCTCCGGTGTGGGCGTGGCCGTGGGGGCCGGGGTGGGCGTAGGCTCCGGCGTGGGTTCGGGGGTGGGCTCCGGCGTGGGGGTGGCCTCCGCCGCGCTGGACACCGGCGCGGACGCCGCCGAAGAGCTCGCGGTCTTTTCCTCCCCGCAGGCGGTAAGCCCCAGGGCCAGGGCCCCGGCCAGAGCGGCCGCGGCCAGACGATATACCATGTTTCGTTTCATAGGCGAATCCTTGTTCCTTTCCGCAGGCGGGCGTAAGCCCCCTGCCCGGGACGGGGCTCTGCCCCGTCACAAGATCCCTTGCTCTACCAGCTTCGCGGTCTTCAAGATCCCGATCTGGGTTTTCCCGTCCGGGATTTCGTTATTTAACACCATTTGCACCGCTTTGTCAAGGGGGATGCGCTCCGTGGCTAGAAACTCGTCCTCGTCCAGCTGCAGGGCGGCCCCCTGGGTGGCGGCCCGGCAGGCCCACAGGCGGATGATCTCCCCGCAGTAGCCGGGGGTGGGGTACACCTCCCCCAAGGAGATGTAGGACTCCGCGGTAGTGCCGGTCTCCTCCCGCTGCTCCCGCTTCACCGCCTCGAAGGGGTCCTCCCCGGGCTCCAGCTTCCCGGCGGGGAGCTCTAGCAGCACCTTTTTGTAGGGGTAGCGGAACTGCCGCACGAAGATGAGCTCGTTTTCTTCGGTGAGGATAGCCACGCTCACCCCGCCGGGGTGGTCCACCACCTCCCGCTTGGCGGGCATGCCGTTCTCCAACTCGATGTCGTCCACGTGCACCCGGATGATCCGGCCCTCGTACAGCACTTCCTCGTGTTTGGTGGTCTCATACAGTTTCAAGGCGAAAGACTCCTTTTCCTAGTTTTGGCTATTCCCGCTGCCACAGGGGGTTCATCACCAGGCCGGTGATGAGCTTGGGGTAAAAATAGGTGGATTTCTGGGGCATCTTCTCCCCTGCCGCCGCCACCTGGCCGATCTCCTCCACCCGGGTGGGATTGAGGAGGAAGCAGGCGCAGCTCTCCCCCTTCTCCACCGAGGCGGCGGCCTCCGCCGCGTCCCGGGTGTAGGTCAGGTTCCGCTGGTTGGCCATGTTCTCCTTGTCGATGCCCAAGAGCCGCTCCAGCACCAGGGTGTGGAGGATGGTCACGTCCAAGCGCCGGGAGGCTTCGCTGAGCCCCGGCAGCAGCCGGTCCATCACAGCGGGGTCCTTCAGGGTGAGCACCGTCCACCCCGCCCCGGCGTACAGGGCGAAGGCGTGTTTGCCCTCCTGGTACAGCCGGTCCAGGGCGGCCTGGCTCTCCGCCTGGCCGGGCTGGGGGGAAACCTCAAAATACTCCCCGCAGGCCGCCAGCAGGGATTCCTCCGAAAAGCCCGGCAGGTCCCGCACCAGCCGGTGGGTGGGGAACACCACCAGCCCCGGGTCCCCCATGTCCGCCAGCATCATCATCACATAGTCGGCCCCGGGCTCGTAGCGGTTTTCCGCCCGGCAGGCGTCCCGGTAGCGCAGGGCGGTCTCGTACCGGTGGTGGCCGTCGGCGATGTACAGCTTCCGCCCGGCGAAGTCCTCCTGCAGGGCGGCGATGGCCGCCTGGTCGTTTACCACCCACAGCCGGTGGGTCACCAGCCCGTCGGAAAACTGGTACCGGGGCGGGCAGGCGGCGGCCAGGTTGTCCATGCGCTGGCGGGTCACGTGGGCCTCGTCCCGATAGAGGGAGTAGATGGGGCTGAAGTTGCAGTGGGTGGCCTGCATCAGCTGGAAGCGGTCCTCCTTGGCCTTGGAGAGGGTCTCCTCGTGGGGGAGCACCACCCCGTTGGCGAAGTCCTCCAGCCGCACCCGGCACAACAGGCCCCGCAGCTTTTTTTGCTCCCCGTGGTCCACCTGGGTCAGGAATTCCTCCTCATACAGATAGAGCCCCGGGTCCATGTCCGTGGTGAGCACCCCGTCTTTCAGCCACTGCTCCAGGGCGCGGCCGGCCTCCCCGTAGGGGTCCTCCCCCTGGGGCAACTCCAGGCGCACTACATTGTAGGGGTTGCGGGCGAGCAGCTCCTCCCGCTGGGCGGGGCTGATGATGTCGTAGGGCGGGCAGGCGAGGGAGGCGATGTCCCCCGCCCGCTCCTGGTGGTACCGCAAAGCCTGGAAAGGCCGGATCTCTGCCATGATGCAAACCTCCTTGGGTGTTCTGTTACCCTTCTATTGTAAGCGCTGGGGGCTTTCCCGTCAAGCCGCGGGGGCTGAGGTTTGAACGAAGAATCACCCCAATTTCACCAAATGTTCACAAAGCGGGGGTAAAATGAGGGAAAATCGCGGCTCAAACCAGCAAAAATGTTGCATCTGCCACAGGTTTGCGGTATGATGGAACAGTTGGCGGCCGCGTGCGGCACGTTAAGACGGAAGAAATAGGAGGACGAAACATGGTAGAGGTCAAAAACCTCACGAAGCGCTATGGCCAGAACCTGGCGCTGGATCGTGTGAGCTTTACAGTGGACGAGGGCTCTATCGTGGGTTTCCTGGGCCCCAACGGCGCGGGCAAGACCACCACGATGAACATCATTACGGGCTACCTCTCCGCCACCTCGGGGGAAGTGACTGTGTTCGGCAAGAACACCCTGGAAGAGCCCAACGAGGTCAAGAAGATGATCGGTTATCTCCCGGAGCAGCCCCCGCTGTACCTGGACATGACGGTCAAGGAGTACCTGAACTTCATGTACGAGCTGAAAAAGGTGAAGCTCCCCCGGGAGAAGCACATCAAAGAGATCTGCGAACTGGTGCAGATCTCCAACGTGTACAACCGCCTCATCGGCAACCTGTCCAAGGGCTATAAGCAGCGGGTGGGCATCGCCCAGGCCCTGCTGGGCGACCCCAAAGTCATCATCCTGGACGAGCCCACCGTGGGCCTGGACCCCAGGCAGATCATCGAGATCCGGGACCTGATCCAGTCTCTGGCAGAAAGCCACACCGTCATCCTCAGCAGCCATATCCTGTCCGAGGTCCAGGCGGTGTGCCACACCATCCTCATCATCTCCGGCGGCAAACTGGTGGCCTGCGACACGCCGGAGAACCTGGAAAAGCTCTTCGCCGGCACCACCACCGTGGAGCTCACCGCCGAGTGCACCGAGGCGGAGGCCCGCTCCATCCTGGCTCCCATCGGCGCGGAGCGCCTCACCGTGACCGGACAGGATGACGGCCGCTGCCAGGCCGTGCTGGAGACCGGCGGGGACGACAGCGTGTGCCGGGATATCTTTTTCGCCTTCAGCCGGGCCGGCCGCCCCATCCTTCGCATGACCACCGCCCGGGCAAGCCTGGAGGATATCTTCATCGAGCTCACCGCCGGCCAGGCGGACGCCCAGGCCGAGCCACTGGCCGACGGGGCGGAGGACGAGGAGTTCCAGCTGGACTATGACGCGCTGCTGGAAGACCCGGGCGCGCCGGGAAAGGAGGATGATGAGACATGACCGCCATCTTGCGCCATGAGCTGTCCTCCTACTTCACCAATGTCACCGGCTATGTGTTCGGCGCGTTTTTGCTGCTCTTCGCCGGCATCTACACCATGGTCATCAACCTGCAAAGCGCTTCCCCCTACTTTGAATATGTGCTGATGAACATGGACTTCATCTTCCTCATCATCGTCCCCATCCTCACCATGCGGGTCATCGCCGAGGAGCGCCGGCAGAAGACCGAC
>DXIW01000061.1 GCA_019112625.1 Candidatus Acutalibacter stercorigallinarum | reverse complement strand
AGCTCATCAAGTTCGAGGGCTGCTACCACGGCCACAGCGACTGCCTGCTGGTGAACGCCGGCTCCTCGGCCCTGGCGGGGGGGCGCCCCTCCTCTGCCGGCGTACCGGAGGACATTGTCAAGCACACCCTCACCGCCCAGTTCAACCGCCTGGACACGGTGGAGGCCCTCTTCCGGCGCTGGCCGGAGGACATCGCCTGCGTCATCGTGGAGCCCGTGGCGGCCAATATGGGGGTGGTGGCCCCCGCCCCCGGCTTCCTGGAGGGCCTCCGTGCCCTGTGCGGCCAGTATGGGGCCCTGCTGATCTTCGACGAGGTCATTACCGGCTTCCGGCTGGCCCCCGGCGGGGCCCAAGCGTACTTCGGCGTCCGGGCCGACCTGGTGACCTTCGGCAAGATCATCGGCGGCGGCATGCCCGTGGGTGCCTACTGCGGCAGCCGGGCCCTGATGGAGCAGGTGGCCCCCTGCGGCCCGGTGTACCAGGCGGGGACCCTGTCGGGGAACCCGGTGGCCATGGCCGCCGGCCTGGCCCAGCTCCGGTACATCCAGGCCCACCGGGACCTCTACGCCGGGCTGGAGGACTACGCCCGCACCCTGGCGGAGGGGATGCGCTCCGCGGCAGCCCGGCACGGCGTGGGGGTGGCGGTGAACCAGATCGGCTCCCTGGTCTCCCCCTTCTTCACCCCCACAGAGGTCACCACCTTTGTGGACGCCAAGGGCAGCGACGTGGGACGGTACGCCCGGTACTTCAAGGGCATGCTGGAGCGGGGGGTCTACCTGGCCCCCGCCCAGTTCGAGGCCATGTTCGTCTCTTACGCCCACACCCAGGGGGACATCGACCAGACGGTGCAGGCGGCGGGGGAGGCCTTCGCCCGGCTGTACCGGTAAAGGCGACCCAGGCCGGGCACTCCCCCGCCCGGCTCCGCCGGGCCGCCTCCCGCGCAGCGGGAGGGCCCCCGCCTCTCGGCGGGGCCGGGGAGTGCCCGGCCCCAGGACCACCACAAAACAAAAAAGGACGGCACACGCCGTCCTTTTCTGTTACCGCCTGTCGTCCAGGCGGGCCACAACCTTCTTCTTCTTTTTCTTCTTCTCGGGCTTGATCTTCTTCCCCTTCAGCTTCCGGGTGTATTTGACCTCCTTCTGGAGCTCGTCCCCTATATGGGCCTTCAGGTTCTCAAAGGCCTTGTCGTCCAGGCCGTTGAGCAGGACGATGGTGAGAATGGACCGCAGGTCCATGTCCCCGTCCTTGTACATGTCGTCCAGCAGGCTGCACAGCTTCTTGACCGGCTCGCTGTCCGGGTAAGAGACCGCCAGGTCCTGGCACTTGGGCACCACCTTCTCCTTGACGAAGGTGACGAACCGCACCTGCCCGTAGACGATTTTCTCCTCGTTGAGCTCCCCCTTCAGCTCGGGGAAAATGTTCACCAGGCGGTTGAGGAAGAACAGGGGGTCGACGTTGCGCTCGTCCCCCTTGCCCCGCTGCTTTTTCTGCTGCTGCACCAAAGCCACCCGCTTGGGGCCCTGCACCACTTCCAGAAAGTCGTTGAGGATGCTCTCCGCATCGGCCCGGGTGCCCTCTTTCTCGTCGAACATCCACAGGGAGAGGCTGCGCCAGTCCCCGGGCTTTTTGTCCGCGGTAAGGGTGGTGGACCGCAGCTGGAAGCGCTGGTGCTGCCGATCGTACAGCAGGCTGTAGGCCACCTCGTCGGTGGCGAAGATGACCGCCTGGCCGGCCGGGTCCTCCAAGGGCTGGGGGGCGGAGAAGCCCTGCTTCTCCAGCTCCTGGGCCAGGCCCTCCTCTATCAAATGAAATGCGTTGAATTCCAAACCGTATCACTCCAGAGCTCGTAGATTCACCGCCTATTATACCACGCCGCCGGGGGAAAGTCCACCACTATTTCGCGGGGGGATTATTGCTTCCGGGTATGTTCGGCCTTTCCAAAGCAGAAAATTCTCAAAGGGGGCACAGCCCCCTTTGTATCCCCCACGGGGGAGAGCACTCCCCCGCACCCCCTCCTACGAGGCGGGGCTCCGGTCTCGGCTCCCGCCTCGGTCGGTCCTGGACGGTGCCCACCGGGCACCAGGACCCCCCTCGCACCCCCCGTAAGGGCACGCTCCGCCCGGCCTGGGATGATTTCAAAAAGGATTCTTAACAGAAACGGGTAAGTTTGAGGTGCGATGTTGTTTTAAGACAACTCAACTCCTCCCCATTCCACCACGGTAAACCCCGTCCGCTCCGGGGCGGTGAGCTCCTGGGCGGGGAGGTCCACCGGCTCCTCCACCGGCTTCCAGGCCATGAACACCCGCAGCAGGGTGTCCGGCTCCGGGGTCACGGTGAGTCGGGCGTGGTCTGTATATGCTTCCTGCTGGAAAGAGATCAGGTTGTAGGGATTCCCCTCCATCTTCGGCAGCCAGTAGATGATGAACTCCTGGGCCTCCTGGTCTGTCAGTCCCATCTGAGACAGAGCATCCTCCAAAAAGGCCGCGGCGTCCGCCCCCGCCACGCAGAAGCCCCGGGAGAAGTCATACTCCCAATCGCTCTCCCCCTCCCAGAATAAGCAGTAGTACTCCCGGCCGGTGGCGTCGGTGAGGGTCCCGTCCGGATGGGCGGTCACCTGCCAGCCGTCCCTATAGGCGGGGTAGGTGTGGGTCAGCTGGCCGTCGTAGTCCAGCGCCACCTCCACCTGGGTCGTCTCCTCCGGGTAGAGGTAGATGACGGGCTTGGCGATGCGGTCGCTGTCAGACCCGGTCGGGGCGGACTCCACCCCGGAGGAGGCGCTGGGCTCGCCGCCCGGCGGTTCCCCCTGGCAGCCCAGCAGGCCGCACAGCAGACATAGAGCAAGCAAAAACGCGATCCACTTTTTCATAAGGGCCTCCTTTCTCTGGTCGAGGTGCCTACTTTTCCAAATTAATCCTAGCATATTTTAGGGAGAAAATCAACTCACAAACAGGTTGCAAACATGTGACAGAAGGATGAAGGCCCAGGCTTGCCATTTTCCCTTTGCTATAGTATAATAAATGTCCCTAAGTGTCCTCGAAAAGCCTGGCGGCGCTGCCGCCAAATCATAGCATAGAATTGGGATGTGATCTCTTATGAACACCAGCGGGGAAAAACTGCGGCTGGCCGTGATCTTCGGCGGCCAGTCCTCCGAGCACGAAGTGTCCCTCATGTCCGCCACCTCCATCCTCCAAAACCTGGACCCGGAGAAGTACGACGTCACCATGGTGGGCATCACCAAAACGGGGAAATGGCTGCTGTACACCGGCCCGGTGGAGGACCTCACCACCGGCGCGTGGGAGCGGGGGCCGGTCACCCCGGCCTTTTTGTCCCCCGACCCCACGGTCCACGGCCTGGTGGCCTTGGGCGGCACCGGCGCAGAAGTGATCCCCCTGGACGTGATCTTCCCCGCCCTCCACGGCAAAAACGGGGAGGACGGCACCATCCAGGGGCTGTTCCAGCTCTCCGGCATCCCCTATGTGGGCTGTGACACCGAGTCCTCCGCCATCTGCATGGACAAGGCGGTGACCCACTCCCTGCTTGCCGCCGCAGACATCGAGCAGGCCCACTACCTGTGGTTCTACGCCGACCGGTTCGACGTGGCCCCGGACACCATCAAAAACAAGATCCAGGCCCGGCTGGACTTCCCCGTGTTCGTCAAGCCCGCCAACGCCGGCTCCTCCGTGGGCGTCAGCAAGGTAGAGCGCTTCGAAGATCTGGACGAGGCCATCCGCATCGCCGCCAGAGAGGACGCGAAGATCGTGGTGGAGGAGGGCATCCGGGGCCAGGAGGTGGAGTGCGCCGTCCTGGGCAACCGGGAGGCACAGGCCTCCATCGTGGGGGAGATCGGCGCCTCCGCCCAGTTCTACGACTACGACGACAAATACGTCAACGGCACCAGCCAGCTGTACATCCCCGCCCGCATCGACGAGGCGGTCAGCGACAAGATCCGGGAGGTGGCTGTCCGGGCCTACCGGCTGCTGGGCTGCTCCGGCCTGGCCCGGGTGGACTTCTTCGTCACCGAGGACGACCACAAGGTGGTCCTAAACGAGATCAACACCCTGCCGGGCTTTACCTCCATCAGCATGTACCCCAAGTTGTGGATGGCCATGGGCCTCACGTACGGGGAGCTGCTGGACCGGCTCATCGACCTGGCCTTCCAAAAGGCCGGCAAGTGAGAGGGGGAGCCTTATGGATAACCGTCCCATCGGCGTGTTCGACTCCGGCTTAGGGGGCCTTACCGCCGTAAAAGAGCTGGAGCAGGTGCTGCCCCAGGAGAGCCTGGTGTATTTTGGCGATACGGGCCGGGTGCCCTACGGCTCCCGCAGCCGGGAGACCGTGCGCCGCTACGCGAAGCAGGACATGGCCTTCCTCCTGGAGCGGGGGGTCAAGGCGGTGCTGGCCGCCTGCGGCACGGTGAGCTCCACCGCCCGGGACATCGGCGAGAGCCTGGGGGTGCCCTACTTCGACGTGGTGCTCCCCACCGCCCGGGCCGCTGCCGCCGCCACGAAAAACAAAAAGGTGGGGGTCATCGGCACCAACGCCACCATCCACAGCGACGCCTACCGCAAGGCCCTGCTCCAGCTGGACTATAAGCTCCAGGTGTTCTCCCAGCCCTGCCCCCTGTTCGTGCCCCTGGTGGAGAACGCCTTTGTCTCCCCCCAGGACGAGGTGACCCGCCTGGTGGCCCAGCGGTATCTGGCCCCCATCCGGGAGGCCGGGGTGGACACCCTCATTTTGGGCTGCACCCACTACCCCATCATCAGCGCCACCATCGCCTCGGTGATGGGCCGGGGGGTCACCCTCATCGACAGCGGCCGGGAGGCCGCCACGGCCCTGGCCCAGGCCCTGCGGGAGGGGGACCTGCTCTGCGATGGGACAGTCCCCCGGCAGGCGGACTTTTTCGTTACCGACGAGCCGGAGAACTTCACCGGCGTGGCCGAGCTGTTTCTGGGCCACAGCGTCAACGGCCACACCTCCCGCATCAACATCGAGACCTATTGAGGTACGGCTATGCTGAAAGACGACTACGACATCGACATCATCGGCAGGCAGGAGTACGCCCCCCAGGAAAAGGGGGAGATCTCCCTGAGCACCACGGGCACCTACACCCAGCGGGGCGGGGCCCGGTTCATCGCCTATAAGGAGTACGACCAGGACGACCCCAAGCTGGCCCGCACCGCGGTGCTGAAGGTAGAGCCCGGCAAGGTGACCATGATGCGCGCCGGCTCTACCACCCGCCTCATCCTGGAGGAGGGCAGGCGGCACCTGTGTTTGTACGATACGGGCTACGGCCCCCTCACCGTGGGGGTGTTCACCAGCGAGCTCCACGACGCCCTCAAGCAGAAGGGCGGCTCCCTGCGCATCAAATATACCCTGGACATCGACTCCAACCTGTCCAGCAAAAACGAGATCCACGTGAAGGTGCGGCCCCGCAAGGCCAGCCGCCTTTCCGATTTATGACCACACGGAACCGGGCGGCTGCGGCGGCCCGATGCAGAAAGGAATGGTAGACCCATGTCACAGCTGGTTTCCCAAGCTACCCAACAACTCCGCCAGGCCGTGGAGGACGCCCTGCGCCAGGCCATGGCCGCCGGCGAGCTGCCCCAGGCGGACCTGCCCGAATTCATCCTGGAGGTCCCCGGCGACTCCGCCCACGGCGACTGGGCCTGCAACGCCGCCATGGCCGGCGCCAGGACCTTCCACGCCGCCCCCCGGAAGATCGCCCAGTCCATCGTAGACCACCTGGACCTGGCCCCCACCTACTTCGAAAAGGTGGAGATCGCCGGGCCGGGCTTTCTCAACTTCACCTACCGGCCCGCCTTTTACGCCGGGGTGCTCCAGGACATCCACCGCCTGGGCCAGGCCTACGGCCGCAGCGATGCCGGCCAGGGCCAGCGGGTGTTGGTGGAGTACGTCTCCGCCAACCCCACCGGCCCCATGCACATCGGCAACGCCCGGGGCGGCGTGCTGGGGGACGCCCTCTCCGCCGTGCTGGAGGCCGCGGGCTACCAGGTCTCCCGGGAGTTTTACATCAACGACGCCGGCAACCAGGTGAACAAGTACGCCGCCTCCCTGGAGGCCCGGTACCTCCAGCTCTACCAGGGCGAGGAGGCCGTGCCCTTCCCCGAGGACGGCTACCAGGGCCCCGATGTCATCGCCAACGCCAAGAGCTTCGCGGAGCTTAACGGGGACAAGTACGTGTCCGTCCCCAGCGAGGAGCGCAAAGCCGCCCTCATCGGCTACGCCCTGCCCAAGAATATCCAGGGCCTCCACGACGACCTGCTGCGCTACCGGGTGGAGTACGACAACTGGTTCCACGAGTCCACCCTCCACGAGAACGGCGCCGTGGGCCGGGTGGTGGAGCTGTTAAAAGAAAAAGGCGCCACCTACGAGAAGGACGGCGCTGTCTGGTTCCACGGGGAGGAATACGGGTCCGAGGACTTCGTGCTGGTGCGCAGCAACGGGGTGCCCACCTACGTGGTGCCGGACATCGCCTACCACTACGACAAGCTGGTGACCCGGCATTTCGACCTGGCCATCGACGTGCTGGGGGCCGACCACCACGGCTATGTGCCCCGGCTGAAGGCCGCCCTCACCGCCCTGGGGGTGGACGCCTCCCGGCTGGAGGTGGTGCTGATGCAGATGGTGCGTCTGGTGCGGGACGGGGAGATCGTCAAGGCCAGCAAGCGCAGCGGCAAGGCCATCACCCTGGTCACCCTGCTGGAGGAGGTGCCCGTGGACGCCGCCCGGTTCCTCTTCAACTCCTACGAGCCCAACACCCGCATCGACTTCGACCTGGACCTGGCGGTCCAGGAGGACAGCCAGAACCCGGTGTACTACGTGCAGTACGCCCACGCCCGCATCTGCTCCATTTTGAAAAAGCTGGAGAGCGAGGGCGTGGCCTTCCGCGGCCTGGACGCCGCCGACGCCGCCGCGCTGACCGACCCGTCCGAGCTGGCGCTGCTGCGGCTGCTGGCCGCCTTCCCCGCCGAGATCGCCGCCGCGGCCGAAAAGTACGACCCCGCCCGCATCACCCGCTTTGTCATCGACGTGGCGGGCGCCTTCCACCGCTTCTACGGCGCCTGCCGCATCCTGGGCGCCGAGGACAGCGTCCAGCAGGCCCGCATCGCGCTGTGCCTGGGCGTGCGGGACGTCATCCGCAACGCGCTGACCATGTTCAAGATCAACGTGCCCGAAAGCATGTAACGCCGCTTTTCCCGGCACAGACAAAGGCCCGCCAGTCGAAAAACTGGCGGGCCTTGCTGTTGAAACGGATACACCGCAACAAATATAGTATAGCACAATCAAATATGGATTTTCAACCCGTGATTTGCACAAATAAATCACTCCAACCTTGTCGGGTTTGCGAATAGACACTGCCTTTGGGCCGTGGTATAGTATAGTCACAGAAAGAAAACAGCCGGAGACAAGGAGTACAGAAACTCCAAGAGCCCACTTCTCAAAAGGTTCGGCAGAGAGTTTTGAACATCTTTTCTAAAGGCTTAAGGTCAATTTCCTGACCAACGGTTTCTTTCCACAAAAGCATATCCCGTTTTCTTCCAAACCTTACCTTTCAAAACCAGTTTCAAGCAGCAGGCAAAGTTCCCAAATCAAATCTCTTCCCCTCTGAAAAAGGCAGACCAAAAGCCAAAACGGAAAAAAGATCGACATTGTTCCCCAAAAAGGAACGGAGAAAATTTTTCCCGGATAAGGCAGCTGGTAACCCAAATGGTAAGAGGATCTGAAGAATACGAAAGTAAGAGTTCCCTGCCGGCAGAAAAACCGGAAAAGAAAGAAAAGGCAAAAAAAGAAATATTGGATATACCGGAAAGAGACGACAGAGAAACACCTTAAAAGATCCAGAAAAGAAAGACAAAACGCCGAGGGTTTTTGACAAGTTGTAACAAAGAGGCGTGCCGGCAGGATTCGTAAGAAAGGAGGCTCAGGCCAATGGCAAACTTTAAAGATCCCATTCATCACCGGCAGGCCTGGGCTTGCTGAGACGAACTGGACCACATCAAGAGCCGCAGGTCATAACCTGTACAGAAGCAAAGAAAATGATGCATCGGTTCAGAAAATCGATCAAAATGCAATCCCAGGGCCTGTCAAAGAAAGACAGCTTTGATATAGATTAGATGGTGACGGACAAAAAAGGCAAAACCAAATCGTATCCGCCGCCCCATAAAACAGAAAGTTCTCAGCTTTGAAATATGTTCAAAGGGGTTCATCTAACCGAACAAGGAGTTACTCCAATGTACTAGAGTAAGAGGAATATTTCCTCGGCATCGAACCTTGTACGTTATCCCAACCAAAGGAAAGTCCCGCCGTATGAACGGCCGGTAAACGGTTTCCGTCGTTGGCTGGTTCCTGATCTCAGGCCGGAACCACTCCCAGGTTATCCGAGATAGTTTCAAAGACACCGCAGGGTACAGAGTTTCTTGGTATATCAGTCAAATACAAACGATATGCCGCAAAGCCCGGCAGCATAATGGCAAGAGGACGCTGAATACTCCGGATCACAGCGAAAGTTCACGATACACTGAAACAAATGGCATACCTGCCATATTATCTCAGTCAAGTTTCCGATCTCAGGTTTGAAAAGACAGCTTCCACAAAAAGCATCGTTGACAGCCAAGTTGAATCGAAAGCACGGAACCTTCCAAACAAAAGCTCTGGAGCAAACAAAATTTCAGCAGGTTTCCAAAACGGATAATGACTCACAAGCTATTCGGAATCTGAAGCTCAGAAATGAGCGATCCGTAAACCAGTGAATCACAGGTAAGAGGCTATGACTCCGAAGATGTAAGACCGGTGGGGCGCACAGAAATGTGCGCCCCACCTTTTTGCTGCCCGTCGGCCTGTTTCGGCCGCATCACCGCAAACAGTCCCCAGAACAGGGCCCGCCTTGCATATTTTTCCCCTCCGCCTTATAATAAGGTTATCTTGCAGGGCGAAAGCCAGAGGAGGTGCGGCATGGCACAGACAGAAAAGCGCCCGGTGCTGGGCGTGCTGGGCGGGCTGGGCCCGGCGGCAAGCTGCTACCTGTACCAGATGCTCATTGACCACACGCCGGCCAGCCGGGACCAGGACCACATCGACGTGGTGATCTCCTCGCGGGCATCCACGCCGGACCGCACCGCCTACATCAAGGGCGAAAGCACCGACGATCCCTTTGCGGTGATGGAACAGGACGGCCGCAGCCTGGTGACCTACGGCGCCACCGTGTTGGCCATCCCCTGCAACACCGCCCACTATTTTTATGACCGGCTGGCCGCCGCGCTGCCGGTGCCGGTGCTGAACATGCCCCGGCTGACCGTGGCCGAGGCCAAAGCCCGCGGCTGCAAAAAGCTGGGCATCCTGGCCACCGAGGGCACCCTGCTGGCCGGCACCTACCAGCTGATGTGCGGCGAGGCCGGCCTGGACTGGGCCGCCCCCCGCCCCGCCCGCCAGCAGGACGTGACCAGCCTGATCTACGGCCAGATCAAGCAGGGCCGCCGGGCGGACATGGCGCAGTTCGGCGCCGTGGTGGCCGACCTGGAACAGCAGGGCTGCGACATGGCGGTCCTGGGCTGCACCGAGCTGAGCCTGATCAAGCGGGACGAGCACCTGGGCCCGTTTTTCATCGACAGCACCGAGGTCCTGTGCCGGGCGGCGCTGCGGGCCTGCGGCGTGGAGCCGGTGGGCTTTGACGATTTTGCTTGACATGCCGGGCCTGCGCCGGTATACTGAAGATATTATCAACGGGGGAAAGGAGCGTGCTGTCATGGATTTTGAACGCCGTGATGGAATGGTGCGCATGTGCAGTTCGCTTCGGCAGCCTGCGCCTGCTTTCCCCTGCCTGTAACAGGGTGAAATTGAAAGCAACGACGGCAGGGCGCCGAACGCGCCGCTGCCGTTTTGTTTTGTCCCCACTGCGAGAAGGAGAGATGTGCCCATGGAGAACCAGAAGAAATTCTACATCACCACGCCGATCTATTACCCCAGCGATAAGCTGCACATCGGCCACACCTACTGCACCGTTGCCACCGACGCCATGGCCCGCTACAAGCGGCTGCAGGGCTGCAAGGTCATGTTCCTGACCGGCACCGACGAGCACGGCCAGAAGATCGAGCTGAAAGCCAGGGAAGCCGGCGTCACCCCCCAGCAGTTTGTGGACAATATCGTCGAAGGCCCCCGCGGCGTCAAGGATCTGTGGAAGCTGATGGAGATCAGCTACGACCGGTTCATCCGCACCACCGACGACTACCATGTGGCCGCCATCCAGAAGATCTTCAAAAAGATGTACGACAAGGGCGACATCTACAAGGGCACCTACAAGGGCAAGTACTGCACCCCCTGCGAGAGCTTCTGGACCGAGAGCCAGCTGGTCAACGGCTGCTGCCCCGACTGCGGCCGCCCCGTGGTGGACGCCGAGGAGGAAGCCTACTTCTTCCGCCTGTCCAAGTACGCCGACCGGGTGCGCGACCTTTTGGTGAACACCGACTTTCTGCAGCCCCGCTCCCGCGTCAACGAGATGGTCAACAACTTCATCGACAAGGGGCTGGAGGACCTGTGCGTCAGCCGCACCAGCTTCAACTGGGGCGTGCCGGTGGACTTTGACCCCAAACACGTGGTCTATGTGTGGATCGACGCGCTGTTCAACTACACCACCGCCCTGGGCTTTATGAACGACCGCTACCCCGACAGCGACTACCAGACCTTCTGGCCCGCCGACGTCCACTTTGTGGGCAAAGAGATCGTGCGGTTCCACTCCATCATCTGGCCCGCCATGCTGATGAGCATGGAGATGCCCCTGCCCAAGCAGGTGTTCGGCCACGGCTGGCTGCTGCTGGACGGCGGCAAGATGTCCAAATCCAAGGGCAACGTGGTGGACCCCTACTTGCTCAGCGAGAAATTCGGCGTGGACGCCCTGCGCTTCTTCCTGATGCGCACCTTCCCCTTCGGCAGCGACGGCAATTTCTCCAACGAGTTGCTGATCCAGACCATCAACACCGACCTTGCCAACGACCTGGGCAACCTGCTCAGCCGCACCACCGCCATGGCGGACAAGTACTTCGGCGGCGTGCTGGGCGAAGGCGCCGGCGCCACCGAGGATGAGAAGTATCTCGACGAGCTTTATGCCCAGGCGCGCCAGAGCCGCAGCGAAGTGCAGCTGGCCTTCAACTTCCCCGAGGGCGACCCGGTCAAATACGATGTGGAGCTCATCACCGCCGCCCTGGAGCTGCGGGAGAAATACGAGAACGCCATGGAGCACTATGCGCCCCACACGGCCCTGGCCGAGGTGTTCCGGGTCATCGACCGGGCCAACAAGTATATCGACGAAAACGCCCCCTGGGCATTGGCAAAAGACATGGAGCAAAACAGCGCGCGGCTGGCCCATGTGCTGTATAACCTGCTGGAAGTGACCCGCATCTGCGGCGTGCTGCTGCAGCCTTTCATGCCGGAAAGCTGCGCAAAGCTCTTCGCCCAGATCGGCGCGGCAGAGGATGCGCGCACCTGGGAGAGCGCCGCCCAGTGGGGCGTCCTGGATTCCTGCGCCGCTGTGCACAAGGGCGAAAACCTCTTCCCCCGGGTGGATATGGACAAGGCCCTGGCGGAGCTGGAAGAGGCCGAGGAGGCCGCCCGCAAAGCCGCCCTGCCCCCCATCGAGCTGGAGCCCCAGCTCACGGAACAGGTGGATTTCGACACCTTCTGCAAGAGCGATTTCCGGGCGGTGAAGGTCAAGGCCTGCGAGCATGTGAAAAAGAGCGCCAAGCTCCTGCGCTTCACCCTGGACGACGGCACCGGCGCCGACCGGCAGATCCTCTCGGGCATCGCCATGTACTACGAGCCCGAGGAGCTGGTGGGCAAGACCCTCATCGCCATCGTCAACCTGCCCCCCCGCAAGATTATGGGGCTGGAAAGCCAGGGCATGCTGATTAGCGCCGTGCACACGGAAAAGGGCGAGGAAAAGCTGCACCTGATCATGGTGGACGACGCCATCCCCGCCGGCGCCAAGCTGTGCTGAAAAAACAAAAAATCCCCTGCCCGGCGGGCGGGGGATTTTTGCTGCCTGTGCCCAGGGCGCGCCGCTTTCAGAAAGGCTTTGTTTCCGCCGCAATCCGGCCGAAGAAAGCGCCGCGTCACACTCCATTCCGGGGCGGAAGCCAGAGAAAATTCCCTTGTGCCCGGCCATCGGTTATGATATCCTTTGCTTGTACTCTTCGGCCAGGGGCTGCGGACGCCCCGCGCCGATGCGGCGCACCTTTTTTCAAAGCCGCATCCTGCAAAAACGGACGCAGAAGAAGGCGCCTCGCACGCCCTGACA
>DXIW01000060.1 GCA_019112625.1 Candidatus Acutalibacter stercorigallinarum | reverse complement strand
ATAGGTGTCTAAGGTGAAACCAGCGCTGAAGTGGCCCAGAATGGAAGAGACGGTTTTCACGTCCACCCCGTTTTGCAGGGCCAGGGTAGCGAAAGTGTGGCGCAGGTCGTGGAACCGCACATAAGGCAACCCCGCCCGTTTCAGCACCCGGCGGAGCATATTCCGAACACTGTCCGGCGAGATGGGCCCGCCGTTGGGAGAGGGGAACACATACTCACTGACAGTTTTCGCTTTTTGCTCTTGCAGCACAGCCAAAGCCTGCTCCCCCAACGGAATCACCCGGTAAGCGTTCTTGGTTTTCAGTGGTGCCTCTACCACCTGCCCGTTGATCCGGGAAATTTGACGCCGCACAGTGATGGTGCTTTGGTCGAAATTCACGTCCTGCCACTTTAGGCCCAGCAGTTCACCTCGGCGCAGGCCCGTGGCCAGCTCCAGGTAGTACATCTCGAACACGCCTGTGTTTTTAGCTTCTTGTAAGAAAGCGCTGAGTTGGTCTGCGGTCAGCGTCTTCATCTCGTTACGCTCCACTCTCGGCAGGGCGCATCCCTCCGCTGGGTTGTGGGCGATGAGCTTTTGGTGAATGGCCAGCTGCAGTGCCGAGGAAATGATTTGATGGATATTCCGCACAGTCTTGGGGCCCAGGCCCTTGGGCTTCTTTTCCGACTCCTTTCGCTCCACCCGCCCGCCGGTGAGCAAGTCCCGGTAGAACTTCTGCAAATCCAGGGTGGTCAACTTGGTGAGGGGAATCTGGCCGATAGCCGGATCAATGTGGTTTTTGATGATGCCTCTGTAGGTTGCGTGGGAGCTGGGCCGCACTTTGATGGTGGCGTAGTTTTCGTACCACACCCGCATCCACTGGCCCAGGGTGTACTGCCCGGCCTTGGCCATGTCTAGGCCCTTGGTTTCCTCAATGGCTTTGCGGAGCTTCTCCACCACCTCCGCCTGAGTCTTGCCCAAGACGTTCCGATAAATGGCTTTTCCCTCGGGAGTGTGGCCTGCTGTGTAACGACCCTCCCAGCGACCATCCTTTCGTTTGCGGATGCTACCCTCGCCGTTGGCTCGTTTCTTTGCCATGCTGGTGGCCTCCTTTCTGTTTTCTTCAACCACCAACAGTACTCTAGAGGGCTGCGCAATGTCTACCCCTAGTTTTCAAACCAGACGGAGAAAAATCTTCCCGCCTTTTGGTGGATTTGCACCTGCCTGGGGCGAAAAAATTTTTCGGGCCTATTCTTTGTTTATGCGGCGCAATTTTTTGCACACAGACAATAGTCCCATAAGATTTCGAATTTCTCACGCATCTCTCTCCTTGTATAGGGCGAAACCTTTTGATAAAATCATGTATATACCAATCACCGATATGAGGTATTAGATCATGGAAAATATATTCATTAACGCTTGCGATTTTGATCAGGCAGTATACTACACTGCATTGTTTCCTGACTTTAATCTATCTGATCCAAGCCACACTTTAACGCTATATCACTACACCAATCAAGAAACATACGAACACTATATCTATCATCCCGAAAAACGCCAGTTGGAACTTCGTTTGACAAACATTACATTGTTTCTCGATGATAAAGAAGGATATCATATTTTTCCTCTATTGTATAAACTCTTTGCGGAATGCCAGAATGATGGTACAATTGATTCAGCATTTCACAAGCAACTAGCCCAAGAGTTAAAGATTTGTGAAAACCGCTTCCGTCAATTAGGCCGGTGGTATGTGCTCTCTTTTTCCAGAGAAAGTAACTGCCAATACTTAAAAGAGAACTACGCCTGCAAAAAGGGGAACCCCGGTGTTATTTTAGGATTACAGACTCATTGTCTGGTAGATACAGCTAGTCAAAATTCAGGTTTTTTCCCTGATTGTGCAGAAAAGCGCGCTTTCAAAGATGACTTCCCTACAGCTTTCCTTCGTGATGTCCTGTACGATGAATGTTTGATCAAAGATTTTATCCACAATGCTATTGGGTGCATCTATACCTTTCGCAACCAAATTGGTACATCGCATTTTTCTCTCCAACATTTTGTGCAAACCTTGGTTGATGCTTACCGGTTATACTTTAAAGATTCCCATTTTGATAAAGAAAAGGAAACCCGGCTGATTGTAGATGGAAATACCGTTCAAAACTACCCAGATGTTTATTCATTTTCCTCTTACTACACGCCTCATCCCGCACAGGATGAACAAAAAAGCTACCTGTACCTATATCTGAACGATTGTTCCCTATATCACGTTGAGCACGTGGCATCACAGATATGCTCTTGCGACTAGACCTAACACTTTACTGTCAGTTATCCGTTCTCCGAAAGACATTGCCGTTTGTTATGAGTTGTTTTTGCGGCATAGTTGGTGGTTCCTCCCTTCAGATTGCTTTTCAACCACCACTGGATAGCTGGGGCCTATGTCCAGACCTATGTTTCACACTGGGCGGAGAAAAATCTTCCCGCCTTTTGGTGGATTTGCACCTGCCTGGGGCGGGGAAATTTCTTCAGGCCTATTCTTTGTTTAGCAGCGCAATTTTTGAGGTGGGATGCGATAATGATGGGCAGAGGGAAAAACTCACATGGACATCCCAAAACTGTAGCCCTCATCCTCTTCAAAGTCTTGGATATTTTCCAGCCGCTGGCCGTGGGCCAGCTTTTTGAGGGCCTCACGTTGCCGCTGTTTGCTTTCCGTCCAGACGGGTATGGGCGGCGGGTCCGGCACGTCCATGGCTTGCGTCATGTAGCGGGTCAGGGCTTCTGCATTGTAGGTCACGCCGTAAAGCCAGCCACAGGAGGGTTCCTCCCTGCCGGGTTCGAAGTTCGTCAGCTGGCGGTAGAGGAACAGGTATTCCAGGTTGTCCTTCAAAAATGTTTCGTCATGCAAGCTGGTATCCCGGCAGCGGAAGCCCTCTGGCGTGACGAAAGTGATGTGCTTGCGGTTGTCAGACCACCTCACTTGGTAGCCCTCCCGCTCCAGCCATTCGATGAAGCTTTCCTTATCCTCCGCCTCCCGCAAGGCTTGGTTGAGCACGAAAACCAGTTCCAGCTTCCAGCTCTCCCCGCGAAGCCCCGCCTGATATTCTCCAGGCTCCATGCGCTTTTTCCGACTATGCTTCTTCGATTTCGGGAGCACGCTCAGGTGGTACTTCATGCAGATCTGGTCGTTTACGTCCCGGTGGTGCTGCAAGTCCGCCGTGTTTTGATGGAGCTTCCTGCCGTCTACGCAGCTCACCGAATTCACGATCAGGTGGTTATGCAGGTGGCCGGTGTCGATGTGCGTTGCCACCAATACTTCAAAATCCGGGAACTCTTTCTCTGCAAGCTCCACTCCAATAGCGTTTGCCATCTGTGGGGAGAGCCTATCCCCCTCCGCAAAGGATTGGACGAAGTGGTAAAACTGGCGGCCCTCCATCTTGTGAAATCTCTTTTTCGTGGTGAGGAATTCGATATAGGAAGACTGAGGGACACAGTTATGACCCGCCACCAGAGAGATCCCTTTCCATAACGTTTTCTCATCTTTGGCGATATAGCCTATGGCTCCCGCCATTGATCCACGGGTCTGCTTTGCGTTACGAATCGCTACGAAAGTCGCCACGGTCACTCCTCCTCCCAGTAAATTTCTTCGATGAGGCCGTAGAGGTTTTTGTAAGCCTCGGTGAAATTTTCGGCGTCCACCAGGTCGATGCGGCCCATGTTGGCCAGTTTCGTCAGTTGGTTAAGGTTGCGCCCCTGGGCTTTCAGCTCGGATAGAATGGGGGCCAGCTCATCGGTCTGTCGTACATTTTTGCCCAGGGCGGACTTCACAATGTAGTCCGTGACGGTCATGTTCGCCTGCTTCGCCCTGCGTTCAATGGCGGCTTTTTCAGCTGGGGTCAGCCGTGCGGTGAGGATGGCTGTTTTCTTTTTCATGCGATTCTCCTCTCTGTCCTTTTTTCTGCATAACGTCCTTGACCTTCCTCCCCTTTAGGGGGCCAGGGGGGGCCGGGCTGCACCCGGCGAGTGCGTGCGGCGTATAGCCGGACGCTATGCTTGCCCTGCCTAAAGGCAGGTATTTTCTGCTTTTTACACTACCGCTACTGACCTCTATATGTCTAGCTTTTTATTCTTACATTTTTGTGACGATGCTCTTAGGTTACTAGGTCTTTATTTTTCAGCTTTTCATCCTTTCAAGACTTTCCTCCGGTGGTTTTTACCGCCGCCGTCCAAACCTCCACGGGGGTCTCACACGGCTTCAACAGGGCTGGTCTGTGGCTTCGCTGGTGTCGTTCCCCTACCTGTCCCCCAAAGTCGCACACAGGCTCTCACAGGGCCGAGTTTTGGTTTTCTCTCCAGAACGAGCTTACCCCTCCCCCTAAAGGGGGAGGGGCTGGGTATCGTCTTTCTTGGGTTGGTCGGGTCGGCTCTGTTCGTTCAAAACTGGGTTACGCTGGCTCAACAGGGCGGCTTTGCTGCTTCGCTGGTGTCGTTCTCCTACCCAGTCACCTGACCGGCCACAAATCGCCACACAGGGCCGAGTTTGGTTTTTGTGCCTGCTTGCTGGCGCTTCTCAGGAGGATCACCCTCCCTTTCGGCAATCCCGTATAAGAACTCAGGCAGAAGAAAAAAATACCTCTGCCCCACTTTTCTGAAATGGAACCAGTTAAGTCCGTCATCCCATGCAAGCGTTTCTTCAAACCCAGTGGGGTGAAGGCCTTTTCTTTGTTTATGCGGCGCAGATTTTGCGCTGCCAGAGGCGGGCTCCAGAACATAAGCTCCACGGTATTTTCGCACACAAACAGCGAACCCGGCCTGTCCTGGGCCGGGTTCTAAATATCACCTCAATCTTTGGCGGGGACGGTTCGCCCTGCCATGCCTTGCTCCAATCTGTACGCCACGGCTTCGTGGATGGGCCGTATCGTGTACAGGAGCACACCGTTTTTTACTTTGCCGTCTCTCCCTTGGACGGTGGTCTTCTCTGTGTCGATGAGTCTCTTCTCCTCCAACCGGTGCACATACTTCCGCACCGTGTTGGGGCTCATCCCTGTGCATTGGCCGATTCGCTTAAAGCTGGGCCAGCATTGATACGTCTCCCGGTCCTCGCAGAATAGGAGGTAAGCGTACACCGCGATTTCCCCTTGGTCAAGCCCCAGCGTAAAGATTTCGTTGGGGAGGGTGAAATACCGTTTCTTCACGTCACGCCCCGGGAATGTCCCCCACGTTTTCAGCTTTCCGGCCTCGTGTTTCTTTCCACCCACTGGCGGAATTTCTCTTTCGGAACCACCATGCGGGTGCCGATTTTCAGGACAGGAAAGCCCTCGCTGTGGAGCAAGTCGTACGCCCCGGCCTGGGAGATCCCCAGCACCTGAGCCACCAGCTCCGCGTTCAGAAACAGCGGGAGGTCTTCATAGGATTTGTAAGCGGACTCTTTCAAAACACACCTCCTAGGTTTCGTTTACCATAATTGTACCGCCATGTTTTTGGCTATGTCAAGGAGGGTGTCATGGTGACAGGGGCACTAGAAAGCCATTTTTCGGGCGTGGGGAAAAATTTACAGTTTGTTCATCTTAGGGAACGCTTGGAGAGGATGAAATGAGGAACAGCTATGCCACCTCTTTGTACCTCACATAAACATACTCGTAAATTTGAGAAATATGTCAACAGGTAAATTCTTGATAATTACGCTATTTTCCAAGAACACAGTTTCCGACGATTACCTACACGGAGCTAGAAAACAACTTGACGCGGTACGCATTGAAAAGTGAGTGGTATGCCGAACCCTGTCACTTTAGTATATGGCTTTTTACGCTTTTTCTTTTCAATGCGGACCGCTTGGGATTCTGGGTTCGGATCAAGTATCGATCCTGGTCATCTCTGCCAGGGCGTGGTTGCGGTAGAGGATGTCGGTGCGAAGGGTGAAGCCCAGCTTTTCCCAGAACGCGTTGCCCTGCTGGTTGCGGGCGAATACCACCAGCGCCGCCTTGTGGATACCCAGTTCCCTGACGGCCTGGAGGGCCCGTTCCACCAACTGCCTGCCCAGGCCCTGGCGCTGAAGCCCCGGGTGGACGGCGGTGTGGTAGACATAGGCCCGGCGGCCATCGGTGCCCACTAAAATGCAGCCGGCGATGGTTTCCCCTTCTGCCGCCACAAAGCAGGTGGCGGGGTTGCGCTCCAGGAAGGCCGCGATGCCCTCCCGGGAGTCGTCCAGGTCGTTTAAGCCCATGCCCGGGCAGCTAAGCCACAGTTGGTAAAGGGCCTCGTAGTCATCGATGCGCATTGGGCGTATTTCCATTAGAATCCCCTCCTGAAAGTGAAAAAGCGGGACAGCTGTCCTGCTTTTATCTTAGCATATTTTTCCCCCGGTTAAAAGGGTGGGCGGGGAACGCCGGTCTCTCCCAGGGTCTCCCCCTCCCCCCAGCGGCCGTGAAAGTCCGAGCCGCCGGTGACCGCCAGCCCATACTGCCGGGCCAGCTGCAGACAGCGGTCCACATCCCCGGGGCTGTGCTTGGGGTGGTGGGCCTCGATGCCCCACAGGCCGGCCTCCACCAGCCGGGGGAGCGTCTCGTAATTGCCGTACTGGCCGGGATGGGCCAGCACCGCTCTTCCCCCGGCCTCTGTGACACAGCGGACGGCCTCTTCCGGGTCCGCCACAGGGAAGTCCAGGGCGGCGATGGGAGCTTGCCCCTCCTCCCCGGTTTTGAACAGCCGCTTATACAGGGGGCCGTAAAGCTCCTGGCAGAGCCCGGTCTCCAGCAGCTGTGCCATGAGGTACTGCTTGCACAGCTGGCCTTGGGGCCCCGCCTGGGCCAGCAGCCGCTGCTCGGAGACAGGATAGCCCGCCTGCGCCAGGGCCCTTGCGGCCCGCAGGACAGCCTGGTCCCGGCCCTCCCGGATGGGGCGGCAGAAGGTTTCCACCGCCGCCCTCCCCTCCTCGGGAATGGCATAGCCCAGCAGGTGGAGCTGGCGGCCGCCCGCTTCCTTGCAGCTGATCTCCACTCCCAGGTACACGGGCAGGCCCAGGGCCGCCCCGGCCGCGGCCAGCTCTTCCCCGCCGGCCAGGGTATCGTGGTCGGTAAGGCCCAGGCCAGCGAGGCCCAGGGCCTTTGCCATGGAAACCAGCTCCCAGGGAGAGCGGTCCCCGTCGGACCAGTGGGAGTGGACGTGCAGGTCCAGCAGGGCGCTCATGCGAAGGCCGCCAGCTCTTCCATGGCGTAGTCCATCTTATAATCCATAGGGACCATCTGCTTTTCCCGGATCTCATACCGCCAGTCCGCCAGGGTGTGGATGGCGATCTCGTCGTGGAACACGCCCACCATGGCGGTACCTTGGCGTTTTAAGTCCAGGATCATCTCCATGACCCAGCTCTTGCTGTTGGCGTCCAGGGAGGCGGTGGGCTCGTCCAGCAGCAGCAGCCGGGGTTTGGTGATCAGGGCATTGGCGATGTTCAGCCGCTGCTTTTCCCCACCGGAGAAGGTGGCGGGGTACATGTCCCACAGCTGGGGGGAGATGCCCACCCGCTCCAGGTACTGGGCGGCGCGCTTGCGGGCCAGGGGCTCCTCCACGCCCCGGGCGGTCTGGGTGTGGGTGAGGATGTCCAGGGCGGAGACCCGAGGGATCACACTGAAAAACTGGGACACATAGCCGATCTCCCGCTCCCGCAGCTGAATGATCCTCCAGGGCTCGGCGGTGGCCAGGTCGATGACGGAGCCGTCCTCCCGGGTGTACCAGGCGTGCCCCCCGGTGGGGGTGTAGGTGCGGTACACGCATTTGAGCAGGGAGGATTTCCCCGAGCCGCTGGGGCCGGTGATAGCTACCAGCGTGCCGGGCTCCACGGAAAAGCTGATGTCCTGGAAGCCGTCAATCTGGGCGTCCCCCCGGATGTGCATGATAAATTCTTTGGAAAGAGAGTCAATGTTCAGCATAGGAAAGAATTCCTCCTGTTTTCTCCAATTTTGTTCGGATGGAAGGGGGAAGGAGGGCCAGGCAGGCCTGGTACAGCTCCCGGCTGGTGGCCGCACAGACGAACCAGTCCTCCCCCTCCATGGGAGCCGCGGCGATGGAGCAGCCCTGGGATCTTAAAATCGCCCAGGCAGCGGCAAAGTCCCACAGCTTGAGATGGCTGTTTACATACACGCCGCCGCGTTCCTCCGCCACAGAGCACAGCTCCAGTGAGGCGCAGCCGAAATAGCGCACCCCCTGAAACTGGCGGGCAAAGTGGTAGGCGTCTCCACCCAGGGCCGCAAGGAACTCCATGGTCCTGACCCCCAAGTGGAGCACCGCCTGGTGCGGGGCCAGGGAGCCAGGCCGCTCGGGCCCGTAGGGGATGGAGCCCTCCCGGGCTTTGCCAGAGCTTATGTCCAGCACCAGGCCCCACACGGGTTCCCCCCGGTACAGCAGCCCCAGGGAGATGGCGCAGCCGCGGCCGGCCTGGTAATAATTGGTGGTGCCGTCAATGGGGTCCAGCACCCAGGTCCAGGGAGAAGTTCCCTGCCGGCGGGCGCCCTCCTCCCCCAGCACCCCGTGGTCCGGCCAGCGGGCCAGCAGCTGGGAAAGGAGGTATTCCTGCACCCAGAGGTCGTGGTCGGTGACGATGTCCCGGTAGCTCCCCTTTTCCCGCATCGCGGGAGAGAGACCACGCCGCCGCTCCTCCAGGCGAGCCCCGCAGGATACCACCAGGCTGCGGGCGAAGTCCGCCAGGGGCAGTAGCTCCTCAGTCATAGCGGGCCCCGTCCTTCCCCACAAAATCGTTGCGGTAGTGGAGGCGAGTCACCTCTTCCCCATTGATAAAGGTGGAAAGCACCACGGGGATGTCCCCCTTTTTGCTCACCAGGATCAGGTCGGCGCACTTGCCCGGCTCGATGGAGCCCAGGTGCTCCGCGACCCGTACAGCCTTGGCGGGGTTCAGGGTGGCCATGTTCACCGCCTGGGGCAGGGACAGCAGGCCGTCCTCCCACAGCTTGAACACGCCGTGGAGGATGGCCGCGGGGAAATAGTCGGAGACGAGAATGTCGGCGCAGCCGTTTTCGATGGCCTCCCGGGCGGAGAGGTTGTTGGAATGGGACCGCCCCATAAGCACATTGGTGGCCCCCACCACCACGGACATGCCCCGGCGGCGGGCCTCCTTAGCCACGGAGAGCTCCACGGGAAACTCGCAGATGCGGGCGTGGAGGCTCTGGGTGACGTAGTCCAGCTTTTCCAGGCTGTCGTCGTCGTGGGAGGCGATGGGGATGCCGGCCTGAACCGCCATGTCCGCAGCCAGTGCCAGCTGTTCCGCCGTGAGCTTGGTGCGGTTCATGCGGTCGGTCAGAATCCGGTTTTTCTCCTCCTCGGTCTGGCTTTGGGACATCACATGGTTTTTGAAGAATTCCAGATTCCTATACTGGCCCTGGCCGGGGGTGTGGTCCATAAAGGACAGCAGCTGCATGTCCCGGTTGCGGATGAACCCCAGCAGCATGGAGTAGCCCCGGGTGTTGGTGATCTCGTACCGGCAGTGGAACCGGTGGCGGATGAGATGGTCCCCCTCGTGAAAATTGCGGATGAGCCCGATGAGCCTGGCCAGGTTTTCCGGGCTGCGCAGCTGCTGCTTCTGGGCCACCCGCTCCCCGCCGAAATTGGTGTCCATAATGGTGAGGGAGTGGTACATGGTGGTGATGCCCTGGCACACCAGCTGCTTTTCCTGCTCCCGCATGGCCAGCTCGAAGTCGATCATGCTTTGGGGGCGGGGCTGGATGACCGTTTCAATGTTGTCTGAGTGGATGTCGATAAAGCCCGGCAGCAGATAGGCGTCCTGGCCATCCACGATGCGGCCGTCGGGGTCTTCCGGCGCCAGCCAGGGGTTCTCGGAAACCTCCTGGATCAGCTGATCCTGCAGCCGCACCGAGCCGTTTTCCAGGACCCGGTCCGGCAGCACCACATTTACATTTTGAATGACAAGCTCTCCCATGGGTTCCTCCTTACAACAGCGAGCTGACCAAGGTCTGGGTGTAGGCGTGGAGGGGGTCCTCCAAGATCTGGTCGGTGAGGCCCTCCTCCACCACGCGCCCCCCCAGCATGACCATGGTGCGGTCGGACATCATGCGGATGACGGAGAGGTCGTGGCTGACGATCATCATGGCGATACCCAGCTCCTGCTGGATGGTGCGGATCAGGTCCAGCACCTTGGCCTGCACGCTCAGGTCCAGGCCGGTGGTGACCTCATCCAGCAGCAGGATAGGCGGGTTGTTGGCGATGGCTTTGCTGATCTGCACCCGCTGCTGCATGCCGCCGGAAAAGACCCGGGGCTGGTCCCGCAGACGTTCCACGGGGATCTCTACATGCTCCAGAAGCCGGGAGCTGCGGTCGATCATCCGGCCGGCGTTGCGGCTGCCCGCGGCGATGAGCTTTTCCGCGATATTTGCCCCAGAGGAAATGTTCATCCGCAGACCCAGCATGGGGTTCTGATAGACCATGCCCATCAGGTGGTTGCGCAGGTAGCGCCGCTGCTGGGAGCTGGCCTCCAGGATGTTGGCCTTCCCATTCTGGTACATGGTGAGGGTGGCCTCTCCGCTGGTGGCGGGCTGGTCGAAATAAAGTGTCTTTAACAGGGTGCTCTTGCCGGAGCCGGATTCCCCTACGATGCCCAGGATCTCCCCGGGGTACAGCTGGAAGCTCACGTCCCGCACACCCCAAATGGTGTGGCACACGGGGCAGCGGCCCTTTTCCAGGTCGGTGTGCTCCTGGCAGTAGGGGCAGCCGGGGCCAAAGCGCACGGTAATGTGCCTGCCCTCCATTACGGGCGTTCTCTCATTCATAGGTTCCTTCCCCCTTTTCCTGGGATGCTTGCGCGCTGCGGCGCTTCAGGCAGTAGCCTGTGTCGGAGCACTGGTAGTAGCGCTCGCCGGTTCCGGCGTCGAAAATCTCGTCGAAGTAGACGTTCTCCGCCCCGCACAGGCGGCACTTCCGGCCAGAGAGGTCCTCCTGCTGGAAGGGATAGTCCTCGAAGGCCAGGGAGACCACATCGGTGTGGGGTGGCACGGCGTAGATCTTCTTTTCCCGGCCGGCGCCGAACAGGTACAGGCACTGGGACTGGTGCAGCTTGGGGTTGTCGTAGCGGGGGATGGGGCTGGGGTTCATCACATAGCGGCCATCCACCAGCACCGGATGGTCCGCCCCCCGGAAGGGGGAGCCCCGGGTGAGCAGCTGCTCGAACAGGTTGACCCAGATGCCGGTATATTCCCCGTCGGCATGGAGCTGGCGGGTGATCTCCTCGTGGGGGTCCACGCTGCGCAGGGGCTCGGGCGTGGGCACCTGGAGCACCAGCACCTGGTCCTCCCGCAGGGGCTCTTCGGGGATACGGTGGCGGGACTGGATGATGTCCGCCCGGGCGGTATCGGTGGTGGTCTCCACCCCGGTGGTATCGCAGATGAGCCGTTTGATGCTCACCGCGTTGACGCTGTCGTCGTTGCCCTGGTCGATGACCTTTAAGGTGTCGTCGGGGCCGATGAGGGACATGGTCAGCTGGATGCCGCCGGTGCCCCAGCCCCGGCCGATGGGCAGCTCCCGGGAGCCGAAGGGCACCTGGTACCCCGGCACAGCAATAGCGTGGAGCACCGCCCGGCGGATCTCCCGCTTGGAGCCCTCGTCCAGAAAGGCGAAGTTGTAGTCGCCCCGCTTAGTTTCCTTGCTCATCTTCGAGCCTCCTTTTCCGTTTCCGCAGGCTGTCCAGCTTGGACTGGAAGGTCACATAGTGGGGCAGCTTCAAGTGGGAGATAAAGCCGTTCATCTCCAGGCAGTCCCCGTGGAGCAGCACGAACTCCATGTCGCTGGTGGGGCTGTCAATCTGCAGGGTCAGGGCGTGGTCCAGCACGGACATGGCGATGGCCTTAGTGTCGTTGCGGCCGATGACGCAGCCGTAGCCCACGCCGATGCCCTCGCCGCCGGCACGGGTGCCCATCAGGCCCTCTACCTCGGTGACGAAGATGTCCCCCACATACCAGGCGGCGTCCTCATCCAGGGGATAGTCCACCTCGATCTCCAGGCTGCCGTAGCGCAGCTCCCCGATGGTGGGGTGGGACATGCCGAAGCCCCGGATGTCGCTGTAGGCCAGGCCCGAGACAAACCCGGTGTCCGCCCGGGTAAGCGTTTGCAGGATGGCGCTGCGGGGGGCGGGCAGGGGCAGCTTTTCCATGGTGACATCGCAGGGTTGGGAATGATCTTCCTCCACCTGCTCGATCAGGCCCTCGGCCCGGAGCAGGTCCAGCACCCGGGGGGCTGTGTCCGGGAGCTCTCCCTCCGGAGAGGCGGGGAGCCCGGCCTCAAACTCCTGCCGCCACTGGCGAAGCTCTCCCTCGGTCTCTTCCAGCAGGCCGAAATCCAGCAGCCGGTGGACATAGTCATAGGTGGGGCCCAGGATCTGTCCGCCGGGGATGTCCTTAAAGGCGGAGCTGATCCGCCGCCGGATGTGCATCTGGTCCCCGGAGACGGTGCGGGAGGTGTAGTTGCGGGGCAGGGTGCTGCGGTAGGCCCGCAGCAGGAACACGGCTTCCTCCGGGCTGCCCTCGCACTGCTTGAGGGCCAGGGCGGCGTAGTCTGGGGCGTACAGGCCCGCCTCGGACATGATACGGTCGATGAGCAGGCCCATCCGGTCCCGCAGGACCTGGAGGCCTACAGGGCGCTCCCCTTTGGAGCGGTACTCCTTCAGCAGCTGGATGGAAGCCTGGATGGCTTCCTGTCCGCCGGTAACCGCGACGTAGCCCATCAGCCCTCACCTCCTATCTTCACCTTCCGGGGAACCCCCATGACCTGGCCCTGGGGGGTGAGGAAGTACAGGTCCACCCCGCAGGGGAACTCGAAGGCCTGGGCCTGCCGGGTCTCCAGCCAGGCCCGGCAGGGGGCGGGCAGGGTGACGGTGACCGTCCCCTCTATACCGGGGCCGGTGAGGGAAAACGCCTCGCCTCCCATAAGGGAGTCGGCCAGCAGGAAAATCGTCGCGCTTTTGTGGGGCTCCGGAAGGGTGCCGGGCTTGGCCTTTTCCATCACAGGGCCCGGTTCCCCCATACGGGGGAAGAACAGGTAATCGGCCTCTTCCAGAGGGGCGGGCACGCCATAGGTCAGCTCCCGCAGGTTCTCCGCCAGGGCGGGGGCGTCCTCTACATAAAAGGAGCGCCAGTTGTCCAGCAGGGTCAGAGCCACCGCCTGGAAGGGGGCGTCGTCTCCCCCCAGCCGCCTTATGTTCTCCTGGATGGAGAACACCTTGCCGGGCTGGGCCAGGGCATTCATCAGGGCCTTGAACACCTGCTGGCAGTCAAATACCGGGTCAAACCGGTTTTCTGTCCTCATATCGTTTGTCCTCCCAGTTTCCTCAATATTCCACGTCCAGGGTGTTGAACTGCACCCGGGAGGCGTTGTGCCGGCAGATCTCCCGGCGCTCCTCCTGGCGCTGGCGTTCCTCCTCCCGCTCCAGGGCCAGGCGCACTGTCTCCCACTGGGGGAGCTGTGACCGGCGCAGGGCGTCCAGCACAGCGGCGGAGAAAGCCTTGTCCAGGTCGTCTCCCATCAACAGGGAGAAGCCCTTGGCGCCCTCCAGCTCCACCATGGCCTCGGCGGCCAGCAGCTCCCCCAGATAGAACTCCGCCTTGGCCACGGTCTCCCGCATGCGCACCATCACCAGGGTCTTGGCGGGCTTGCGGATGACGGTGACCTGGTGCTGCTCCACGATGGGGCGGGCCAGCTCCTTTACCCGCTCTGCCAGGCATTTTTCTATAATTTTAGAGAATCTCCTCGGTTCCATAGCTCCTCCTATCCGATTTTCCCATTTCTCTCTTTGATGGCGGTGAACCCCAGCTCCATAGCGTAGGTGAAGGCCAGCACCAGGGCGATGGCCACGATGGCCTGGCCGTAGGCGTAGCGGGTCATGCAGTTGGAGATCACATAGCCGATGCCCCCGGCGCCCACTGTGCCCAGCACGGCAGAGGCCTCGAAGTTGCTCTCAAAGCTGATGGAGGTCCAGGCCAGCATGCCGGTAAACGCGGAGGGGAGCACAGCGCTGAAGAACACCTTTACCCGGCCGGCCCCCATGGCCCGCAGGGCCTCCAGGGTCTCCTGGGGGACTTCCTCGTAGCATTGGGCAAAGCTGCGGGCGAAGAAGGAGGTGCTGAAGATGCAGATGCCGATGATCCCCGCGGAGGGGCCAAATCCCACGCACACCAGGATCAGCAGGACCCAGATGATGGAGGGGATCGCCCGCAGGAAGGTGAGCACCGCGGAGAGCGCGGCGGCCATCCCCTTGAAGGGGGTCAGGTTCTTGGCCAGGAACACCGCCAGCACCATGCCGCCGATGAGGCTGTACACCGTGGACAGGATGGCCACGGCGATGGACTCAAACAGGGAGGTAAAGGTGACATCGATCTGGCTGAAGTCCACTTTGCACAGCTTGCCGATGGCCTCTGGGATGCGGAGGACGCCCTCCCACACCTGGGCCCAGTCCAGATTCAGAAAGAACAGGGCGGCCACGCCCAAAATAACGAACAGGGACAAGAACCACTTCAGCGCCCGGTCGCGGGCGGGGTCTTTTACCCGGATGCGGCCCCTCCGGTCCCGCAGGAGCAGGCCGGGTTTTCCGGCCGGCTCTTCCACGGCAGGGGCGGAAGCGGGGTAGAACTCTGTAAAATCGGTCATGCCAGCACCTTCTTTCGCAGGAAATTGGTCAGCAGGTCCACCAGGATGACGATGACGGCCACCAGCAGGATGACCCCCATGGCGGAGTGGTACCGGAACTGCTTGATATAGCCCATCATAATGAGGCCGATGCCGCCCCCGCCCACAGCTCCCACCAGGGTGGAGGAGCGGATGTTCACCTCCAGGGAATACAGCAGCCAGGAGAGAAACCCGGGCAGCGAGGCCGGGAGGATCACCTGGGTGATGATGGACAGGCGCCCGGCCCCCACGGCCTGGAGGGCCTCCAGGCTTTCGCCGCCCACCTCGTCGATGGTCTCGATGAAGGAGCGGATGAGAAAGCCGCAGGTGGTGATCAGCAGGGCCAGGGTCCCCACCACGGTGCCGATGCCGAAGGACATGATGAGCAGGAAGGTCCAGATCATGCTGGGGATATTCCGCTGCAGCGAGGCAAAAGCCCGGATGATCTTTTTCAGCGGTTTCCAGGGCGCTGTGGTGTTGGAGCCCAGAAAGGCCAGCACCAGGGAGATTACTGCCGACACAAGGCTGGCGACCATGGCCATGGCGATGGTCTGCAGCACACCCATGCCGATAGTCTCCCAGTCTGCGATTTTTGGAGGGAGCAGGTCCACAAAGATGAAGCTCCAGAAATTCTCCATGTTGAGCAAAAACTCCACAGGCGTGTACTGGGTCTGCAGGCTGGCCACGAGAAACAGCGCCGCGATGAGAAGGAAGGTCAGGGTGGCGGCCCGCTTCTGCTTTTTGGGGGTGAGGGGGATGCGCTGCTGCTTATCCATTGGCGGCCTCCTCCAGCCCCACGGTGAGCTCTTCGATGGGGGCGTCGTAGATAGTCTCGATCATGGCGTTGGTCAGCTCCTGGGGCGGGCCGTCAAAAACCACCCGGCCCTGGTGGATGCCCACGATTCGGTCGGCGTAGGTCTTGGCCACGTCCACCTGGTGGAGGTTGACAATGCAGCCGATGTTCCGGGTACGGGCCATGTCCCGGATCTGGTCCATGATGATCTTGGAGGAGCTGGGGTCCAGGGAGGCGATGGGCTCGTCGCACAGCAGCAGGGCGGGGTCCTGCATCAGGGCCCGGGCGATGCCCACCCGCTGCTTCTGGCCGCCGGAGAGCTCCCCGGCTTTTTTATAGAGCATGTCCTCCAGGCCGATCATCCGCAGGATGTCCAGGGCCTTTTCCTTGTCCTCCTCCGAGTAGCGGCCCAACACGGCGCTGGGGGTGGACATGTACCCCAGCCGGCCGTGGAGCACGTTTTGGAACACGGAGAGCCGGTACACCAGGTTGAAGGACTGGAAGATCATGCCGATGCGGCGGCGGATGGCTTTTAAGTCGCGCTCCCGCCGGACCTGGGCCATGTCGGTGCCCTCGAAGAGGATGCTGCCCTCGGTGGGGTCGATCATCCGGTTGATGCACCGCAGCACCGTGGATTTCCCCGCGCCGCTGGGCCCGATGATGACCACCACCTCCCCGGGCTTGACGGAGAAGCTCACGTCCTCCACGGCCCGGGTCTGGCCATAATATTTTTTCAGATGGGTCAGTTCCAACACGTTTTCCATGCCAACGCTCCTCAGTCGGAAAGATTGTAGGTCTCTTTCAGGTCCGCCAGGTAGTCGTAGTCGCTGTCGGAGATCTCCACAAAGCGCTGGGGCTCCTTGCCCTCCTCGTCGCCGAAATATTCGGGATCGTCATAGCTGAGGAGGAATTCCTTGACCTTGTCCTTCAGCTCCTGGGGCAGGTCTTTCTGGATGGCAATAGGGGAGCCGGGGATGTCGGGGGATTCGTGGATGATGCGCAGGTCTTCCTCGTTGACAAGGCCCTCCTCAATCTGGCTTTCATAGGTGGAAGAGGCTACCGCCGCCGCGTCCACATTCCCCTGGACCACCGCCTGGAGGGAGCCCTGGTGGGAACCGGCAAACATGGCGGAGGAGAAGAATTTTCCGTCGGTGTGCAGGTCGTCAAAGGTCAGGCCCAGGTCGGGGAAGGCCGAGAGGATCTCGTCGGTGGGAATCACGTTTCCAGAGGTGGATTCGGGGTCCACAAAGGCGAAGGTCTTGCCCTGGAGGTCCTCCAGGGACTGGATGTCGCTGTCCGCCTGGACCACGATGTAGGACTGGTAGCCGCCTTTCGTGCCCACCTCACCCTGGACCACCAGGCACTCGGCCCCGGCGCGGTCACGGGCGGTGACGTAGGAGAAGGGCCCCAGGTAGGCCAGCTGGGCGTTGCCCGTGCGCATGGCCTCCACCGCGGCGCTGTAGTCGGTAGCCCGGTAGGTGGTGACGGGCACACCGATGGTCTCGCTCATCTTCTCCGCCATGGTGTCCCGCAGCTGCACGGACTTTTCCGTGTCCTCGCCGGGGATCATCACCATGACGAATTCCTCCAGGCCGTAGCCGTTCTCGGCAGTGGCCTCGGCCTGGGCCCCGGACCCGCCGGACCCGGCGGCGGACGTGCAGCCGGTAACAGCGGTCACGGCCAGGGCGGCGCTTAAGAGCAGGGCGGCGATCTTTCTTGCTTTCATGTGTTTTCCTCCTTGCGTTTGGGGGTTTATTCGTTCCCTCTCATTTTCTTGGCAACGCCCACATGATAAAAACCTCCTGTAAAGGCGCCAAGGTATGCGTGTTAAAAGGCAGTTAAAGTTTTCCCTGGGCCTTGCAAGTCCCGCTGACCGTGGTATAATTATTCATCAGAAAGGGGGCCGCGCCATGGCACAGATGACTTGGGAGGAAATCGCCGAGCAGTTGATCCGCGACCTGCAAAAGGGAAAATACACCTCTGGGGAGAAGCTCCCCAGCGAGAACAAGCTGGCCGGGGAGCTGCAGGTGTCCCGGGCGGAGGTGCGCAAGGCCTACAGCCGCTTGAAGGAGCTGGGATATGTCTATTCCCTGCAGGGGTACGGCAGCTTTTTTGCCGGGAAGAAGGAGAAAATCCCCCTGGCCATGGTGGGGAGCACCAGCTTTACCCAAAAGATGGAAGAGCTGGGCATCCCCCACGAGTCCCGGAATATCCAGGCAAAGCGCATTTCCTACCGCCAACCCATCTATGAAAGCCTGGGGCTTTCCAAGGACGAGCCTGTCTGGAAGGTGGCTTTGCTCCGCATTGTGGACGGCGCTCCCGCCGCGGTGTACACCCGCTACCTGCCGGAGAAATACTTCCCCCGGCTTCCCCGGGAAGCGGGCGGCATCCTCTCCTTCCACCAGCATCTGCTGCAAAACGGCTGCACACAGTTTCACGGGGAGAACTCCCAGATGACCGTGGGGCTGCTCACCCGGCTGGAGCAGGAGGTGCTGGAGCTGCCCGCGGCCTCCACGGGACTGGTGTTCAGCAGCAAGACCGTCCGGGACCCAGACGGGGCTGTGCTGGAGGTGTACCGCACGGTGTACCGGGCGGACCGGTTCATCTTTGTCTATTCCTAAAAGGGGGCCGCCATGGCTGTCACGCTGTTTCCCGATGGGGTGCCCTGCGTACTGCAGGAGGCATTTGACCTCTCCTTCCTCCGACGGTGGGGAAGGGTCTTTCGCGTATTCGACCAGCAGGATTCCGGCAACCTGTGCTTTGGCCTGGAGCGGGAGGGGCGGCGGTATTTCCTGAAATTCGCCGGGGCCAGAACGGTCCGCTATCCGGGGGAGCCGGCAGACGCCGTCCGCTGGCTGGAACGGTCCGCCCAAGTCTACCGTGACCTGGCCCACCCCGTTTTGCTGCCCCTGCTGTGGGCAGGCCCCGTGGCGGGGGGCTACGCAGTGCTGTCCCCCTGGACGGAGGCGCTCTGCATGGGCAAGCAGTACCCCACCCGAGAACGATTTCTGGCCCTGCCCCTGGAGCGGAGGCTGGGTATTTTCCGGGAAGTGCTGGAGTTTCACATCCACGCGGCCAAGCGTGGATATGTGTCTGTGGATTTTTACGACGGCTGCGTGCTGTATGAGGAGGACACGGGCCGCACGCTTCTCTGCGATGTGGACGCCTACCACAAAATGCCCTTTGCGAACCCAGTGGGAAGAATGTGGGGTTCCACCCGGTTCATGGCCCCGGAGGAGTTCCAAAAGGGGGCGGCCATCGATGAGCGGACCATGGTGTACACCATGGGGGCGTTGGCGTTTGAACTCTTCGCTCCTGCGGGGCGGGCATTTTCAGACTGGCCCCTCTCGCAAAGCGCTTGGGAATGCGCGAAAAAAGCGATCTCTCCCCAAAGGGAGGAACGATATGCGGATCTGATCTCGTTTTGGCACGCATGGCGGGAAGCCGTCCATTCTATCGCTTTTTGAGGAATCTATTCCGAACAATGTATGCCGTCCGCCGCTCCCTCACTCGATATGACCATAGGAAGGGGCACAGTGGACATAAAAAGACCCCAATGCCGGATAGCATCGGGGTCAATAACTTGAATATATAAAACCACTAGTGAACCAGTGGTCTGCTCAGACTCCAGAGAGGTCAGTGCCCGCTGGCCCCCTGGAAGAGGCGTCGCTACTGGTAAACCAGTTTGTTTCGCTTCCCAGTCCATTTCGGCAAATACAGCGCAGCGCATAGAAGCCTCGGGATACTTTGCGAAACAAGCGATTCTATTTCCTTTTTGCTGCACACATTTTTCACAACGCTTTTGGCCGAGGCTTTTTCTCCTGGTTCTATCAGGGGGCTGAGGTAGAAAGGCGGCAAAAAAACGGAAAGTCAATAATATCAGGTTTCTCGAGCGCAGATACAAAAACAGCCTTCCGATTCGGAAAGCTGTTTTTCGGAATAAAGATCACAGATATACATGGTTGTTTGTTCAAAAAGGGGACGATCTCTCCATTTTCCGTAAGGATTCTCCCCCATGTTCGCAAAGAGAGAGGGCGCATTTTCTCTCCTCCCTTTTCTTCGTTTAGCGGCGCAATTTTTGCGCCGCGGGAGTTGACCCAATCTCTGACCCATACCCTGACCCAAAACCGTGCACCAGCCAGTGGAACAGCCACCCCTATGCGGGGCAACCCCCGCCGCAACCGCCAGCCAACACCCCCACATAGGGTCTAACAGGGCTGTATGTCATGACTAACCACCCCTCATAACCCGAAGGGGCCTGGTCGCCAGTGGCGACCGTCCAGGCGCCGGTCTCGGCTCCCGCCTCGGTCGGTGCTGGGCGCTCCCCGCTGGGGAGCAGCACCCAAGGCGGCAGGCGAGACCGTAGGTTCAAATCGAGAGCTGCCCTCGGGGCAACTCCCGCCCTCCTGCAACCAGGAACAGGCAGGGCTCGATGCCCTGCCTGTTCCCCTTTCCCCTATCAGCAAAGACGGGCAGCGCGTATGCGCCGTTCCGCTCAACCGCCGGCCGGCTCGGCTGGCTTTTGTTATTTTCTAACACATTACTTGTAATACGCTATATAACCGGCCGCTGTTGGATGGTCGGCAATTAAGCAGTTGCCTTCTTTTAATACATGAAAGGCAATAAGCAGATCCGCTCCCGCGGCAACAAAATTAACCATCATGGTCAGCAGAGATACCGTGCCAGGATATACGAAAACAAACAGTATGCTGCCGCACCCTAATACTACAAAGGGTGCCAAAACTCCAATCAAGTACGACTTCTTTTCTAAGGCCACTTTACAAGCGCAACTTGGCATCATTGCGTTGATATTAAACCGAACAACCTTCCAGCCTTGACCGCTTGAAATCGCCCAGCCGACACCGTGCAGGAGTTCATGGATCACGACTGATATAACAATGATGGCGATAAACATGATGTAAAATGAAAGCCCACCGACTTCTGATAAATGCGCTCTTTCAATCAGTAGGAAGCGATATAGTAAGCCCAAAATTATGATGAACGGAAGGGCGCAAACGACCCCTAAAATCATAGCTTTGCCAGACGAGATGGTAACATCTCTTTCTCTGTATCCACTTGCCTTTAAGCCGGCTTGTAACCTGTTAAAATCTTCGTTTTCTTTTTTTGGTTTCATAATGACACCTCCGGTTTAGAGCGTTTATCTCCACGCATACAGTATATAGTATTCCGTTCTTAATGTCAAGTATTTCTTGCATTTAAGCGAAAATAAATAGCCGCCAAAGGCGGCTACCTATATTGACAATACGACGGATCACTCTCTGCGTCTTAAAATAAGGATTCCTACTATCTCGACAACCACGGTAATATTGAAGATAAGCTGAACAGCGTTTACAGCTAAAAATGCGTCCAGTACAAGAGCCTCTCCAGCAGGTGTTTGCTGTGTAGCAATGTGCTGCATATAGTGGCTGAATAGCGTAGCGCAAATTCCAAAGCAGATCAGTGCCACAATACTTGCTTTTCCGATGATTTTCCGACCCCGTTCATCCCGGCTGCTCTTACAAAAGAAAAGAAACAAAAGCACTATGAACAGCAACACACCAATAACCATGTTAACAAAAGTTACCTGACGATCAGACAACAGGAAATAGAATAAGCCCTCCATTTTCTATGCCTCCCGGAAATCAAACAAATCTTCAATCGTTACATCAAAGACCTTCGCTATGCTAAATGCCAAGAGCATAGAAGGATTGTAACGATTCCTTTCAAGCTGCATGATGGTCTGGCGGGACACACCGACTAAATCGGCAAGTTCCTGCTGTGTCATCCGCTTGGTTGCCCTGTACACATGGATTTTGCTTTCAAAAGTGTACTTGCTTTTGCCCGCCATCTGCTCACCGCCTTCCTCTAAAATCCGCTTTCCAGTATAACATATTTCTTGCTTAAAGTCTAAGAAATTTTTGCGGGATTGGAGCGGCCACGCCTCACTTTGAAAAACCGTCCCCCTCCCCCTTGCCATTTTCCAAAAACTCCTGTAAACTCTAAACCAAGAAGAGAGTTTAGGAGGGATACCTGTGCAAGAAGAACTGCTCCCCATCGGGAAGATGGCGGCCCTCAACCGGGTCTCCATCTCCACCCTGCGGCTGTACGACGAGAAGGGCCTGTTAAAACCCCGGTACACCGACCCCCAGACCGGCTACCGCTATTACCACATCGACCAGAATGCCCGGCTGGACATGATCGTCTACATGAAGGAGCTGGGCATGAGCCTCTCCCAGATCCGGGACGCCCTGGAGCAGGAGGACATGTCCCTCATCGAGGAGATTTTAAGCCAGAAAAACGAGCAGATCCACCAACAGATGCGGGACCTGAAAGCCCAGCACGACGCGGTGGAGCGGGCCATCCTCTCCATCGAGCGGTACCGCAAATCCCCGGTGACGGGCACCTTCTCCCTGGAATACATCGACCGGCGGTACGTGTGGGGCGTGCCCTGCGCCGACAACTTCTACAGCGACGACATCCACAGCTACGAGCGGCTCTTGCGGGACCTGCGCCTGCGGCTGGAGGACAAGGGCTTCCAACAGATTCACTCCTACAACATCGGCACCTCCATCGCCCAGGGGGATTTTGAGGAAGAGCGGTTCGTGGCCGGCCGCATCTTCATCTTCACCAGCCGCCGGGACCAGGACGACGCCGCGGCCTACCAGGTGGTGGAGAGCGGCATGTACGCCTGCGTCTACCTGGACAACTACGACGAGGAGGTGCACTACGCCAGGCAGCTGCGGGACTACTGCCGGAAAAACAACTACCACATCGCCGGGGACTACATCTGCGAGGTGCTCACCGGCTTCCACGTGTTCGACAACGACCCCCGGGCCATGTTCATGCGCCTGCAGGTGCCGGTGACCTTTCAGAAGGGCTCCTGAAAACTTTTTGCCAAAAATTTCACAATTCCTCTTGACCCTCCCGCCGCATGAGGGTTTACACTGGGGACAGAACTAACAAGGGCTTTGCCCTTTGGCGCTGCCCTTCCCACTCTATTCCCTGTAAGGAGGATGTATGTTATGGAAAAAATCAGAGTCGTCCAGTACGGATGCGGCAAAATGGCCAAGTACACCCTGCGCTATCTCTACGAGCACGGCGCCCAGATCGTGGGCGCCATCGACGTGAACCCCGACGTGGTGGGCATGGACGTAGGCGACTACGCCGGCTTGGGCCTCAAGACTGGCGTTATCATCTCCAACGACGCCGACAAGGTCCTGGACGAGTGCGACGCCGACGTGGCCATCGTCACCCTGTTCAGCTTCATCGGCGACATCTACGACCATGTGGAGAAGTGCGTCTCCCGGGGCATCAACGTCATCACCACCTGCGAAGAGGCCATCTACCCCTGGACCACCTCCGCCGCCCAGATCAACAAGCTGGACGCCCTGGCCAAGGAGAACAACTGCACCATCACCGGCTCCGGCATGCAGGACATCTTCTGGATCAACATGGTGGCCATGGTGGCCAGCGGCTGCAACAAGATCGAGAAGATCAAGGGCGCCTACAGCTACAACGTGGAGGATTACGGTCTGGCCCTGGCCCAGGCCCACGGCTGCGACCTGACCCCCGAGGAATTCGAGCAGAAGATCGCCCATCCCGCGGAGTTTGAGCCCTCTTACGCCTGGAACGCCAGCGAGGCCATCTGCAGCAAGCTGGGCCTCACCATCAAGTCCATCACCCAGAAGCACGTGCCCACTATCGTAGACCACGACGTGGAGAGCTCCACCCTGGGCAAGACCATCAAGGCCGGCAACTGCATCGGCATGAGCGCCGTGGTCACCATCGAGACCATGCAGGGCATCACCATCGAGGAGGAGACCATCGGCAAGGTCTACGGCCCTGACGACGGCGACCAGTGCGACTGGTGGATCACCGGCGAGCCCAACACCGAGTTCCACGTGGTGAAGCCCGCCACCGTGGAGCACACCTGCGCCACCATCGTCAACCGCATCCCCAGCCTGCTGAACGCCCCCGCCGGCTACGTCACCTGCGACCAGCTGGAGCCCCACTGCTACCTGACCTACCCCATGGAGTACCATCTGTGATCCACTTTTCCCACTGAGAAAGTCCCTTCGCGAAACCGGCGTGGTGTTCTGCCACGCCGGTTTTGCGCAGGCGGCCACGTGCCCTGCACAAACCACTTGCAAAGCACCCTGGCAGCGTGCTAAAATTTGAGGTGAAAAAATCGCCTGTTGGGAGGAAAACGCCATGGAAATGGAACGGATCGGCCGGGTGCTGCAGGCCATGCAGGACCGGGGCCTTACCCAGATAATCGTCTGCGACCCCCAGAGCATCGACTATCTGACCGGGGTGTACGTAGAGCCTATGGAGCGGCTGTTCGCCCTGTACCTGCAGGCCGACGGCCACCACATTTTCTTTTTGAACAAGCTCTTCACCGTGCCGGAGACCCCCATCGAGCAGGTGTGGTTCACCGACACCGACGACGCCGTGGGCCTCATCGCCCAGCGGGTCCAGGCCGGGGAGCCCCTGGGCATCGACAAGGAGTGGACCGCCCGGTTCCTGCTGCCCCTGATGGAGCGCCTGCCCGGCACCCCTTGCGTGCTCGCCAGCGACTGCGTGGACAGCGTGCGGGCCCGCAAGGACGAGAAGGAGCAGGAGCTGATGCGGATGAACTCCCGCTTAAACGACGAGGCCATGCGCCGGGCCGCGGCCTACATCCGGGAGGGCATGACCGAGCGCCAGGTGGCCGACTACCTGCGGGCCCAGTACCAGGACCTGGGCTGTGAGGCGCAGTCCTTCCCGCCCATCGTGTCCTTTGGGGCCAACGCCGCCGACCCCCACCACATGCCCGACGACACGGTGCTGCAGGCCGGGGACTGCATTGTGCTGGACATCGGCGGCAGGAAAGAGGGCTACTGCTCCGACATGACCCGCACCTATTTCTGCAAGCAGGTCTCGGAGAAGCACGCGGCCATCCACGACATTGTGCGCCAGGCCAACGAGACCGCCGAGGCCCTGGTCCGCCCCGGGGTGCCCCTGTGCGAGCTGGACAAGGCCGCCCGGGACGTGATCGCCCAGGCGGGGTACGGGGAGTACTTCACCCACCGGCTGGGGCACTTCATCGGCCGGACGGACCACGAGCAGGGCGACGTGAGCAGCGCCGCCACCGCCCTGGCCCAGGAGGGCATGGTGTTCTCCATCGAGCCCGGCGTCTACCTGCCCGGGGAGATGGGGGTACGGGTGGAGGACCTGGTGCTGGTCACCAAAGAGGGCTGCGAGGTGCTCAACCAGGTGGACAAGCACTGGCAGGTCATTGGCTGAAGCCAGAGAAAACAGAAGGGCCGGGAGCGCCCGCAGCGCCCCCGGCCTTTTCCCATATTTTTTGCGATCTTGTGATAGCCCGCCCACTCAATACCAGTGGAAATGCCCGGCAGAGGTCTGGGCGCTGGAGCCCGACACCTGGCCGGAGTAGATGGTGACCTCCTGGCCCTGGTCGTTGTGGTAGGTCACATGGTCCCCGCTGCCCCAGCTCTTTTGCCACCGGTTGTTGGAGCTGTCGTAGATGATATTGGGCATCCGGGTCAGGTCGTGTTCGGCCTTGTGCCCGGCCCATGGGTCGCTGGAAGAGCTGTCCTGGGAAGAGCTGTCCTTCGAGGAGCCGTTCCAGGTGTAAACCTCCTCCTCGTCGTCATCGTCATCCTCCTCGTATCGTTGCGCAGCGACCTCCCGCAGGCTCTCCTCGTGCATCGCCTGCCGGCGGAGCTTCTCCTCCCGGAGCTCCCGTTCATACTCCGCATGGTCCTGGGCTTCCTCTTTCTTCCACTCCTCCCACTGAGCCATGAGCTTCGCCTCGGCCGCCGGGTCCACCTTTCTGCCGTCCTGGTACTTCTGCCGGCTCTCCATAGCCTGGCAGAGGTCATAGGCAGAACGGGAGACGTACCCATTCTTAAAGATTTCCAGCCTCATCTCCGCATAATCCCTGGCCCGGGAGATGTCACCTTTCTTTGCGTAAAGGCTGCTGGCTGCCTCGAAAAAGAGAGCCACCTTGAAACAATCCAAGGGCTGCTTCTCCGCGATAAAATATTTCCCGCTGTCTCTTTCCACCTTGCTCCGATTCTGAAATTCCTCGTAGGCCAGGTCCGCGCAGCGGGTATAGAGGACGCTTTCGTACACCTTGCCTGTGCGCTTGCCCGCCAAGTAGTCGTAGGTCTGGGCGGCGGTGTAGGCCCAGCGCATGGTCCGGGGCACCCGGTAAGACCGGTTCCCCACCTTGATCCGGGGGCCAAGACCCGTGTGCAAGTAACAGACTATGAACATGCTGAAAAACCGTGACCAAAAGAAAATGACCACGCCGCCTACCCCAAGGGCCACGACTTTGATGGCAGCATACACCACGGCGCCAAAGATGTTGGCCAGGCCGCCGTCCCCCATATCCGCCTGCCAGCCGGTGATGATGTTGGGGATCAGCAGCAGCCACGCCCCGAAAAACACCACGTAGGTGGCCAGCATGGACACCGTCGCCACCAGCCGCAGGAAAAAGCGGTCATTCAGCGTGGGCTGGAAGATGCAGCCCCACCCTGCGCCGCCCAGCCAGATGGCGCCCAAAGTCTCCCAAGGGGCGTCGTGGGTAAAGCAGGCGTACAGCAGGAAAATAGAGCCCGCGGAAAACCCAAAGCAGGTAACGGCACTGAGGAGTTGGTTGGGGGAACGGGCGATCATCACGATCGCGATGCCCAACAGTACCGCGCTGCCGATGATGGGGGCGAGGATGGGGACGTAGACCCCCTCTAAAATGTTTCCATACTGCCACTTCACCAGCCAGGCCGCCACCGCCAGGCCCACCAGCATCAGAAGGCTTTTCCCGATCTGTGCGCCGATCTCCTTTCCAAGCTCGCTGTCTTTTGCTCTCTTTCTACCGCTCATGTTCTTTCCCCTCACTTCTCTGTTGCCCGGCCCCTGGCGGAAGGACCGCTTTCCCGCCCGGCCGGGGCTTACCTGCATTATACCACGGTTTTCCCCGGCGGAACAGCCTCTTTTCCCCTAAAACCGGGCCGGTTTTCGCGGAAAGCCCCCCGCCTATTGACAGCCGGGCCGTTCCCCGCTACAATAGCTAAGGTTTCCCATCACACTTACAGAGAGAGGGGCTGCGGGATGGCGGCGCTGTGCAGAAAATGCCTATCGTTTTTCAAAAAAGAGGTGGTGCTGTGCGTCGCCGCCCTGCTGGCGGCGGCGTCCTGCTTTTTGTCGCCCCCCAGCGCCGCCTACCTCACCTATATCGACTGGAACACCCTGGCCCTGCTCTTCGGCCTTATGGCGGTGATGCAGGGCCTGCAGAAGGCAAATTTCTTCGTCTACCTGGCAAGCCTGCTGCTGGGACGCATCCGCTCCACCCGCACCCTGGTGTTCCTGCTGGTGTTTTTGCCCTTTGTGTGCAGCATGGTCATCACCAACGACGTGTCCCTCATCGCCTTTGTGCCCTTCGGCATCACCATTCTCCGCATGGCCGGGCAGGAGCGGCTGCTGGTTCCCCAGGTGGTGCTGCAGACCATCGCCGCCAACCTGGGCAGCATGCTCACCCCCATGGGCAACCCCCAAAACCTGTACCTTTATAACCAGTCCGGCCTGGGGTTCGGCCCCTTCTGCGGGCTGCTGCTCCCCTATGTGCTGGCATCGGCCCTGCTGCTGGCGGTGTCCATCCTGCTGCTGAAGCCCGCGCCCATCGCCGCGGTGGACCTGTCCGCCGGGCTGGGCAAACCCCGGGACCTGCTCTGCTACGGCGCGGGGTTCGGCCTTTGCCTGCTGGGGGTGTTCAAGGTGCTGCCCGCCCCGGTGATCGCCCTCATCGCCGCCCTGTTCCTCCTGTTTTACGACAGGCAGGTGCTGGCCGCCATTGACTACTCCCTGCTGGGCACCTTTGTGGCCTTCTTCCTCTTTGTGGGGAACATCTCCCAGCTGGCCGCGGTGCAAAACTTCCTGGCCTCCATCCTGGAGGGCCGGGTGGAGCTGGTGTCCATCCTCACCAGCCAGGTCATCAGCAACGTGCCCGCGGCGCTGCTGCTCTCCGGCTTTACCAGCCACTGGCAGGGGCTCATCGTGGGCTGCAACCTGGGCGGTCTGGGGACCCTCATCGCCTCCATGGCAAGCCTCATCTCCTACAAGCTGGTGGCAAAGGAGTACCCCCAGCTGCGGGGGCGGTACTTCGGGTGGTTCACCCTGGGGAACGTGGTGTTCCTGGCGTTGCTGTTCGGGCTGTTCCTGGCCCTGGGCGGCGCCGCATAGCCGAAACACAAAGGAGCGGGCCATGGGCCCGCTCTTTTTCTTTTTGCAAAAGAAAAACGGCCGGGGCGCGCCCCGGCCGCTTTGTGTTTCGTTTTAGTCCTTGCACAGCTGCTTGTAGAGCCTGATATACTCGTTGGCGGACTTGCCCCAGCTGTTGTCGCAGCCCATGGCCCGGTCCACCAGAATGCCCCAGCCCTCCTTGTCGGAGTTGTAGGCGTAAATGGCACGGTGCAGGGAGTTGAGCATATCCCCAGCGTTGTAGGTCTGGAAGGTGAAGCCGTTGCCCTGGCCGTCGCCGCTGTCGGTGATGGAGTCCTTCAGGCCTCCGGTCTCACGCACCACAGGGATGGAGCCGTACCGCAGCGCGATCATCTGGGACAGGCCGCAGGGCTCGCTCTTGCTGGGCATTAGGAAAATGTCGGACCCGGCGTAGATCTTCCGGGACAGCTCCGGCACGAAGCCCAGGCACAGCACGAACCGGCCGGGGTACTTCTCCTGCATCCACTTAAAGTAATTCTCGTACTCCAGGTCGCCGCTGCCCAGCACCACGAACTGGGCGTTGGTGTAGGTCATCACGTTGTCCACCGCGTCCTTCACCAGGTCCAGGCCCTTGTGGGACACCAGCCGGGTGACCATGCCGATCATGGGCAGGTCGGGGTTCTGCTCGATGCACAGCCGCTCTTGGAGCTTCTGCTTGTTCACCGCTTTGCCCGCCATGTCCTCCCGGCTGTAGTTGGCGTAGAGGTTGGGGTCGTGCTCCGGGTCGTAATTCACCACATCGATGCCGTTGAGGATACCGGAGAGCTTCCAGCTGCGCTCCCGCAGGATGGGGTCCAGCTTGTGGGAGAACCAGGGGTCCAGAATCTCCTGGGCGTAGGTGGGGCTTACGGTAGAGACCCAGTTGGCGCACTCGATGGCGCCCTTCATCAGGTTCACGCAGTTGTCGTACTCCAGCAGGGGTGCCTCGTAATTGGGGATGCCGAACACGTCCTCCAGGATCTCCTTGCCGTACTGGCCCTGGTACTGGATGTTGTGGATGGTGAACAATGTCTTGATGCCGGAGTACCACTCGTTATTGGCGTAGAACAGCCGGTAGTACACAGGCACCAGGGCGGTCTGCCAGTCGTTGGTATGGATAACGTCCGGCTTGAAGTCGATGTAAGGCAGCATCTCCAGAATGGCCCGGGAGAAGAAGGCGAAGCGCTCGGCGTCGTCGAAATGGCCGTAGAGCCCGTGGCGCTTGAAGTAGTACTGGTTGTCGATGAGGTAGTAGATGACGCTGCCTACCTTGGCCTCGAAAATGCCGCAGTACTGGCGGCGCCAGGCCACCGGCACGCTGATGCTGGTGATGAATTTCATCTGGTCCCGCAGCTCCTGGGGGGTGCTGTCGTACAGGGGCACCACCACCCGGCAGCCGATGAGCCGGGAACGGAGGGCCTGGGGCAGCGAGCCCGCTACATCCGCAAGGCCGCCTGTGGCGGAAAAGGGCAGCGCTTCACTGGCGCAAAACAATACTTTCATAAGTAACTTCCTTTCTTGCGGCCGCCCAACGGCGCCGCAGGCTATTTCCTGGCTGCTGATCTGCCGGGGCTTATACCTTGCTGCCCTTGGCTACGTACACGGGGTAGGTCTGGTGCCCGGTGAGCACCCGGTTGTTGTCGAACACCACGTCCTTGTCGGCCACCACATAATCCAGCCGGGCGTTCTCGCCGATGATGCTGTCCTGCATGATGACACAGTTGCGCAGGCGGGCGCCCTTCTTCACCTTTACGCCGCGGAAGAGCACGCAGTTCTCCACTTCGCCGTCGATGACGCAGCCGTCGGCCACGATGGAGTTGGACACCACCGAGCCCAGGCCGTACCGGGCGGGCATGTCGTCCCGCACCTTGGTGTAGATGGGGTGGTCGGGCTGGAACAGCTGGGACCGCACCTTGGGGTCCATCAGCGCCATGTTGGCGCTGAAGTAGCTGCCGAAGGAGGTGATGGGATAGGCGGCGCCGGTAAACTCGAAGCCGTACACCCGCAGCTCCTTCAGACGGCGCTGGAGCAGGTCCCGGTCAAAGTCGTAGAGGTTGCGGCTCATGCACTCCTCCACCAAATCCATCAACAGCTCGCGGCTGATGAGGTACTTGCCCATGCCGTAGTTGCAGTCGGCGTCGCTGCCCCGCTTGATGAGCATATCCCGCACTACGCCTTCCGGGTCTACGGTGAACACCACGTTCCGGTCCGTATCCGGAGAGGTCCCGTGGCGGTAAAGCACAGTCACGTCCGCCTGCTTGTCGCTGTGGAATTGGAACACTTCCTTATAGTCCACATTGGCCACCACGTCGCAGTCGGAGAGGAACACATACTCCTCGTGGGAGTTCTTCAAAAACCGGTGGATACTGGACAGGGAGGCGATCTTCCCCTCGGTGCGGGTGGTCTCGGCCCCGAAGGGGGGCAGCAGGTACAGGCCCTCCCGCTTCCGGGACAGGTCCCAGGCCTTGCCAGAGCCCAGGTGGTCCATCAAAGACTGATAGTTCTGCTCGGTGATGACGCCCACCTTATTGATGCCGGAATTCACCATGTTGGAAAGGGGGAAGTCCACCAGGCGGTAGCGCCCGCCGTAGGGGATGGAGGCCATCACCCGGTGCTCTGTCAATTCTCTCACGCGCTCCTCGTGCACATAGGCAAAGAGGATGCCGATCACATCATTACCACGCATCACTTATTTTCCTCCTCAGCGTCGATCATGGCCTTGGGGGGCACCACGGTGCCGGGGGCGATATTGCACCCGGGGCCGATGACGGCCACGCCCCAGTCGTCTTTGTTCTCCATATCCTCGGGCCGCTCGCCCACCACGGCGCCGGCGCCTACCACAGAGTTCTCCGCCACGATGGCGTACTGCACCCGGGCTCCCTCTTCGATGCGGGCCCCGGGCATGACGATGGAATCCTTCACCACAGCCCCGGGGGCAACGTACACCCCGGCGAACAGCACGGCGAAGTCGATCTCACCGTAGACGTTGCAGCCCTCGGCCACCAGGGAGTTCTGCACGTGGGCGTCCTTGGCCACGTAGTGGGGGGGCATCACCGGGTTGCGGGCGTAGATGCGCCACTGGTCGTCGCTCAGGTCCAGGGGCACGTTGGGATTGAGGAGGTCCATGTTGGACTCCCACAGGCTCTCGATGGTGCCCACGTCCTTCCAGTAGCCCTCGAACCGGTAGGCGAACATCTTCTCGCCGGCGTTCAGCATGGCGGGCAGCACGTTCTTGCCGAAGTCGTTCTGGCTCTTGGGGTTCTCCTCGTCCTCCTCCAGGTACTTGCGCAGCTTCTCCCAGGTGAACACGTAGATCCCCATGGAGGCCTTGTTGCTCTTGGGCACCTTGGGCTTCTCGTCAAACTCGTAGATGGAGCCGTCCTCGTTGGTGTTCAGGATACCGAAGCGGGAGGCCTCGGCCATGGGCACCTCGTACACGGCGATGGTGCAGGCGGCGTCCTTCTCCTTGTGGAAGGCCAGCATCTTCGAGTAATCCATCTTGTAGATGTGGTCGCCGGAGAGCACCACCACATAGTCGGGGTTATACCGCTCGATAAAGGGGATGTTCTGATAGATGGCGTTGGCGGTGCCCTTGTACCAGTCGGTGCCCCGCTTCTTCTGGTAAGGGGGAAGGATGTGCACACCGGCGGTGTTGCTGTCCAGGTCCCAGGGCTGGCCGTTGCCGATGTAGTCGTTGAGCTCCAGGGGCTGGTACTGGGTGAGCACGCCCACGGTCTCGATGCCGGAATTCACGCAGTTGGACAGGGGGAAGTCAATGATGCGGTACTTCCCCCCAAAGGGTACGGCAGGCTTTGCCAGGTTCCTGGTGAGCACGCCCAGGCGGCTGCCCTGGCCGCCGGCCAACAGCATTGCCACGACCTCTTGTTTGGGTAACATTGTATCGTCCTCCTTAATATGATCGGTCTATTCCAAAGCCGCGCCCCTCCAGGGGGCTTTCCCTCTCTCCCACCCGGGAGGGCGCCGCTTTTTTACTGTGCTTTCCCCTTCGCCGCCGTCTTCTTGGCGGGCTTTTTCGGGACGGGCTTCTCCGCCTTTTTGGCGGTGGTCCTCGCGGCCCGCTTGGGGGTCTTCCTCACGCACTCCAGGAAGAACACCGAGTTGCCCGGCAGAGTGAGGCTCACGCTCTGCTCGCAGCCGTGCATGGGCACGTCCTGGGTCTTGATGGCCTTGCCGTTGGTGACGCCCTGGCCGCCGAAGGCTTTGTCGTCAGAGGAGAACACCTCGGCCCAGGTGCCCCGGATGGGCACGCCGATGCAGTAGTTCTCCCGCTGGACGGGCACGAAGTTGCACACGCACACCAGCTCTTTGCCCTCTCGGGACTTCCGGCGGAAGGCGATGACGCTCTGCTGGTAGTCGTCGTTGGAGATCCACTCGAAGCCCTCCCAGGAGAAGTCGATCTCCCACAGCTCGGGCCGCTGGAGGTAGAAGTGGTTCACCGCCTTGAAGAAGGCCTGGGCGTTCTGGTGCTCGGGGTACTGCAAAAGCCCCCACTCCAGCTCTTTCTCGAAATTCCACTCGTTCTTCTGGGCAAACTCCGTGCCCATAAAGAACAGCTTCTTGCCCGGGTGGGCCATCATAAAGCTGACGAAAGCCCGCATCTGGTCGGCCTTCATCTTGTCGTCCCCCGGCATTTTATTGATGAGGGAGCTCTTCCCGTACACCACCTCATCGTGGGAGATGGGCAGGATGAAGTTCTCGGAAAAGGCGTAGAAGAAGGAGAAGGTCAGGGCGTTGTGGTTCCCGCTGCGGAACAGGGGGTCCATGGACATGTACCGGAGCATATCGTTCATCCAGCCCATGTTCCACTTGTAGTTGAAGCCCAGGCCCCCCATAAAGGTGGGCTTCGACACCATGGGCCAGGAGGTGGACTCCTCGGCGATCATCATCACCTCGGGGACCTCGGCGAAGGCGGCCTCGTTCAAAGCCTGCAGGAAGGCCACGGCCTCCAGGTTCTCCTTGCCCCCGTCCTTGTTGGCGATCCACTCCCCGTCCCGGCGGTTGTAGTCCAGGTACAGCATAGAGGCCACCGCGTCCACCCGCAGGCCGTCCACGTGGTACTCCTTCAGCCAGAACACGGCGCTGGACATGAGGAAGCTGATCACCTCGGGCCGGCCGAAGTCGAACACCAGGGTGCCCCACTCCTTGTGCTCCCCCTTGCGGGGGTCCTCATACTCGTAGCAGGGGGTGCCGTCGAATTTGGCCAGCCCCGCCGCGTCCCGGGGGAAGTGGGCGGGCACCCAGTCCATGATGACCCCGATGCCCGCCTGGTGGCACCGGTCGACGAAGCGCATAAAATCCTTGGGCTCCCCATAGCGGGAGGTGGGGGCGAAGTAGCCCGTCACCTGGTAGCCCCAGGAGGCGTCGAAAGGATACTCGGTCAGGGGCATGAACTCGATGTGGGTAAAGCCCATGTCTTTCACGTAGGGGATGAGCTCATCCCCCAGCTTGTCGTAGGAGAACACGCTGCCGTCCTGGTATTTCCGCCAGGAGCCGGCGTGGACCTCGTAGATGTTCACCGGCTGGTCGTAGTGGGGGTGCTGCTTTTTGTGGTCCTGCCAGGCCTGGTCTTGCCACTGGTAGCCCTCCAGCTCGTACCAGCGGGAGGCGGTGCCGGGCCGGGTCTCGGTGTGGCGGGCGTAGGGGTCCGACTTGTAGGTGTCCTCCCCCTTGGCGGTCTTGATGTAGAATTTGTACAGCTCGTAGGGCTGGAACACAAAGTCTGTGTAGCCCTCCCACACCTGGTCGTCGATTTTCTCCAGGGGGTACTTGGCCTTGTCCCAGTTGCAGAAATTGCCCACCAGGGAAACTTCCTTGGCCCTGGGGGCCCACACCCGGGCCACCATGCACTCCTTGCCGTCCTTCACGGTCTTGTGCAGGCCCATATACTCATAAGCCCGGCGGTTTTTTCCGCTGCGGAACAGATAGAGCGGGACATTTTCCGGCTTCTTTTCCGCGCTGGCTTTCGATAGCTTTTTCTCGCGATCCATAGCGCACACGCTCCTTTTTCCGGAGGTTCCGGATTCCTTTAGAGCTATCATACCATACCTGTAAAAAAAATCAAGTGGTTTTTAGCTATTTAAGGCAAACTTGTAATAAAAATTACTTAATCTTTATTTCTAATGCACAAACCTCAGCGCAGTTTTCTGGTCAAGCACCCAGTTGCCCCCTTCCAGCCATTGTAACCCACCCCCGCCAAAAACCTTGCCGGACTTTCTGGGAGGGGATTTTTCTCGTAAAAGATGCCCACCCCCCGGGCTCCCGGAGGGTGGGCGCGTCTCAGTCTTTTTCCACCTGGCGCACGTGGAGGACGCCGTCCTCCACGGTAAAGCGCACCTGCAGCCCGGCGAAGCCCAGGCCGTACAGGCGCTGGGGGTCGCGCTGGTAGGAGGGCCTGGGGTCGCCGGCCAGCACGCCCCGCAGGGCCTCCCGCTTGTCCGGGGGCACCAGGGCCTCCAGCTGCGGGGGGAAGTCCACCGCCAGCCGGTCCTCCCGGTGGGCGTCGGAAAACCCGCCCCGGGCCTGGGGGCGGCAGTCGGCGTGGGGCACATAGGGCTTTACGTCGAAGATGGGCGTGCCGTCCAGCAGGTCGGCGCCCCCCACCACCAGGGCGGGGCCGTCGGGGGCGTCATAGTCGATTGCCAGCAGCTCCACGCAGGAGAGGCCGATGGGGTTGGGCCGGAAGGGGGAGCGGGTGGCGAACACCCCCATGCGCACGTTGCCCCCCAGCCGGGGCGGCCGCACCGTGGGGGACCAACCTGCCCCCACGTTCTGGGAGAACCCCCACACCAGCCAGATGTGGGTAAAGCCCTCCAGGCCCCGGAAGGCCTCCCGCACCCGGTACTCCGGCGCGAACACCACCCGGGCCCGCAGGGCCTCCACCAGGCCGCTCTGCCGCGGGATGCCGAATTTCTCGGAAAAATCACTTTGTATGCGGGCGATGGGACGCAGGGTCCACTCCTCCATAGCCGCTCCCCCTTTCCTTTCTGTCCCTATTGTACCGGGGAAGGGGGAAAATGTAAAGGCCCGGCCTCAGTCCGGCCCAAACTCCCGGCGCAGCTTTTCCAGGGCTTTTTTCTCGATGCGGGAGATGTAGCTGCGGCTGATGCCCAGCCGCTGGGCCACCTCCCGCTGGGGCTGGGGCCGGCAGCCGAACAGGCCGTAGCGCAGCACCACAATGGTCCGCTCCCGGGGGGTGAGGGCCCGCTGGAGGAACCCATAGAGCTTCTCGCTCTTCATCCGCGTGTCCAGGTCGTCGGCGATGGTGTCCTCCACGGCCATGGTGTCCAAAATCGTCAGGGCGTTGCCGTCCTTGTCCGTGTCGATGGGCTCGTTGAGGGACACGTCCTGGGCGGATTTTTTCCCGCTGCGGAAAAACATGAGGATCTCGTTCTCGATGCACCGGGAGGCGTAGCTGGACAGCTTGATGCCCTTCTTCGGGTCGAAGCTGTCCACCGCCTTGATGAGCCCGATGGTGCCGATGGAGATCAGGTCCTCCTGGTCGTTCTGCCCGGCGTAATATTTTTTTACGATGTGGGCCACCAGCCGCAAATTGTGCTCGATGAGGGCCTGGCGGGCGGTGGGGCTGCCCCGGGACAGCTCCTCCAGGTACTTGCGCTCCTGGGCGGCGGGCAGCGCCTTGGGGAAGCTGCCGCCCCCGGTGACGTGGAGGAAAAAGGCCCATAGCCCGGAAAACAGGTCCAAAAGCTGCGCGAAGAGGAACATGCTGCCACTCCCTTTTCTCAGTCTCCCCTATCTCTATGAGAGACCCGGGGAAAAACTGCCAGTCCCCCCGCTTTTGCCTACCCCAGCACCGCGGCCAGCTTTTCCTTTGCCTCCTGTACCGAATCCTCCCCGGGGAGGATCACGTACAGCTCCTGCCCGGGCATAGAATAGGTCTCCCGGTAGGCGCTCTCCCCCTGGGCGGTGTAGGTCTCCACGGTCCAGGGGCCGGGGTCCCCCAGCTGCTGCGCCGCCAGGCCGTAGAGGTGCTCCTTGGGCATGTTGGTCTCCAGGTGCTCCCCCGCCGCCTCCAGCACCGGCCGGAAATTCTGGACCAGGGCGAAGGAGCTGCACTTCTCCACCACCGCCCGGATGACCTCCATCTGGTTTTTGGCCCGCTGGTAGTCCCCGTCGGGGAAGCTGTACCGCTCCCGGGCAAAGGCCAGGGCCTCCAGCCCGGTGAGCTGGTTGTACCCCTGTTGGTAGGTCCTGATGGGCTCCACGGTAAACGCCTGGTCCGAGTAGACCTCCACCCCGCCCAGGGCGTCGATGAGCTCCACAAAGCCGGTGAAGTTCAGCTTCACCCAGTAGTTCACCGCCACGCCGTACAGGCCCTCCAGGGCCGCCGCCGAGGCCTCCACCCCGTAGATACCCGCGTGGGCCAGCTTGTCCCCCGCGCCCCCCGTCTCCGGGAAGGTGACGTAAAAGTCCCGGGGCGTGGCCACCAGCAGCAGCTTTTTCTCCTGGGTGTCCACCGCCGCCAGGATGTTCACGTCGCTGCGGGCCCGGGTGGCCGCGCTGCCGAAAGTGTCCGTCCCGCTGAGGTACACCAGAAAGCGCCGGGGCAGGTCCTCGGGCACAGCCAGGGGCTCCGGGGTGTCCTCCAGCTCCAGCTCCAGGCTGCCCACCTGCCGCAGGCGCCGGGCGGTCCACTGGTAGCCCGGGGCCTCCGAGAGGGCCTGGGCGTAGGCGTCCCCCAGCAAAATGGCCCGGACCTCCCCCGCCTTCAGGCGGTCCGCCAGGGCGAAGGCTGTGGGGCTGGATGCGATCTCCACCTCCCCCAGCCGCTGCCGGAGCGCCGCCTGGGCCTGTTCCCCGTGGGGCTCCCCCGCCGCCGCGCCGTAGGCGTAGCCCGCCGTGTCCTCCAGGGACTGGGCCGGGTCGCCGGCCTCCACATACACCCCCACCACCGCCCGGTCCGGTTCCCGGGCCGTGGCCTGCTCCACCGCCCCGTGGAGGATGTTTCCATAGTAGGCCACCGCCCCCACCGCGGCCAGAACCAGGGCCGCGGCCCCGGCGGCCAAGGCCCAGGCTGCCTTCTGGCCCCGGGTCAGCTTTCTTCCTGTCCCCATGGCGTCCGCCTCCTTCCGCTTTGCTTTTGGGCTTATTCCTCCTCGTCCTCATAGGCCGAGGGCGTTAAAAAGATGATCTGCAGCCCCAGCCGCCCCAGCTGCTTGCGGATGCGCCGCTGCCGGTCCCGCAGGTCCTCCCGCTCCCCTTCCAGGCCGCAGGCGAAGCCCAGGGGGCAGCCCGTCCCGGCCCGCACCCCGTCGAAGCCCGCCAGATAGACCTGGCTGGCCCCGCAGCGCTTCAGCAGCCGCAGGAGCATCAGCCCCGGGGCGTCGGCCACGGCGGCGTCGCCGTTTAGGCAGCTGGCGTAGTCCACGAACAGGGCCCCTTCCTCCTCCGGCAGGTTGGAGGTGAGGATGGCCTGGGGCGCCCCGGGGGCCCCCGCCAGCTGCCGCCGGATGGCCTCCCGGCAGCGGCGGCTGCTGACAAAGCAGGCGTCGGTGGGAAAGGCGTTGTCCCAGAAATTCACCGACACCACAAAGGGCTGCTCCTTCTGGATGAAGTCCCCGATCTCCCGGCGCTTTTCCGCCAGGCTCTCCCCGCCGCCCAAAAGGAGGAGCCGCCGCTGGCGCAGCACCCGGGCCAGCCGCTCCACGGTCTGGCTGTCGTCAATCTGCCGCTCCTGGAACTGGTGGTACAGCCGGCGGATCAGGTCCGGGTCGTAGATGGCCCGGCGGTTTTCCGGGATGGACTGGAGCACCGCCTCCATGTCCTTGACCGGCAGGTCCCGCTTCTCCAGCAGGAAGGAGGCGTAGTTGGGGTGGCACACGTGCACCGCGGCGATGTGGTAGGCCATGGAGTAGCCCCACTGGTGCTTTCTGCGGATGTCCGCGATGTGCTGGTCGTACACGTCCATCACCAAGGATACGTCGTACCGGGAGGCGATGTTCTGGTCGATATACCGGGCGATGAGCTCGGTGGGCAGGTTCCCCGCCCCCCGGCCCATGCCGTACACCGAGGAGTCCAAAAGCAGCTGCCGCTTCGTCTGGATCTGCCCCAGGACCTGGGCGTTGGAAAAGGCCAGCTGCAAATTGTTGTGGCCGTGGAACCCCAGCCGGATGCCCGGGGCCATGTTCTCGTCCAGCAGGTGGAAGCGACGGGTCACCTGGTTGCGGTACATGCTGCCCAGGGTGTCCACGATATAGAAGGCGTAGGGCTCCAGCACGTTCACCTTCTCCACCAGGTGGAGAAGCTCCAGGTCGCTGTAGGACACGGTGCCCACGGGCTGGAGATACACCGGGTAGCCCTTGGCCATCAGCTCCTTGGCCCAGCGGAAGGCCTTGTCCGCCTCCGCCTTGTGGAAGGTGAGCCGGATTCCCTGGAGCACCCCGCCGCCGTTGTCCGGCAGGGCGCTGGGCTCCAGCTCCTTCTCCCCCAGGGCGATCATGGCCACGTACCGGGCCCGACGCTGCCGGGGCAGCACCGCCTCCACTGCCTCCAGGGAGGAGAACAGGGAGCAGTCCCGGTCCCCGCCCTCCCGGGTGAGGAACCCGCACTCGATGATGTCGATGCCCGCCTGGTCCAGCTTTTCCAAAATGGCGGCGATGGTCTCCCGGCCGAACCGCCAGTTGTTGATATAGCCCCCGTCCCGCAGGGTGCAGTCCAGTATTTCCATGCTCATGTGATCACCAGCTTTCCTTGCCGCAATTTTTCCTCCACCAGCCTGCGCACGTGGGCCAGGTCCTTCTCCGTGTCCACCGAAAGGCTACGGCTCTCCACCGGGATCATCCGCAGGGGCTTGCCGTGCTCCACGAACCGCAGCTCGTTTACGTCCTCCACCTGCTCCAGAGGGCCTTTGGGGGTGTGGGCGAAAAACTCCAGCGCCTCTTTGGTGTAGGCCAGCACCCCCAGGTGCTTGTAGTAGAGGAAGTCAAGACTCCCCTTGGGGTGGGGGATGGGGCTGCGGGAGAAGTACAGGGCGTTGCCCTGCCTGTCGGCCACCACCTTGATGTTGCTCTCGTCCACCGCCTCCGCCGGGGAGCGGATGGGTGCCATGAGATTGGCGGCGAAAAAGCCCTCCAGGCCCTGGGGGAGCACCTGCTCCACCACCTGGGGGTCGATGAGGGGCTCGTCCCCGTTGACGCACACATACACGTCCGCGGGGATGGTCTGGGCCGCCTCCCACAGCCGCTGGGTGCTGGTGGGACAGTCCGCCGGAGTCATCCGGCACAGCATGTGGCGCTCCCGGCACATCCGCTGGATGTCCGGGCTGTCGGTGGCCACCCACACCTCCTGTATTTTTTCCGACTTCTTCACCTGCTGGTACACCCACCAGAGCATGGGCCTGCCGCAGATCTCCATCAAAGGCTTGCCCTGCAGCCGGCTGGAGCCGTACCGCGCCGGGATGATCGCCACTGCCCGCATCCTGTATTCCTCCTTACCGTTTCCAAAGTTTTGCCACGGCCCGCAGGGGCCGGGTCACCTTCCAGCTGGTGGAGCTCTCATAGGTCTCCGCCAGCCGCCGCAGCTCCTCCTCCAGCTGGCCCCGGGTCACCGCCTCGGCCGGAGCAGCCGCCGGGGGAGCCCCGCCCCCTTTCCGGTCCCGCTCCCGTTTGTACAGGTTCCAATTCTCCATCCGCTCTTTCGACCACCGCTCCAGCAGGGAGGCCCGCACCACCTCGAAGCCCTCGGGCGCCGGGCAGGGCTGATACTTGCAGCAGTTCTCCCCGTTGCGCATGTCGAAGGCCAGCACGTCCGGGGGATAGACCTGCACCTCCCCCCGCAAGAGCTGCTTCTTGCCGTTGGCCTGCAGCCCCATGCGCAGCAGGAGGAAGTCCCGCAGCCGCTCTTTCAGGGGCAGCAGGGCGGCGTTGTAGAGGTTCTCTTCCCGGTAGGTGTCCAGCAGGGCCTCCAGCACATAGTGGCCCGCCACCGCCCCAAAGCACCCGGCAGTCAGGGCCTCCCCGTCCTCAAAACCGAAGAACACCTGCCCCAGCCGCAGCCGGTTCAGGCCCAGCTGGGTCCGGCACTCCGGGGCCAGGGCGATGCCGCCCTTTTCGTACACCTCCCCCAGGGCCAGGTACTCCTCCACAAAGTCCCAGCGGCCCACCTTTATAGCCCGGGCTACCGCCGGGGGCAGGTCCTCCGGCAGGTTCGCCTCGGTGAGCTCCACCACCTCCCCCTGGGGGAAGTCCCGCTCCACCGCCTGCTGCCACTCCTCCGGGAGGGGTCGCCCGCAGTGGGCGCACACCAGCCGCCGGGGGATCACCGGCCGGTCCAGGTAGTCCAGGATCTTCCCCGCCTGGGGGTCCTTGGCCAGGTAGGGGTTCAGGGCGAAGTCCTTTCGGAAGTCCCGGAGCAGCCCGATAAAGTCCGGCAAAAACACGGTGCGGGACTGGGTCATGTTCCAGCAGAGCTGTTTGGCCGCGCAGTACACCGCCTCCTCCCGGTACCGCTCCCCGCACCGGGTGAGGAACAGCCGGAAGGCCGTCACCACGTCCCCCATGGCCCCCACCTGGGAGGTGGACAGGGTACCGGAGCGCCGGTAGTAGTTGTAAAAGGGCTCCCGCACATAGCCGACGCGGGCCGTGCGGGTCACCAGGGCGGGGATGAGGGCGATGTCCTCGAAGAGCATCTTCTCGTACCGCAGGCCCTCCCACAGGCTGCGGCGGTACAGCTTGTTCACGCTGTAGGTGATGTTGTTCCCCCGCACCAGGTAGTCCCCCAGGTCGATGCTCTCCTCCGGGTAGGTCTGGGAGATACTCTCCCGCCCCTCGTCCACATACAAAATGCGCACGTCGCAGAACACCATGTCGTAGTCCCCGGCCCGGGCCTTCTCCGCCATGGCCCGGTACATGTCCGGCTCCACCGTGTCGTCCGAGTCCACAAAGGCCACGTACTCCCCCCGGGCCAGGTCCAGCCCGGCGTTGCGGGCCAGGCCCAGGCCCTGGTTCTCCTGGTGGAGCACCCGCACCTTCTCCGGAAAACGCCTGGCGTACTCATCGCAGATTTGGGGCGACTGGTCGGTGCTGCCGTCGTCCACCAATATGATCTCCAGCTCCTCCAGCGTCTGGGCCAGCAGGGACTCCACCGCCCGCTCCAGGTAGCTCTCCACCTGGTACACCGGCACAATCACCGAGACCTCAGGTCTTTTCTCCATAGCCGCCTCCCAAATAGCGCAGTAAGTGTTCCAGCTGGTACACGGTGCCGGGGGCAAAGACGCCTCCTCCCTCCTGTTCCCGGCAGAACCGGTCCAGATACCGGCGCAGCACATCGTTCTCCTTCCACAGCACCTTCCCGGTGAACAGCCGGTACAGCAGCACCACCCGCTCCCCGCTGGGCGGGGCCAGGGCCAGCCGGCCGGCGAGGGCCCCGTTGGAGCACACCGTGACCACGGTCTTCCCCTCCAGGTCCCCGTGGAGCAGGTACAGCTCCCAGGGGGCGTCCCCGTGCCAGGGCCGGGAGAGGCCCCGCTCCAGGGCGATGTTCTGGGGGTTGCGGGGGTGGGGCTTTACCAGAAACCGCCCCGGCCCCACCGCCGCCCGGCAGCGCTCCATCAGCTCCAGGTCGTTGCCGGGGATGTTCTCCGCCCGGAAGCTCTGCTCCAGAAAGAGCACGTCCGCCGGGTCCCGGAGGGGTCGATAGTCAAAGAGGAAGTCCAGCACCTCCAGCAGCGCCCCGTCCCCCCGGGGGAGCTTGGGCAGGGCCAGGTTGGGGATACCGTCCCCCCGCAGGGCCAGCTGAGGCTGGTACAGCAACGCGGCCTCCACCTTGTGGGCGATCTTCCCCGCCAGGGGGTGGCGGTTGGCCGCGGCCCGGTCCGGCCGCAGGTAGTCGATGACATAGGAGGAGAACCCGTCCTCGTACCAGTAGAACCGGCAGGGCAGGTGGTCGTACCGGCAGGCCAGCAGCCGGGCCAGCACGTCGAAGTTGGCAAAGTAGATCTCCCCGTACTCCCCCAGCTCCCCGGAGAGGGCACCCCGCAGCAGGGCCTCCTGGTTCTGGAAGCACGCGTCCAGCTCCGCCGGGCGGTTCAGGTGGCACCGGCCCTGGAGCTCGGCCCCCTTGGCCAGAATCACCCGGGCAAAGAGCCCTGTCTCCTCCAGCCGCCCCCGCAGCCGGGGCAGGGCCGGGGTCACGTCGGTGAGGAGCAGGTCCGCCTCCCGGTCCCGCAGCAGGGTGCGCTTTAAGTGCACCGCCGTCAGCAGCTGGTACACGGAATTCACAAGGAACAATGCGTTATGGGCCATGGAGGTCCCTCCCCAGTTGGATGATGATGAAATGGCGCTTCAGGTTTTCGCAGCTGGTGGAATCCAGGGTGTACACCACCCGGGGCCCCACCAAGAAGGCGTAGGGCAGCAGCTCCGCCGGGAACACCTGCCGCAGCACCCGGGCTTTGGGGAAGATCTCCCGGTAGTCCATGCCGTCGTCAGGGTGGGGCTTGACGAGCAGCCGCACCCCTTTGAGGGGCCCCTGGGCCAGGCGCTGGTACAGCCGGCGCTGGCCCTCCCAGGTGGCAGCCCCCAAATTGGCCAGATGCTGGGTGAGCAGGATGGCCTCCGCCCGGGAGCACAGGGGATGGGGCAAAAACAGCCGCACCAGCTTTTTCCGCAGCCGGGGGGAAAGGCCCTCCAAGGCCCGCTCCACGGAGAAGTCGGTGCAGTGCGGGGGCAGCGGCCCCCGCTGGGCGCTTTTCAGGCAGACGATCTCCCGGGCCAGGGGGCAGTTGCCGTCGAACAGGCCGTACTTCGCCGCGATGGCCGCGTGGAGGGGGTAGCGCCGCGCCAGGTTCTCCTCCAGCTCCCCCGCCCGGGTGAGCATCCCCGCCGCGTCCTCGAAAAAGGTAAAGGGGATGCCCGCCTGGATGAGGCACAACGTAAAGTAGAAGTGGGCCCCCGCCACATAGACCCGGGAGAAGTCCCCCAAGGGGCAGGGCAGCGCCTTCCGGCAGGCCTGGGCGGCCTCGGCAAAGACCTCCTCCTCGCTGCGGTGGGGCACCCGCAGGTAGGGGAACAGCCGCACCTCCTGGAAGAAGCCCCGCTCCGCCAGCCGCCGGTATTTGGGGTACTTCTCCGCGATGAAGTCCGGCAGCAGCAGCACCGCCGGGTCATGGGGGTGGAACCGCAGCCGGTGGAGCACCGCCTCCAGCAGCTGGTAGGAGCTCACCGCGTGGTACAGCACCCGTCTCTTTTCACCCGATGTGGGCTCCATCCAGAAACTCCTCCCATCCTCTCCGAAATTCCTTGTTGTTCCCGCTGCACACCAGGGCCATGGGCGCGTAGGCGTCCCGGCCGGAGATGGGCAGGGTCAGGCCCAGCCGGGCCTCCAGGGCCAGAAAGTCGCCGGTAAAGTCCAAAATGCCCCGGTGGATGGCCCGGATGGTCTCCGAATGGGGCGGAGGCGGGCCCAAAATGGGTCCTTTTGGGCCAAAACCGGTGAGATTCCCTTCCGGTGCGCCCAAAAGCAGCTCCCAAAACAGGTTGTGCCCCGCCCCGGGGTCGTGGGATTGCCACAGGTCCCGGTTCTCCCCGGAGGAGTACAGGTAACTTTGCACCCGGCCGGTGAGCCAGAAGGGCTCCATGGCGTCCCACTCCGGGCTGTGGCGGCTGTTGGCCCCGGCCACCGCCCCGAACACCGGGCACCCCAGCCCCCACAGGCGGTTTACCGCCCAGTCCAGCATCACAGCGCCGCTGCCCGCCCAGCCGATGTCCACGGCCAGGGCCTTTTGGCAGCCCGCCAGCAGGGCCCGGTAGTACGCGCCGCCCGCCTGGCGGTGGCCTTCATAGCAGGCCAGCACCTGGTCCCAGTGCTCTACCAGATAGCTTTTGACCAGAGGGGCATTTTTATGCGTTAATTCCCCACCGGGCCCCGCCCCCAAAGCGCCGCACAGCCCCGGCAGCAGGGGGGCGAGCTCCATGCTCTCCAGCACCTGCCGGAGGGAGAAGCCCTGCCCCGCCTTGTGGGTGAGGAACCGCCGGAAGTACTCCCCCCGGAACCGGTCCGCCGTGATTTTGGCCGCCGCCAGCCGGGACCAGCGGGCGTACACCGCCCGCTCCCTCTCTGTGGGGTACAGCCTTTGGTAGACCCGCAGCAGCACCGCCCCGTCCCGGGAGAGGAACAGCAGCCGGTCCGCCCCCAGCTCCCGGCGGAGGCCCTCCACGAACCGGCAGTACCCCACGGCGAACAGCCCGCCGTAGACATAGCCGTACTCCCAGGCCCAGGAGTGGAGCTCTGTCCCGTTGTGCAGCCGCGTATTCACCAGCCCCCGGTACAGGCTGCCCACGATGGGGGACATGTCCTCCGCCCGGTAAGGCGCCCCGGCCCGGTGGACGTTTTTATAAGGGAAGGCCGCCCAGCCTGCGGCCTCGGTCTGGCGCTGGTCCGCCCAGGGGTCGTCCCCTACGTGGGCGCAGGCGCGGCCCGGCCCCAGGAGCTTCCGGGCCAGGCGGTAAAGGCCGCCCCCGCTTTTGGAGCAGCCCCGCTCTCCGGAGACGAGGCAGGCGGCAAAGGTCCCGAAACCGCAGCGGTCCAGCAAGGCCGCCACGGTCTCCTCCTCCAGGTACATGTCCGAGAGGACGGCCAGGGTCTTGCCCTGCCGTCGCAGGGCCGCCACCACCGGGAGGAAGTAGGGGTTCGCCCGGCACAGGTCAGACTCCAGCTTACGCTCCGCAGCCATGCCCTCCTCCGGGGACAGGCCGGTCTCCGGGGCCAGGACAGCCCAGATCTCCTCTAAAGTGACCTCCCGGCTGCCAGTGGCCAGCTCCTTCCGGCGGCGGGCCTCCTCTTCCGCCTGGATGCGCAGCCGCCGAAAATCGGGGTATCCCAGCCTGGCCCCCAGCAGGTAGAAGGCGTCCTCCGGCCGGGCCAGGGGCCGCAGCAGCAGGGTGTCGAACACGTCGAAGGTCACCACGTCGTAGGCGGCCAGCCGCGCCGCCAGCTGCTCCGGGCTCTCCCGCCGGGAGAGGGAGGACTCCGGCCCGCCGCTGTACAAGAGTTTTTCCTGGGGCGGCCGGCCCTGGAGCTTTCGCCCCAGCAGGCGGCAGCCTCCCGCCAGTTTGCCCCCGCCCCGGGCCCGGAAGGCCAGGTACTCCTCCTTTGCGGCGGGGTCACCGCCCAGGAGCCAGGTCTTTACTTTTTCCGCGGCCTTGCTGTTCATAGGCGGCGCACACCTCCTCCGGGCTGCCCAGTTTTCGCAGCCGTCCCCGGTCCAGCCACAGGGCCCGGGTGCAGTTTTTCCGGATGACCCCCGGGGCGTGGGACACCAGCAGCACCGTGGAGCCCCCGTGGATCATCTCTTGGATGCGGGCCTCGCTCTTCTCCCGGAAGAACATGTCCCCCACGCTGAGGACCTCGTCCAAAATCAGAATTTCCGGGGCGTCCCGGGCGGTGGCCAGGGCAAACCCCAGCCGGGACACCATGCCCGAGGAATAGCTGCGCACCTTTTCCTCCAGAAAGCCCTCCAGCTCCGCGAAGGCCACGATCTCCCGGTATTTCCTGTCGATGTGCTCCTTGGTGTAGCCTAAAATCGCCCCGCCCAGGTACAGGTTTTCCCGGCCGGTGAGCTCCGGGTCGAACCCGGTGCCCAGGGTGAGGAGCTGCACCCGGCTGTGGTCCACCACCACCCGGCCCGCTGTGGGGGCCAGCACCCCGGCGATGAGCTTTAGAAGGGTGCTCTTCCCCGAGCCGTTGGCCCCCACGATGCCCATCACCTCCCCGGGCTCCACGGTGAAGCTCACCTGGTTCAGGGCCCGGAAGGTCTGGGGCCGCCGCTTTCTCCAGCCGGAGACCAGCAGTTCCTTCAAACTCCCCGGCTCCTCCCCGGCCCGGCGGAATTCCATGGTCACCTCCTCCACCCGGATGCCTGTCTCGCCGCCCATAGCGCCGCCTCCTTTACAGCCGTTGGTAGATTTTTTCCCGCAGGGCCCGGAACACCCATGCCCCCAGGGCGTACATGCCCACCCCCCAGGCCGCCATGGCCAAGAGGGCAGCAGGGCTGGGGAAGCGCTGCTCCAGCACCGCCCCCCGCAGGCAGGCGATGAACAGGTAGAGGGGGTTTGCCTCCACCACCCGGCGCATGGGGCCGGAGAGCTGCTCCACCGGGTAGAAGATGGCGGAGCAGTACATCCACAGGGTGAGGGCCACGGAGTAGAGGTGCTTCACATCCCCGAAAAACACGTAGGCCGCCGCCAGCAGGAAGGACACCCCCAGGGAGAACAGGAATAAGAACAGCACCACCGGGAAAATGGTGAGCACCGCCCACCCCAGGGGGACGCGGAACACCGCCAGCAGCACCCCGTAGGCGATGAGGGAATACCCCAGGTTGATGAGGGCCGCGCATCCCCGGGTGAGGAGGAACAGCTCCATGGGGAATTTCACCTTCAGCAGCAGGGGGCGGTTGTCCGCCAGGGTGGTCACCGAGGCGGTGGTGGCCCCGGCAAAGGCCTGCCACAGCAGGGTGCCGGTGAGGTAGTAGATGGGGTAGTTCTCAATGCTGCGCATAAACATCCGGGAGAAGATGAGGGACAGCACCGCCATGGACAGCAGGGGGTTCAATACGCTCCACAGCACCCCCAGCAGGGAGCGGGCGTATTTCCGCTTCAGCTCCCGCCCGGTGAGCTGCCCCAGCAGGAACAGCCGCTGCCGCAGCCGCTGGCGTCTCTCCTCCATGGTGGTCTCCTCCTCTCTCAGGTGTGGTGCGCCTGTTGTTTTACGCAGCGCAGAATCTGGTACAGGGCCTGCTCCCCCAGCCGCCGCCGGGGATGGGCGCTGTACAGCACGGCGCTGGCCTGGGGCCAGGCGCTCTCCCGGCAGGGGCGGCACAGCCCGGCCTGGGCCAGCAGCCGGGCGGGGCCGTGGCTGCGCGCCAGCTCCCGGTCGGTGAGGGGCGCCGCCAGGGGGGTGGGCTTTTCTTCCGCGGCCTCATCGGAAAAGGGCAGGCTGCCGAAGAGCTCCGCCTCCTGGGGCCAGGGTGCGGTGAAAAAGGCCCCCAGCAGCTTCTTTACCGCCTCCCGGCGCTGGGTAAGCCCCGCCGCCAGGCCCTGTTCCCGGCAGAGGGCGGCCAATCCGGCCAGGTACTGGTCGAAGAAGGGCAGCAGCTTCCCCAGCAGGGGATGGCCCCCGCCCTCCCCCAGCACCGGGAGCCAGCGGTCCCCGGCCCGGCGGTAGCCCAAGGTCATGCCGTGGGGGGCGGTGAACACCGCCTCGAATACGCAGTTGTTGAAGCGGACCTTGGCCCCCAGGGGACCCTCCGGGGCGAAGAGGTAGCTGTGATAGCGGGCCCGGTCCATCTCCTTTGGCACCTGGTACAGCCCGAAGTAGCAGCCCTCCAGAGGGACGGGGCGGCCCAGCAGGGACAGGGCCGTCTGGAGCCCCTGCTGCAGGGAGCCCAGCCAGCCGCTGTCCACCAGGGCGCAGGGCACGTCCTCCAGCAGGCCCTCCTGCCTCAGATACCCGGCCAGGCCGGGCAGCGCCGCTTTTGAGCGCTCTTCCAGCAGGCGGAGGAGGGCGGGGGTGCGTTCCAGGGCCCGGCGCACCTGGGGCAGGGCGGTGCGGGGCAGGCGCTCCCCAAGGCCGAAGGGCAGGGCCAGGGCTTTCCCCCACGCCTGCCGCTCCCCTGGGGCCAGGCCCGCCCGGGCCAGGAGCCTATCCAGGGTAAGGTCCATGCTGTTGCGGCAGAGGGCGTCCAGCCCCTGCTGGGGGTCCAGGTGGAACAGGGGCAGCCGCAGGGCCTGGCGGGAGCAGCAGAGGTACCGGCAGTCCAGCCCCAGGCCCAAGGCGTCGGAGAGGGACCTGGCCGCCCGGAGAAAGCAATACCCGTCCCGGGCCAGGAAGTAGAGGCGCTTGATGCCCCTCCCCTTTGCCCAGGCCAGCAGCCACTGGGTGAACCCGCCCAGGGCCGGGGCCAGCACCAGGCCGGCCACCGCCCCGGCAGGGTCGCCGGGGGCCAGGCTGGGCGAAAGGGGGGCCAGCGCCGGGTCCTCCCCCAGCAAGGAGCGGTACTGGGCCAGGCGTTCCCCGTAGGGCCGCGTCATAGCAGGCCTCCCTTCTGCCACCGGCGCACCGTGTGGTGCACCGGGGCCGGCACCGCCCCCACCGCCAGGGGTTTGAGCACATAGCAGAACGTCCCCGGGCCCAGGATGCCCAGCTGGCGGAAGCCCCGGTACCGCAGCCGCAGCTCCCGCAGGCGGCGGCGGTAGGTGCGCCTGCGCTGGGAGCCGTAGTCCTCCCAGTACCGCAGCAGGGGCTCCTGGAGGTTATACCCCCGCATTCCCCGCTGGTGCAGCCGGAAAAACAGCTCGTAGTCCTCGCACAGCCGGTACCGGGGGCTGGGGTCGTACCCCCCGGCTTGGGCCAGGGCCTCCCGGCGGAAGAGCACCGTGGGGTGCAGGTAGGGGGAGTTGAACAGGAAATCCCGCTTTTCGGGGATCTCCGGCATCTTCTGCAAGCCCCACACGCCCCCGGCGTCCATCAGCTCCGCGTTGGAGCCCACCCACTGGTACTGGGGGTGGGCCTCCAGGAAGGCCAGCTGCTTTTCCAGCCGCCGGGGGGCGCAGGCGTCGTCGTCATCCAGCCGGGCCAGGTACTCCCCCTGGCTGTGGGCCAGGCACTGGTTGAGGGCGAAGGCCAGGCCCCGGTTCTCCTCCCCCCGGAGGTACCGGACGCGGGGGTCCAGCCCCGCGGCCCGGCGGATGGCCCCGCTGTAGGGCGAGGGGGAGCCGTCGTCGTAGAGGAGCAGCTCCCAGTGGGGGAAGGTCTGGGCCATGAGGGATTCCACCGCCTGGTACAGCCGGGAAAAGTCCCTAGGCCGGTACACCCCCATGGCCACGCTGATCCGAACTTGGTTGTCCATAGCGCCTCTCCCTCACTTTCCGGTCCATCTCCCGGTAGGCCCGGGCCATCACCGCGGCAGCGTACTTCTTGTCGAAGGGCCGGGCGGCGTCCACGCACCGCCGGGCCATGGCCTCCCGCTCCCCCGGGCCCAGCCCCCGCAGGGCCGCCATGCCCGCGGCGAAGGCCTCCGGATCGTCCCAGGGGCAGAGGAAGCCGTTGACCCCCTGCTCCATGTACTCCCGGGTGCCCCGGTTGTCCGCGGCCAACACCGGCACCCCCATGGCCAGGGACTCCACCCCCGCCATGCCCAGCCCCTCCCGCCGGGAGGGGAAGGCGGTGGCGTCGGCGCAGGCCAGCAGCCGGGGCATGTCCCGGCGGTGGCCCCACAGCTCCGCCCGGCCCTCCAGCCCCAGCCGGCGGATGGCCTCCTCCAGCCGGGGCCGGGCAAAACCCTCCCCGCAGATGGCGTACCGGGGCAGGGGCCGGGATGGGTCTCGGTCCCGCAGCAGGGCCATGGCCTTCAAAATCACCTGATGATTCTTGTTCTCGTTGAGCTCCCCGGCGGACACCAGGAAAAACTCCTCCTCCCCGATGCCCAGCTCCCGGCGGAGTTTCCGCCGCTTTTCCGGGCTGGGGGGATGGAATTTCCCCCGGTCCAGGCCCACCCCGGGCAGCCGCCACAGGCTGCCCCCGGGCTTCAGCCGGAAGTGCCGGGCGGCCCGGTAGTCCTCCTGGTTGATGACGGCCAGCAGGTCGGTATAGCGGGCCAGCCAGCGCTCCACGGGGTAGTAGGCCAGCCAGTTTTTCAGCGGTGCCCCCCGGTAGAAGTGGAACCCGTGGGCGGTGTAGAGCACCACCACCTTCCGCTTCTGGTACAGCCTGCCCGCCAGCCGCCCCAGCACGCCCCCCACCGGGGTGTGGCAGTGCAGCGCCCCGATGGGGTACCGGTCCAGCAGGTCCAGAAGCCCCTCCAGGGCCCGGAGGTTGTCCCGAAACAAAAAGGGCGACCGGGCGATGGGGATCTGGTGGGTTTTCACCCCCAGGGCCTCGATGGCCGCCCGGTCCTGGACGTAGGGGGGCTCGTGAAAGTTGGCGGCGTAGTGGACCAGGTACCCCATGCGCTGCAGAAGCTTCACCTCTTCCCGCTGGAATTTCAAGAGGAAGTCCCCGGTGGTGGTGACGAGGAGCACCTGTTTTTCCTCCATGACGATGCCTCCCTCCACGCTGTAACGCTAGTGTGGCTGCCTGGAAGCCGTTTATGCCATTTTCGCCGGGAAAAGACGCTTGGCGGGCAAAAATCACAATAGATAAAGTTGAATTACGTATTTTTTATGAATTGACACCAGGCCGCTGGTATGGTATCGTTTTTGTAGAAACCCATCTTGCTAGGAGGACCGCGTATGAAAGTGAACATCGGCACCTATTCCTTCGGCGGCATCGCCAGCTATCTGGGCCTGGGGCCCACCCTGCTGGAGAAATTCCAGACCATCAAGTCCCTGGGCTACGACGGGGTGGAGCTGCTGCCCGTAGACCTGGACAACGACGTGGAGGACATCAAGAAATGGGCGGCGGAGACCGGCCTGGAGATCGTCTCCATCCACGCCAAGCCCACCGAGGACATCGTGAGGAAGATGGCCGCCCTGGGGGGCAAGGCCGTCATCTGGGCAGGCACGGAATTCTGCGACAAAGAGGAGGCCATCGCCCTGGCCAAGGAGCTGGACGAGATGGCCGCCATGGCCGAGCCCTACGGCATCAAGGTGGGGTACCACAACCACAGCAAGGAGTTTTACATGGACCAGGGCCTGCCCCTTTTGGCCCACGTGATGGAGAATTCCAGCAAGTGCTACCTGCAGCTGGACTGCGGCTGGGCCATGAACGCCGGCACCTACCCGCCCTCCTTCATCCGCAAGTATAAAAACCGGATTCTGGCCATCCACGTAAAGGAGAACTGCCGGGTGCAGGGCCCCGGGCCCAAGCCCGCCTCCGCCAAAGAGGTGAAAGACGACGCGGGACCCTTCGCCCATGTGAAGGAGCTGCCCCTGGAGGAGCGCCAGAAGATTTTGGACAACTTCAACGCCATGAGCAGCAGCCCCGAGGGCAAAAAGCGCTTTGAGGTGCAGTGCAAGCTGGGGGCGCCCGAGTCCAACCTGGACTACCAGGAGATCAAGAACGCCCTGGACGAGCAGGACTTCGAGGCCTTCTGGGTGGTGGAGCGGGAGAATTTCTATACCGACCACGACACCTGCCTGAAAGAGGACTGCGCCTGGCTGAAGGCCAACATCAAGTAAAGACAAGACAAAAGAAAAGGAGCCACCCAAACGGGTGGCTCTTTCCTTTCGCCCTGCCGGGCGTTCTCTTCTCTCTTGAAAGAGAGAAGCAGAGAACTTTTCATTGGCAGCGATCGGGGTCGTGTGCGAGAGGCAAGATGTCGCCTCGTAACAGCCTTCTTCCTTTCAAGTTGGAGAAAGGCAACCACTTTCGCACTCACAGTCGGCCTAGCCTCTTGAGGGAAAGGGCATTTCGGCCCGGCGGGGTGTCACCCAACGGCCGGGATGACAGGTGAGATAGGAAACAGCAGCGCCGGGTCGGAAGGTTTTTTACTGCTGGCTCCCACCCCGTGATTTTTAGCTTGTCTCAACCCGGGGGTCACTCTGTTCTCCGCAGCTCCACGGTGAGGTCTGCCGCCCCGGGCTGGGGAAACACCGGCAGCCAGGTGACGGTCTCCGCCGGTGCGAAGCGGGGGGCGGACAATGCGCTGTGCCCCTGGGGCCGGGGGTCCTCCCGCACCAGGATGGCGGTGGGGCCATCTGCCCCGCCGATGATGCCGATGGAAGCCGCCCCCGGCCCTGCCGCGGCGAAAGTGGCCGCAGGGCCGTCCGCCCCGCCGATAGTCGCACAACTACTTCCCGCCGGGGGCCGCGGCCGGGGAGGGTCGCCGGGGGCCATGTCCCGCAAGGTGAGGCCTGGCCGCTCCGGCTCCAGGGCATAGGTGAGCCGCCACACGTAAGGGGGCAGCTCCCAGCCCTCCAGGGCGGGGGTGTCCAGGCCGAGCCGCTCCAGCGCCAGGGCGGTGAGGCACACCCTGTCCCCCGTTGCCGGGTCGGGGAGCTCCACCCGTTCCCCGGCCTTCACGGAAAAGGGCTGGCCGGGCAGTTGCTTCTTCCGGCCTTTCAGCACCAGGGACAGGGAATCCACCTGCCGCCTGCGGGGCCAGGGAAACCCGCAGCGGAAGATGTGCCAGCCCTGGGAAAGGTCCAGGCCGTAGTGCTCCGCCGCCCGGCGGCCCATCTCGTCCCCGCTATAGGGGAAGGGCAGGTACCCCACGGCAGAACTGCGCCGCAGGGGGAAGGCCTTCCCGTTCACCAGGGCCTCGGCCCGGAACTCGAAGGACATGGGGCTCTCCGCCTCGATGCGGGCGGCCTCCTCCGGGGTGAAGTCCCGGGACTGGTCCACCCCGGCTTCCTCGGTCCACCCCCACTGCCTGAGGAAGCGCTTCATGGCCTCCGGGTCCACCTGGCGGCAGAAATCCACCACCAGTGCCTTGCCGGTGGAGTACACCCCCGGCACCACCCAGTGGGAGCCGGCCCAGCAAAACTCCCCGGAAAAGGGCAGCGGCACGCCCGGCCGTTCCCGGCTGTGTTCGTCCCAAAAGCTGGCATGGCTGGTGACTTTCCACGCCTCTTCCCGCTCTTTCATGGCATCTCCCCCTTTCCCCCATCCTACCCCATCGGGGGCGGAAAGTCAACAAAAAAGCCCCGGGCATCGTTCCGCTGGCAGCACATGGTCCCTCTGCATCCTTTCCCACCATCAAACCCCGTTCGGGCCGGGAGAGGCGCCGCCCTGGTACAGGTCCTGGTAGCGCGAGGGCGTCATGCCGGTTTTCTTTTTGAACACCTTCAAAAAGTAGAAGTAGTCCTCAAACCCGCAGGCGGCGCTGGTCTCGGAGATGGTGTAGCCGGAGCTGAGCATGCGCTTGGCCTGGTCGATGCGCAGGATGCCCTGCATCTGCTTGATGGTCACGCCGTACACCGCCTGGAACACGGCGTTGAGCCGGCTGTAGGACTTCCCGAAGGCCGCGGTGTAGTCCTGGTTTTTCATCTGTTCGCCCTTGTTGTCGTCGATGAACCGCAGGATGCGGCCGGCCAGGCCGTTTTCCTGGTTGGACCACAGCCGCTTTTTCTGCATGGCCAGGCTGAACTGGTACAAAATCGCCTGTATTTGGGAGGAGAGGAACCGCTGGTCGAAAAAGGGCGGCGCCCGGTGGCTGGCCGCGTATTCCATCAGGTCGAAGCAGGGGAGCTCCAGGGGGACCCGCCCCCACAGGGGCAGCAGGATGTGCCCGGGGTCCAGCTCCGTGGGGGGCGGGATGGGCGCCCCCTCCCCCTGGAAATGGGCGAAGTACGCCTCGTGCTGGTCGAACCGAATGCCGCTGTGCCGCACGTGGGGCGGGAGCAGGAAAAACTCCCCGCCGTGCACAGCGTGGTCCTCCCCATAGATGCGGAAGGTCCGCTCCCCGCTGGTCATCAGCACCAGCACCCACTGGTTCATCACCCGGTCGGGGTGGACGTTGCCGCCGCTGAATTTGTCCACGATCTCCACCCGGATCTCCCCCGCCAGCCGGAACCAGCGGGAGGCCGCGACGCCCTGTTCAAGCTCCATGTTCCCACACGCTCCTTTCCCGTTCCATTTCCCCATACTGGGCCGGCCTTGGCAAGGGCCTCACAAAAACGTCCATTTCTTCCATACCTCTTTCCTTCCCTCCATAGACTTTTCCCCGCCGCCGCGGTATGATGGCGCAAACAACCCAAGGAGGGATCTGCTAATGAAAAACGGCAAGCTCAGAGTGGCGCTGGTAGGCGTGTCCTTCGGCGCCGAATTCGTACCCATCTACCTAAAGCATCCGGACGTGGACTCCCTGGTGCTGGTGGACAGCGACCGGGCCCAGCTGGACAAGATCGGCGACAAATTCCTGCTGGAGGAGCGCCTGACGGACTTCGACGCCATGCTGGCGGACGAGACCATCGACGCGGTCCACCTGGTGACGCCCCCGGCCACCCACGCCCCCCTGTCTGTAAAGGCGCTGAACGCGGGCAAACACTGCGCCTGCACCATCCCCATGGGCATGAGCATCGACGAGCTCTACCAGGTCATCGAGGCCCGGAAGAGGAGCGGCAAGCACTACATGTTCATGGAGACCTCCGTCTACGGCCGGGAGTTCCTGTACGTGAAGGACCTCTACGAAAAGGGCGAGCTGGGCCGGGTGCAGTTCATGCGCTGCGCCCACTACCAGGACATGGAGGGCTGGCCGGAGTACTGGCTGGGCTTCCCGCCCCTGATGCACCCCACCCACGCGGTGGCCCCCTGCCTGATGCTGCTGGGCAAGCGGCCGGAGACCGTGTACTGCAAGGGCTCCGGCAAGGTGCGCAAGGAGGTGGAAGAGCCCTACGGCTGCCCCTTCGCCTTCGAGTCAGCCCTCATCTCCCTGAAGGACAGCGACGTGAGCATCGAGATGGCCCGGTTCCTCTACCACGTGGCCCGGGGCTACACCGAGAGCTTTCACGTCTACGGCGAGCGGAAGAGCTTTGAGTGGCAGCAGCTGGAGTCGGAGAAGCCGGTGCTGTTCTCCATGGCCTTCGACCCCAACACGGAGCACGTGATGAACGACTACGGCCGGGGCGGCCTGGTGACGGAGGAGCGCATCGACGTGCCCGACTACGCGGACCGCCTACCGGAGGAGATCGGGCGCTTTACCCGGCAAACGGTGTACGACGCCAGCAACCCCCACCTGGCCTTCCTCCAGGGCGGCGGCCACGGGGGCTCCCACCCCCACCTGGTCCACGAGTTCGTCCGCAGCATCCTGGAGGACCGGGACCCGGTCCCCAGCGACATCGACGGCGCCTACTGGACCGGCGTGGGCATCTGCGCCCACCAGTCCGCCATGGAGGGCGGCGTGGTAAAGCAGGTGCCGGTGTTCGGATAATCACCGCTCCCCGGCCGCTCCAGGAGAAAGACAGCCGTGTCACCCTTCGCGGGCGGCACGGCTGCTTTTTTTCGGTCCTGTGCCGCCCGCGGGCCGGCCCTGGCTTAAAAGACCAGGAACAGCACGCTGTGGGGCGGCATGTCGAAGGTCCCGCCCCGGGCCTGGTCCAGCACGTCTGTCTCCGTAAACACAGAGGGCGGCAGCACCGTGTCGCTGGAGTAGAGCACCGCCTGGCTGCAGGGGCCGTACTGGGCAAAGTCCACGGACTTCCGGTTCCGGTAGGAGGCGTTCACCACGGTGGCCACCGTTTTCCCCTCCCGGTCCAGGGTGACTACCGCCTCCTGAGAGGCGGAGCACAGCCGGTTACCTTTGTGGCACTTCATCAGGGAGAAGATCTGCCCCTGGGCCGTCAGGGAAGCGCTGTCCGCCTCCACCCGGATCATCCCCTCGTTGATTGCCTGGAAATGGCACGCGATGGCAATCCCGCTTTTCTCCGCCTCTTCCATCAGCAGGTGCATGGCCAGGGCGGCGTAGATGCCGTCCGTCACGCTGGAAGGCCGGTACCAGGCGTACCACACGTTCCACTCGTCCATGGAAATACGCGTATGGGGTTCCAGCCATTGGCGGGACTGGTGAATCAGCTCCCGCATCCGGGGAACGGAGGCCAAGCACCGGTTATACTCTTCCTCGACGGTAGCAAGGTCGGTGTAATGGGGAGCATAGCCGTAATAGTGCTGGGAGATCATCTGGGAGATCCCCGCAAGAGGCTTGGCGGAAAGCTCCGCCCACTCCTTGTTGGGATAGGGTCCCGAGGAACACAGACTCAGATTGGGAGAGGCCTCCAACATCTTTTTGCCGTTCTCCAGAGCGATCTGGCAGTAGCCCCCGGGGGTGTTGTCCCCCTCCATGTGGCCGTAGCCAAACTCGTTGCCCAGGGACCAGAATTGCACGTTGTAGGGCTCTTCCCAGCCACGCTCCTTCCTCAGCCGCCCATACTTCGTGGAGCTGTCCCCGTTGCAGTACTCCACCCAGGCGGCGTTCTCCTCCGGGGTGCTCCAGCAGGGGTTGATGGTGAGGAAGGGCTCGGCCCCGATCTCCCGGCACAGGGCGATAAAGTCGTCGGTGTTGATCTCGCTGTAATCGTAGCCCATAGTGTGGGGCTGGGTCTCCAATCCCAGATAGGACTGGAAGGGCGCCCGCATATCCACCGGGAGCAGGCCGTCCATCCAGTTGAACTCCCCGGCGAAATTGCCGCCGGGCCAGCGCAGGACCGTGACCCCCAGCTCCTTCAGCTTCCCGATTACGTCCCGGCGCATGCCCCGGAAATTGTCTTTGGGCAGCAGGGAGAGGGCGCCAAAGCAGACGCTCCCCCCGTCCTCCCAGGTGATGCGCAGGTCCGCGTCCGGGTCCGAGGAGTCGGGGCGCAGCTCCACCTCAAGGCGGGTCCAATCGTCCCCCTCCGCCCGGAATTTCTGGCAGCAGTAAACGGCTTGGCCGGACCGGTCTGTCAGGGAGACGGAAAGGTCCGCCCCAGTCCTGGACTTTACCACAGCGGCGAATAGGTACTCCCTGTTTTCGGAAATGGCGATCCCGTGCTGTCCCAGGCCCACCGTCTCCCCGGTCACAGGGCCAAAGACGCTCAGGGAGTTGCACTCCATGGTGCGCTTCATGTGGTAGCCCTCCCCGTGGCGGGTGTAGGGCTCGTCAAAGGTGAAGATGCCCCTCTCGCCAATGGGGTACCACTCCAGCGCGCAGCCCTGGCAGGCGGTGGGCTTGCCGGTGAATTTCCGGTTACGCAGCATCTGGGCGGAAAGGCCGGTGTACAGGCAGGAGCGGGTGTGCTCTAAATTGCTGCCGAACAAATAGGGCGAGACCAGCAGGTCCGCCGGCGCGGCGGGCTGCAGGGTCAAAGCTCCGGCCTGGTCGATCTCCCCCTCCCCGGGGGACGCCTGGTCCAGGTTGCTGCTGCGGGCCACGTTCCGCGTCTCCCCGCTGAGGATCTCCACCACGCTCACTCGCAATTCGGCGGCAAGGCGGCCCAGGATGCCCACGTCCGGCAGGCTTTTGCCCCTCTCCCACTTAGAAACCGCTTTGTCGGTCACATCCAGCCGCTGGGCCAGTTGCGCTTGGGTCATCCCCATGCTGGCCCGCAGTCTGGCGATCAATTCCCCGGTCTGTGCTACGTTCATACGATCTCCTCCCCTTCGAGGTCTTTTCCCTAAGGATACCAAAAAACGGGGCGTATCACAATCGACTATTGGTCGAGTTGCCGCCCCGAACCGAAAACAGCTTGTCCGCGGGCCTTGTCCTTTTTTCGGGCCGTATGGTATAATGGGGAAAATCGCCCCACACCCCTCGAAAAAGGACTTTTTTATGCTCACTCCCAGTGAAATTTACCAGACCTTACTCGCCGCCTACGGGCGGCCCCGGTGGTGGTCGGAGGACCCCTACCAGGTGATGTTCCAGGCCGTGCTGGTACAGAATACCGCCTGGGCCAACGTGGAAAAGACCTGCGCCGCTCTGGGGGAGCGGATCGCCCCGGAGAAGGTGGCCCGCCTCTCCCCCACGGAGCTGGAGGAGATGATCCGCCCCTGCGGCTTCTGCAAGTCCAAGGCCAACACAATTTTCTCCCTCACCCGGTGGTACCAGGGCTACGGCTTCGACCAGGCGGCTGTCCGGGCCGTCCCCCAGGACCGGCTGCGCGGGGAGCTCCTCTCCCTGCGGGGCATAGGCCCCGAAACCGCTGACGTGATCCTCACCTACGCCTTTTACAAGCCGGCCTTTATCGTGGACGCCTACACCCGGCGGCTGCTCCAGCGGCTGGGGTATTCCTTCCCCGACGACGGCGCTATCCGCAGGTCCTTTGAGCGGGGCCTTCCCCGGGATGCGGAAGTCTACGGCCATCTCCACTGGCTGATCTTGGACCACGGCATCCAGCACTGCAAAAAAGCACCCCAATGCCAGGGGTGCTGCTTTGGGGCTGTCTGTCCCAGTTATCCGATAAAAAAGGAGTGACTCCTATGACGCCAGGACGGATTGTTCTCATCAGCGGCACGCCGGGCACCGGGAAGTCCACGGTAGCCGCCCTGCTGGCCCGGGACTCCCAGCTGGCGGCGTCCCTCTGCCTGCGCACCGACAGCTTTTACGAGGCCCTGCGGAAAGGGGCCGTCCCGCCCCACCTCCCCGGCTCGGGGGACCAGAACCAGGTGGTGATCGAGGCCTTTCTGGCGGCGGCGGTGCGCTTTGCCCAGGGCGGCTACGACACCCTGGTGGACGGGGTGGTGGGCCCCTGGTTCCTGGACCCCTGGCTGGCCGCCGCCAGGGCGGGGACGGAAATCCACTACTTCGTGCTGCGGGCGGCGAAGGACGTGACCCTGGCCCGGGCCCTGGGCCGCTCCAAGCTGGGCGAGAGCGCCAACCGGGAGCTGGTGGAGACCATGTGGCCGCTGTTCGCCGACCTGGGCCCCTGGGAGCCCTACGCCGTGGACACCACCGCCCTCTTCCCGGAGGAGACCGCAGCCCTCCTCCAGGCAAAGCTGGGCGCCCGATCCCACCTGCTGCCCGGCAGGTGACGGGCGGCGCCCCCATCGGAAACAGGGACAGACCTGTCTGGCGCTGGCCGGAAGGTCTGTCTTTTTTTGCAGTGGGGGGAGGCGGGATGGCGCGGATGGTTGCAAATCGCCCCATTTTCCTATATACTGGAAGCAGTTTGCGAGAGGAGGGAATGGGCGGCCTTGCTGCCCGGAGAATATGTGCAAAACAGACAGGAAACAGATGAAAAAGCTGGGGAAAGCCTCTCTGAAGCGGCACTACGGCATCTTTGTGATGGCCTGCCTCATCGCCGCCTTTTTGGGGGTGGAGTTCGGGGGCTCGCTGACCTTTTCGGAGGCCCAGACCTACGAGGACACCGCCCAGCAGATCCGGAACGACTGGTACGGGGACGGGACCTACACCGTAAAGACCACCGTGGGGGACGTGTCCTGGGGGACTGTGCTCCGGGCCATCGCCGAGGGGGACACCCAGGCGGGCAAGGACGTGGCCCAGCAGATCGAGGAGGAGGAGATTGCCCAGGCCGAGGAGGGCAGCCCCATCCTCACCCGCACCCGGGGCGTGCTGGCCAGCGTGCTCAACCAACTGAGCTCCGGCTCTATTCTGGCGACTCTGGTGGCGGCGGTGGCCTCCATCACCGGCTCGAAAAACGTGGGCATCATCGCGCTGATTGTTTTAGGGGCGGCGCTGGCCTTTGCCTTCTGGTTCCTGGTGACCAACGTGTTCCCGGTGGTGTCCCGGCGCATCTTCCTGGAGGGGATGCTGTACGAGAAAGTCACCGCCCAGCGGTTCACGTTCCTGCTGCGGGTCAAGCGCTGGCTGAAGGCCTCGAAGGCGATGCTGGTGAAGCAGGTGTTCCTCTCCCTGTGGTCCCTGACCATCGTGGGGGCGCTGGTCAAGCGGTACTCCTACTTCCTGGTGCCCTACATCGTGGCCGAGAACCCGGACTGTAAGGCCACCGAGGCCGTCACCCTCTCCCGGGAGATGATGGACGGCCACAAGTGGGAGTGCTTTCTTTTCGAGCTGTCCTTTTTGGGCTGGGGGCTGCTGGGGTTCTGCACCTTCGGGCTGTTCAACGTGCTGTTCACCAACCCCTACAAGACCGCGGCCCTCACCCAGTATTACGCCCAGCGCCGGCAGGAGGCCAGGGAGAAGGCCATCCCCGGGGCGGAGCTTCTGAAGGACACCTTCCTCTATGAGAAGCCCGCCGCGGAGCAGCTGGCCGCCTGTTACGGCGATGTGATCCAGGTGATGGAGCACCCCCAGGCCCAGAAGCAGCGGCCCACCGGCTGGCGGGGCTTTTTGCAGAACACCTTCGGCATTTCCCTGCTGCGGCGGGAGGAGGACCGGGCCTATGAGAAGTACCAGGCCGAGTACATCCAGGTGCAGGAGCTGATGGACGGCGCCAAGGGCCAGGCCTATCCCACCCGGCTCTACCCCATCCCGGAAAACCAGCGGCGGAAGCTGGTGCAGTCCCTCAACTACATGCGCAGCTACTCCATCTGGTCGCTGTTGGCCATTTTCCTGGGGCTGGCCTTTTTCGGCTGGCTGTGGGAGGTGGGGCTGTTCCTGGTCTCCTACGGCGTGCTGGCCAACCGGGGGGCGCTCCACGGGCCGTGGCTGCCCATTTACGGGGCGGGTTCGGTGCTGATTTTAGTCGTGCTGTATAAATTCAGGAAGAAGCCAGCGCTGGAATTTGGCGCAGCTGTGGTGCTCTGCGGGTTTTTGGAGTACATGACCTCCTGGGTGATGGAGCTCTCCACCGGGGGGACGAAGTGGTGGGACTACAGCGGCTACTTTTTGAACCTGGACGGGCGCATCTGCGCGGAAGGACTGCTGGTTTTTGGGCTGGGCGGCATGGCCATTGTGTATGTGGTGGCCCCGTTATTGGACAATCTGCTGCAAAAGGTGAACGAAAAAGCCCTGATAACAGTGTGCTCTGTGCTATTTTTGGTGTTCCTGGCGGACGCGGTGTACTCCCATTTTGTGCCCAACACGGGGCTGGGGGTCACCGATGTGCCGGACCTGGTGGCAGAGGAGCAGGTGGAAAGCTCGCTGCCCGAGGAATAAAACCGGTGGTTTTCGGCCCGATTTCGCCCAAATCTGACCCGGTTTGGCCCAAAACCGACCCAAAACAGCCCGGTTCGCGCCCGTTTTGGCCCGCGGCGGTGCATGGTGGGTCTGAACGGCAGGCCGGAAAGGTATGTCCTTTCCAGCGAGGCAGAAAATGTCCCCGTCTCTCCCCAGGGAGGGACGGGGATTTTTTGCGCCCGGATTGAGAACCGCTTTCATAGAGCAGAGAAGAAAAGCACACACTGGAGGGGCGGGGGATGGAACAGCCGCCGATGGGCAGTGTGGTCTCCCCTGTTTTACGGGGGGGAGAGAAAAGGGGGAACAGTCTCTTTCTAAAAAGATGGGATAGCGGTGTGGGCCGGATTTTCTGGGGCGGTGGGAGATGGGAAAGTGGCCTGATGGGGAAACCGCTTTACGGGAGCAGAGAAGGAAAGCGCGCCGGAGGGGCACGGCGAGGATGGAACAGTCGCCGATGGGCAGGTGTGGTCTCCCCCGTTTTACGGCGGGGAGAGAAAAGAGGAACAGCTTCTATCCAAAAAGGGGGCGGGGGAAAATGTTTTTGCCGGAGGCGAAAAAAGTGTAAGACCCCCTTCCCGCGGGGCGGGAATCGTGCTAAAATAGGCGGGAAAACGGAAATGAGGGAGACCTTTTTATGAATATCAAAAAAAGACTGGGACGGCTGAAATACCACCCGCTGATCCAGGTGCTGGGGCGCAACAAGGGAAACCCCAGGACGTTGGTGCTCATCGAGCCGCTGTGGGGCATCCCCTACAACCTCATTGCCCCCTTCGCCACGCTGTACATGTACACCCAGGGGGTGACGGACGTGCAGATCGGGCTGATTTTGTCCATCACCATGGTGGTGCAGGTGTGCTTCTCCTTCTTCGCGGGGATTCTGGCGGACAAGCTGGGGCGGAAAACCACCACCATGATGGGGGACTTCTTCGGGTGGGGGCTGGCGTGCCTGGTGTGGGCGGCCTCCCAGAATTTCTGGCTGTTTTTGCTGGCGGCGCTGCTGAACTGCTTTGAGCAGATCAACCAGACGGCGTGGTACTGCCTGTTGATCGAGGACGCGGACCAGCGGGACCTGGTGGGGCTGTACACCTGGATCAACATCGGGGGGCTGGTGGCCATCTTCTTCGCGCCCATCTCCGGGATGCTGGTGAGCGCCAACTCGGTGGTGCCGGTGGTGCGGGTGCTGTACGTCCTGTTCGCCCTGACCATGATGACCAAGTGCTTTATCACCTATAAATTCTGCCACGAGACCCGGCAGGGCCAGGTGCGCAAGGCGGAGACCAAGGGGATATCCCCCTTCCGGATGCTGGGGGAGTACCGGCAGCTCATCCCCATGTTGCTGAAAAACCGGGCGGTGGTGAAGGCGGTGGCGGTGGCGGTGCTGCTGTACATCGCCAACGTGGTGAACACCAATTTCTTCAGCCTGTATGTGACCCAGCGGCTGGGGCTTTCGGACAACTACCTGGCGCTGTTCCCCATCCTCAACGCCGGGGTGATGCTGGTGTTCATGGTGGGCATCCAGCACAAGCTGAACGCCCTGAAATTCCGGGCGCCGCTGTGGGCGGGGCTGGGGCTGTACGCCGTGGGGGCCCTGGTGCTGCTCCTCTCCCCGGTGGGAGGGCTGGGGTTTGTGCTGCTGAACGTATTCCTCACGGCGGTGGCGGCCTCGCTGGTGAACCCCCGGAAGGACGCGCTGCTGCAGCTGAACCTGGACCCCCAGGAGCGGGCCCGCTTGAACGCGCTGATCATGGCCTCCACGGTGGCGCTGTCCTCCCCCTTCGGGTATCTGGCGGGGTGGCTCTCCAGCATAGACCGGCGGCTGCCCTTCGGGTTTATGATCCTGCTGTTCTTGCTGGCCATGGCTGTGGTGGGGCGGATTAAGGAGCCCCAGGTGGAAGAGTCAAAATCGTAAGAAACGAGAGGCGAGGAGGAGACTTATGTACACGCTATTGCTTGTTCTGATCTACATCGCGTTTATCAGCCTGGGGCTGCCGGACTCCCTGCTGGGGTCCGGGTGGCCGGTGATGCACGGGGACCTGCAGGTGCCGGTGTCCTACATGGGCATTGTGACCATGATTATCTCCGCCGGGACAGTGGTGTCCAGCCTGTGCTCCTACCGGCTGACGAAGAAGCTGGGCACCCCTGTGGTGACGGTGGGCAGCGTGTTCCTCACCGCGGTGGCACTGCTGGGGTTCTCCTTCGCCAACCAGTTCTGGATGCTGCTGGTGCTGGCGGTGCCCTACGGCCTGGGGGCCGGGGCCATCGACGCCGCGCTGAACAACTATGTGGCCCTGCACTACACCTCCCGGCACATGAGCTGGCTCCACTGCTTTTGGGGGGTAGGGACCATTGTGAGCCCCTTTGTGATGAGCTGGTCCCTGACCACGGCCTCGTGGCACACGGGCTACCGCACCATCGGGCTCATCCAGCTGGGCATCGCCGTGCTGCTGCTGCTCACCCTGGGGGTGTGGAAGGTGAACCCGCCCAAGGAGGACACCAGCGCCCAGGCCAAGGGGCTCATTTCCGCCCTGAAGATCCGGGGAGTGCCGGCGCTGCTGCTGGGCTTCCTGTCCTACTGCGCGGCGGAGGCCACCACCATGAGCTGGGCCAGCACCTACCTGGTGGAGTCCCGGAACATCGACCCGGAGCGGGCGGCCCAGTTTGCCTCGCTGTTTTTCATCGGCATTACGGCGGGGCGGTTTTTGGGCGGCTTTTTGATGAACAAGCTGGGGGACTGGAAGATGATCGTGCTGGGCACGGTGATTCTGGCCTGCGGGGTGGCGGCCCTGGTGCTGCCGGTACCCGGGGAGGTGCTGCCCCTGGCGGGGCTTGTCATCATCGGGCTGGGGTGCGCGCCCATCTACCCCTGCATCATCCACGCCACGCCGGCCAACTTCGGGCCGGAAAATTCCGCGGCCATCATCGGCATCCAGATGGCCAGCGCCTATGTGGGGTCCACCTTTGGGCCGCCCCTGTTCGGGCTGCTGGGGAACCACATCAGCTTTGGGCTGTTCCCCCTGTATGTGGCGGCCTTCGCGGCGCTGATGGTGTGCATGACCGGGACGGCCTTCCGGCTGGCGAGAGGAGAAAAGGGCAGCGAAAAGGGCAGTGAATAGTGAAGAGTGAATAGTGAAGAAGGGCGTTCCCTCGGCTGCGCAAAGGCGTGGCTGGGGGGATTTTTTATAGGGTGGAGAGCGGGGGAAATCGTAGGGAGTGAAAGGGAGTGAAAGTGACTATTTTTTCTTGACTAAATGGGGGGGTATGGTATACTATTCTTAAATCACATAGGACTGTATGAGGAGGAGATGGGGATGGCGTCTTACTGCGGAAAAGACTGCGAGACCTGCACAGAACGGGAAAAAATGGGCTGCGGCGGGTGCGGGGCCTGGATGGAGGCCAAGACCTGGCCGGGGGCCTGCGGCATCGCCCAGTGCTGCCGGAGCAAGGGGCACAGCAGCTGCGAGACCTGCACTGCGGCCTCCTACTGCGCCAAGCTGAAGGGCCGGGGGCAAGAGCCGTGGTACTCTTTGCGGCGGCTGGAGTCGGACGCCAACGCCAGGCGGCAGCTCCAGGAGCGGGGGCGGTTTTTCGGCAAGTGGATGATGCTGTTGTTCTGGCTGTTCGTGCCGGGGATTGTGGCCGGGGTGATGACCTCGGACACGGTGGCGGACCTGGCCCCCAACGTGTACCTGGCGGGGAACGTGCTGAACTTTTTGTGCATGCTGGCCTACTCCCTGCTGCTGTTGAAGCTGGCCCAGGAGCACGACCGGTACAAGATTGCCGGGGTATGCGGGCTCATCGCCGCGGCGCTGGGGCTGGGAGCGGTCTTACTTACGCAGGTGGACAGCTCGGGGGTGATGGCGCTGCTGGTGGCGGTTTTGGCATCCGTGCTGGACTTGGTAGGGGAATACCACGAAATGACCGCCCACAGCGAGGTGGTACTGGCGGTGGACGCGGGCCTGGCGGAGACGTGGAGCAAGCTGTGGAAGTGGACCATTGGGATGCTGGTGGGGCTGATTGTGAGCACGTTTCTGGCGTTCATCCTCTCGGTGGTGGGGCTGCTGCTTATGCTGGCCGCGTCCGTCGGCGGCATTGTGGTGGAGATTCTGAAGCTGTACTACCTGCACCGCACGGCCCGGGCCTTCCAACTGGCAGGGGGCACGCTGCCGCCCGCGGCCCGATAAATCGGGGAAAACATGTGTTATGGGGCTGTCCGGCGGGGCGGCCCTTTTTCCTTTGAGAAAAATCCCGTCGGCGGCGAAAAAAACTTGCATTTTCCCCGGGGATAGGATATAATAGGCCTTGCACTTCCATGCCGGTGTGATGGAATTGGCAGACGTAGTGGACTCAAAATCCCATTCGTCTATTGTTACCACTTTGGCCGGAACCCTTGATTTTTCAAGGAAATTTGACAATTCAATATGTAAGTGATTTTTAATGTCCCCCCACGATGGACCTCCGATTTCTCAGAGGCTCCATCCGGGGTAAGACTTAAAAATATAAATGCCGGTGTGTCGGAATTGGCAGACGAGACAGACTCAAAATCTGTTATCCGCAAGGGTGTGTGGGTTCGAGTCCCACCACCGGCACCAGAATTCAATGGCTCGCAAACCCAGTAAAATCAAGGGTTTGCGGGCTTTCTTTTTTGCTTGGCGCATTGGATTCTTCTCCATGCGCATCAGCAAAATCGGACTATTTTTGGCATGGACCTCCTGTTTTGAGGCATATTTGGAGGTCCATTTCAGTCATGAACCACCGTAGGATATACCCCCATAATCGCGTTGGCAGACGCCACTTTGGAATTGAAATCCAAATGAGTATAGATATTAGAGGTCGTAGAAATATCGCTGTGGCCCAGCCATTCCTGGATTTCTTTCAAGCTGACTCCGTTTGCATACAGCAAACTCGCGCAGCTATGACGGAGATCGTGAAAACGGATTTTTCGCAGGCCATACTTCTCCAAAATCAGCGGAAAATGCTGCGTGATATAACCCGGCTTCACAAGTTCGCCAATTTCGTTGACATAGATATATCCTTCGGCTTCGGTGTGGTAGGACTTGCCGCAGAGCTTTCGGTTTTGCTCCTGTTGGAGTTTTAACCGGTGCAGCAATTCCTCAAAGGGTGGAACCAGCGGCAACGTGCGGTAGCTGGACTTGGTTTTGGTACGGTCCTTTTCAATGATCGTACTTTTCCCGTTGAGCGTCACCTGGGTCACGGTATGGCGGATGGTGATGGTCTTTTTCTTAAAGTCAATAGCGTCCCATTTCAAACCCACGACTTCGCTCCGACGCAACCCGTAGAAAGCCGCCAGTATGACGCCCAGTTCAACCGGATCGCCGCGCACGATCTGGAATAACTTTTCCAGCTCATGCTCATCGTAAATACTGCCTACAAATTTTTGCTTTTTGGGGCGCTCAATCCGATCCGCCGGATTGCTCGACAGAAGCCCCGTCTTAAACGCATATTGCAGGGCCTTTCGGATGTTGGCATGGCGGTGGATCACCGTATTGGCCGACACTCCATTTTCCTTCATTTCGTAAGTGTAGTAGTCCTGCAACTGTTTAGGCGTAACCTGCCTCAGCCGAAGCCCTGGATGGTGTTCCTCAAAATAAGGGACAATCCGATTCTTGATACCGGATGAATAAGCCGCGTAAGTGGTGATTTCCACGCTGGCCTTCATCATTTCCAGCCAATCCAGCAGGAACCGGGTAAAAAGAATGTCCGCAGGGTTGTCGGTGTATCCTTTTTCCCTTTCCATCTGACGGAGCTGTAGTTCAGCCTCCATCGTGCGGCGCGCCTCCTGAAGCATAGCTTCGGCACGCTTTTTATTGCCCTTGACGGGCAGCCCTGTGGATTTGGAAGGCGTTTGACGCTTTCCGTTTTCGTCTGTATAACTGAGGACGATATGATAGTATCCTCTTTTTTCACGCAGATGTCCTGCAACCATAAAATAAAACCTCCTTTGGTGGTGCAGCGCAATTCATCTGCCGTTGACCCTTTTATTGTAGCAAGAGTTTCTAAACACGGCAAATGTGCGACGAGGTTTTACGCATTGGATTCTTCATTCAAGCCCAAATATTGGAGAATGCTGATTTTGGGAATACGGTAGATTCGCCCGATAGAGAACGACTCGATCTCGCCTTTTTTAAGAAGCCGGTATCCGGTCTTTAGGCTGATTCCTCCAAGCATTTTACACATTTGGGGAACCGTAACTATATCGGGATATTCCGAAAACATAAGCTGATATGCGCTGTCTATGGTCATTTTTCAGCCTCCTGTTTTCTTTTTATCACTTCATAATCAAAACCTGGACGCTGGCCACAGTAGGTGCAGATGTCCCTTTCCACCCGGCCAGGGTGGAGCCTACGCAAATAATAAGAGCCTGTGCCGTAGAAGTTATTGGCACAGGCCGGACAAAGGCACATGATTAAATTTTTCGGCGTTTCTTCAATCAATCCCACGCTGACAGCCAGGGCGCGGTTGAGCCGGCGGATATGCTGTTCCTCCAGATGTCCGATGTACGTTTCCAGCCGCCTTTTATCAATGGTGCGGAGCTGCTCCATCA
>DXIW01000059.1 GCA_019112625.1 Candidatus Acutalibacter stercorigallinarum | reverse complement strand
ATGAGAGCGTTCATTGAACGAATTGACCTGTATCCAGAAAAACAGAAGGATGGAAACTGGATCAGGAACATGGTGTTCAATTTTCCGGTTCCTGTGAATGGGCAGGAAGTAACAGAACTGCCCTTGGAATCCGGGACAATGCTCGAGACCGTGGCGCTCTTGTCCAGGCAGGCCGCAGAACAGCGACGCTAGGAGGGCCAGCGGACATGCAGAACGTGAGATGGGAGAATGTCTATTTCATCAACGGGACCGCCTACGCGGGCAAATCCACGATGGTGAAGATGCTGGCGGAAAAGCACGGCGGCATCGCCTGTGAGGAAAATTACCACGACCAGCTGTCCGCCGGGCTGGATCGGGAACAGTTTCCCTGCCTGACCTACACCCGCGACCTGGAAAACTGGAGCGATTTCATCCGGCGGACGCCCGCCGAATACGAGGCCTGGATCAACGGCTGTACCCAGGAATGCACCGTGCTGGAGCTGAAGCTCTTGGAAGGGCTGTCGTCCCGGGGCAAAAAGGTATTTGTGGATACCAACATCCCTGTTCCCGTACTGCGGGAGATCTCGGACAACAAACACGTGCTGATTATGCTGGCCGACCCCGAGATCTCCGTAAACCGCTTTTTTCAGCGCCCCGATAAGGAGAAGCAGTTTTTGTATCAGCTGCTGCTCCAGGAGCCGGACCCGGCCCTGGCCCTGGAAAATTTCCGCGCGTGCCTGAAAAGAATCAACTCCCAGAAGAATTACGACGCTTTTTTGCATTCCGGGTTTCCCGTGCTCCTGCGGGAGGAACATCGGACCCCGGAGGAGACGCTGCAGCTGGCGGAAGAAAAATTGGGCCTGACGGAGCCGCCGGTTTGATTGGGTGGGAAGTCCATTTTCCCAAATGACCCCAGAAAGGACAGAAAACAGGTATGGAACAGAAAAAAATGGGCGCAAGAGGGTTCCTTTCGGGCTTTTCCCGGTTCACCCGGGGCCTGATCGGGGCTTTTTTGGGTCTTTTCGGGGCAATCGCCCTGTGGCGCGGCCTGCTCCCCGAGGAGATCTTCCCATACGACTACTGGGCCCTGCTGCTGTTGCTTCTGGGCCTGGCGGCCCTGGCCGCCCTCGCCCTGTGGTGGGGCAGGCTGTACCTCCTGTGGGAGGGCTCCCCCCTGGCCCGCTGGAGGCCCTCCCCCTGGCTGGGGCTGGCGGCCCTGCTTGCCGCAGGGCTGGCCCTGCGGCTGACGGTAGTGCTGCGCTACCAGGTCGCCCCGGAGGTGGACTACTACACCATCTACCACGCCGGGGAGCTCCTCTCCCAGCAGTACGACATCTCCGGCGTACCGGAGTTCATCGTCCGGTATGTGGCCCTGTTCCCCCACATTTTCGGCTACGCCTCCTTCCTGGGGCTGCTGTTCTCGGTGTTCGGGGCCTCCCCCCTGGTGGCCGCCGTCGCCAACGCGGTGATCTCCACCATCGCCCTGGCCTTGGTGTACTATATCGGCTACAAGCTGCAGGGCCATGTTCTGGGCTTTCTGGCGGGGCTCCTCTGGTGCTTTTACCCCTCCCAAATCCTCTACAACATGCTGGTGACTTCCGACCCCTACTACACCACCCTCCTGCTGGGGAGCATCGCCCTGCTGTTCTTCCTCCACGGGAAGCTCTCTGTCCTCCCCTGGTGGGCCGCGGCCCTGGGAGGCGGCGCCATGGGGCTGCTCCTGTCCCTGGCCAACAGCGCCCGGCCGGTGGCCCCTATCGTCATCATCGCCGCGGCAGTGGTGCTCTTCGTCCTGGAGCCCCTCTCCCGGGAGAAGGCCGTGGACAAAAAAGCCGTCCTGCTGGCGGGGCTGCTGGTGGTCTACCTGGCGGGGAACCAGCTGAACTCCTGGGTCTTTACCCAGCGCATCGGGGAGGCCCCCGCCTCGGTGCCGGGCTTTAACCTGCTGGTGGGCTTCAACATGGAGACCAACGGCAGCTACAGCTCCAAGGACAGCGAGCTGCTGACGGCGTGGAACGACAAGGGGGGCATCTCCGCCCAGGAGGTGCAGGAGGCCATGCTGGACGCCGCCCTGGAGCGGATCACCTCCGGGGAGGTGGACTTCCTCCCCCTGTTTTACGAGAAGCTCTGCACCTTATGGAGCGGGGACGACTCTGCGGTGGGGTACGGGGAAGATGTGTTCCCCCACCCCAGTCTGTACAGCGGTTTCTGCAACGGGTACCACTACTTTTTGTGGCTGCTGGCCTTGGGGGCCATGGCCGCCCTACTGCGGGAGAAGGGCAAGAGCCTTTTCTACCTGTTCCCCCTGTACCTGGTGGGACTCACCATGGCCCACCTCATCGCCGAGGTGGCCCAGCGGTACCACTACTCCGGGAATTTCTGCCTGGCGGTACTGGCGGCCTACGGGGTCTACCGGGTAGGGCAGGCGTCCCTGGGGAGGGCCCGGGCCGTCCGGAACGGAAGCGAGGTGTCCCCATGAGCGATTGGACCCGGCGGGAGACCGTCGTCGCCTTCTGCAAAAGCCTGGGGGCGGACGTGCGGGAGGACTACCCCTTCCACGACGACAACTGGACGGTAATGCGCCACTGGGGGAACAAAAAGGGCTTCGCCTTTGTGTACCAGCGCCAGGACCAGGTGTGGGTCAACGTGAAGTGCGACCCGGCGTGGACCGGCTTTTGGCGGAACACATACCCGGCGGTGCGGCCCGCCTATCACATGAACAAGGCCCACTGGAACACCATCGTACTGGACGGCACTGTGCCGGTGGAGGACATAAAAACCATGATCGGCGAGAGCTACCGGCTCACCCTGCCGCAGAAGTGCAAATAGGTGACTACCCCCCCGATTTTGTGCAGCCCGCAAAAACACTCCCGATTTTACTTGACTTTACCCCCTGCTTTTGCTATGCTAGCCCAGCAAAAGAAAAAAGTTACAGGAGTGGTAAAACATGGATCAGAACACCAATCGCACGACCCTGAAGATTTTCGGCGTTATTATGCTGCTGTTCGGCATCGTGTACGGCATTGTGGGCTCCCTGGCCCTGGCCGGCACCCTGCAGGGCGTCCTGCCCGGCCACCAGACCCAGGAGATCCTGGTCATCGTGCTGGCCTACGGCGTGGCCCTGCTGGCCATCATCTGCGGCATCCTCTGCCTGAAGAACGTGGCTACCGGCGCCATGGTCACCGGCATCATCCTGGCCCTGCTGGGCCTGGCGGGCGTGATCTACAACCAAATCGCCCTGGATTCCTTTAACCTGTTCGACATGCTGGGGCTGCTGTTCGGCGTGTCCATCGCCGCCACCGCCATGAAGCTGAAGAAGTAATTCGCCGCGATCCAACACAGGGCTGCCTTTGGGCGGCCCTATTTTTTATTTACGAAAGGACGTGTCCCTATGCTGAAGATCGGCTGTCATCTATCCAGCTCCAAAGGCTACCTGGCCATGGGAAAGGAGGCGGTGAAGATCGGCGCCAACACCTTCCAGTTCTTCACCCGCAACCCCCGGGGCGGCAAGGCCAAGGACCTGGATTTAGCGGACGTGGCCGCCTACCGGGCCTTCGCCCAGGAGCAGGGCCTCTTCCCCATTTTGGCCCACGCCCCCTACACCCTAAACGCCTGTGCCGCCGACGAGAGCCTGCGTACCTTCGCACGGGAGACCATGGCGGACGACCTGGCCCGGCTGGAGCACATCCCCGGGAGCATGTACAACTTCCACCCCGGCAGCCACGTAAAGCAGGGGGCGGAGGCGGGCATCGCCCTCATCGCCCAGACATTGAACGCCGTGCTGCGGCCGGAGATGGCCACCACGGTGCTTTTGGAGACCATGGCGGGCAAGGGCTCGGAGGTGGGCCGCAGCTTTGAGGAGCTCCGGGCCATCATCGACCGGGTGGAGCTCTCGGACAAGCTGGGGGTGTGCCTGGACACCTGCCACGTCTCCGACGGGGGCTACGACATTGCAAACGACTTGGATGGGGTGCTCGCGGAGTTTGACAAGGTCATTGGACTCTCCCGGCTGAAGGCCATCCACTTAAACGACTCTATGAACCCCCTGGGCAGCCACAAGGACCGCCACCAAAAGTTGGGCGAGGGCACGCTAGGGCTGGAAGCCCTCACCCGGATTGTCAACCACCCGGCCTTGCGGGAGCTGCCCTTCTATCTGGAGACCCCCAACGACCTGGAGGGGTACGCCCGGGAGATCGCCATGATGAAGGAAGTCTACCAGGGATGATATATAGCAAAAGGAGGGGCGCACTAGCGCCTCTCCTTTTTTCCGCGCACGGGCAGGTGCTCCCACAGGAGCTTTTCCCCCTCCACCACCAGCAGGGGGCACAGGGACAACGCCGCCACCAGGAGCCATTGAAAGCCCGTGAGGGCCGCGGTCTGGAAGATGGCGGACAGGGGCGGGAACACCACTACGCTCACCATGAGGAAGGCACAGAACAGGCAGGCGGCGGTGAGCTTCCGGTTGGAGAAGAGGCCCAGCTTTACCACCGAGCGCTGGGACCGCATGTTGAAGCTGTGCACCAGCTGGGACAGGCTCAGCACGCAGAAGGCCATGGTGCGGCCGATGGCGGGGCTGGCGGGGTCGGCGTCGAAGAACACCCGCCCGATGGTATAGGCTAGCAGGGCCAATGCCCCCACCAGGCAGCCCTCCACCGCCAGGGAAAAGCCCATGCCCCCGGCGAAGATGCCCTCGTCCTTGGGGTGGGGCGGCTCCTCCATCACGTCCTGCTGGATGGGGTCCACCCCCAAGGCCAGGGCGGGCAGGGAGTCGGTGACCAGGTTCACCCACAGCAGCTGGATGGCCAGCAGGGGGGTGGGCGCCCCCAGCAGGAAGGCCGCCAGCACCACCAGCACCTCCCCGATATTGCAGGAGAGCAGGAAGTGGATGGTCTTGCGGATGTTCCGGTAGATGCCCCGGCCCTCCCGCACGGCGGAGACGATGGTGGAGAAGTCGTCGTCGGTGAGCACCATATCCGCCGCGGATTTGGCCACCTCGGTGCCGTTTTTGCCCATAGCGCAGCCGATGTCCGCGGCCTTCAAGGCCGGGGCGTCGTTGACGCCGTCGCCGGTCATGGCCACCACCATCCCCCGGCGCTGGAAGGCCTTTACCAGCCGCACCTTGTGCTCCGGGGCCACCCGGGCGAACACCGGCGTGTCGAAGGCCTGCCGGGCCAGGGCATCGTCGGTGAGGCGGTCCAGCTCCGGGCCGGTCATCACCTTGCTGTCCCTGCCGGCGATGCCCACCCGCCGGGCGATGGCCAGCGCCGTGGCCCCGTGGTCCCCGGTGATCATCACCGGCAGGATACCCGCCCGCTTGCACTGGGCCACCGCGGCCTTCACCCCGGGCCGGGGTGGGTCCTCCATGGCGATGAGCCCGCAGAACACCAGGCCGCTCTCCATCTCCCCGTCCTCCCCGGGGAGGCGGTCCACATCCCGGTAGGCCACGGCCAGCACCCGCAGGGCCTGCTCCGCCAGGCGGCTGTTGTCGGAGAGGAGCCTGGCTTTCAGCGCGCCGCTGAGGGGCTCTGCCGCACTTCCCCGGCGCAGGTGGGTGCACCGGGCCAGAAGCACATCCGGCGCGCCCTTGGCGATAATGCGGTACCCCTGCTCCGTCCGGTGGGCGGTGGCCATCCGCTTCCGGGCAGAGGTGAAGGGGATCTCCCCCACCCGGGGGAAGCGCCGCTCCAGCTCCGTTTTGGAGAGGGGGCAGGCGGCCAGAAAAGCGGTCTCCGTGGGGTCGCCGGTGAGAACGCCTCCTTCCCCCTCCTCCGCGTTGCTGCAGAGGGTCGCCAGCTCCAGGGAAAAGCGGGCCAGGGGGCTGTCCAGGGGCTCGGCCCCCCGAGCGGAGGAAAAGGCCACCACTGTCATCTTGTTCTGAGTGAGGGTGCCGGTCTTGTCGGAGCAGATCACCCCGGTGCTGCCCAGGGTCTCTACCGCGGGCATGTGCCGGACGATGGCCCGCTTCTGGGCCATGCGCCCCACCCCCATGGCCAGCACGATGGTCACTACCGCGGTGAGGCCCTCGGGGATGGCGGCTACCCCCAGGCTGATGGCGATGAGGAACATCTCCAGGGGCGGGGTCTTTTGGAGCAGCCCCAGGAGGAAGATCACCCCGCAGATGGCGGTGACCCCGATGCCCAGCACCCGGCCGGTCTGCTTCAGCCGCCGCTGCAGGGGCGTCTGGGGGGCCTTTTCCCGGGAGAGCATCCGGGCGATCTTCCCCATGGCGGTGTCCATCCCGATGGCGGCCACCATCCCGGCCCCGGCTCCGGTGGTGATGCCTGTGCCGGCGAACACCATGTTCTTCCGCTCCCCCAGGGGGGCGTCCTCCCTGCACCGGGCGGCCGCGTCCTTCTCCACGGGGACAGACTCCCCGGTGAGGGCGGATTCCTCCGCCCGCAGCTCTACGGCCTTCACCAGCCGGATGTCCGCGGGCACCAGGTCGCCGGCCTGGAGGATGACCACGTCCCCGGGCACCAGCTGGCTGCTCTCCACCGTCTGCTTGCGGCCCTCCCGCACCACGGTGGCGTGGGGGGAGGACAGCTTTTTCAGGGCGGCGATGGCCTGGTCGGCTTTCCACTCCTGCACCGTGCCGATCACCGCGTTGCACACCACGATGGCCAGGATGATGACGGGGTCGGCGTAGTCCCCCTCCCCCCGCAGCCAGGACACGGCAAAGGAGGCCCCGGCCGCTGCCAGGAGGATGAGGACCATCACGTCCTGGAACTGGCTGAAAAACCGGGCAATCAGGCTCCGGCGCCGCTCCTCCTGGATCTCGTTTTTCCCCCAGCGGGCCCGGCGCTTTTCCACCTGGGCCCGGCTTAAGCCCCGCTGGAGGTCAGTGTCCAGCTGCCGGGCCGCCTCTTCCCCGCTTACCTGATGAAGCTCCATCCCGTTTCCTCCCTGCTTGTTCAGCGCTTCCTGGTAGCACTATATTCCCGGGGAGCGGGCATTATGCGTATTCCGCCCTGGCGCTGGGCGGGGAAATATGATATACTGGAAAAAAACGGAGAGGAGGCGCAGCATGGCAGATTTGAATTTCTTCGACGCCGGCGTGATGGACTTCGTCCAGCGGCATCTGCACAACGCCGTGACCGACGCCCTGTTCCCCATGGTCACCTACCTAGGGGAGCTGGGGGCGGTGTGGGTGCTTGTGGCGGTGGTTTTGCTGTTTTTCCCGAAAACAAAACGGTGCGGCGGCCTGATGCTGCTGAGCATGCTGGCGGCCTTCCTGGTGGGCGAGGTGTTCCTGAAAAACGTGGTGGACCGGCCCCGGCCCTTCCAGACCTACCCCGGCGCGGTGCAGCTGCTGATCCGGGAGCCCGCCAGCTGGTCCTTCCCCTCGGGGCACAGCGCCGCCTCCTTTGCCGCGGCCACAGTGGTCTTTGCCTATTTCCGGCGCTGGGGCGCGGCGGCCCTGGTGCTGGCGGCCCTCATCGCCTTCTCCCGGGTGTTCCTCTTTGTCCACTACCCCACCGACGTGCTGGCGGGGGCGGCCCTGGGGACACTCTGTGCCCTGGGGGTGCTGGCGGTCTTTCACAAGCTGGCGCTGCCCCACCTCTCCCGGTGGAAAAAATAGGAAAAGCGGGGACAGGCCCAAACAGCCTGCCCCCGCTTTTTCGCGGCAAAATTCAGTTTTCGGCTGCCAGCAGGGCCTGCCGCTCCCGGACCAGCAGGTCCAGCAGCTCGCCCTGGGCCCGGGACTCGGCGTTGGTGCCCAGCACCACGCCCTCCTCGGGGAAGATGACGGCGAACTGGCCGTACTTCCCGTCCGCCCGGTAGGAGTTGTCCTTCCCCCGCCAGAACAGGTAGCCGTAGCCCTCGGCCCCGTTCTCCACCTGTTTGGCGGAGGCGGCCCGCACATAGGCGGCGGGGATGAGCTGCTTCCCGTTCCAGCGGCCTTCCTGCAAAAGCAGCTGGCCCACCCGGGTGAGCTCCGACACCGTGAGGAACAGCCCGCCCGCGCCGAAATTATAGCCCAGGGGGTCGGTCTCCCAGGTGGGGCGCTGGATGCCCAGGGGCGCGAAGAGCCGGGGCGTCAGGTAGCTGACCAAATCGCAGCCCGCCCGGCGCTGGACCAGAACCCCGGCGAGATAGGGCCCCACGTTGTTGTACACGAATTTCTCCCCCGGCGCGTAAGGGAAGGGCAAGGCCAGGGAGTACCGCACCCAGTCCCGCTGGGGGAGGAAGGGCCGCTGCTCCCCCATGAGGAAGCCCTGTCCCTGGCCCAGGCACATGGTGAGCAGGTCCCGCACCGTGGCCTTTCGCAGGTTCGGGCAGGGGGTTTCCGGCGCCTCTTCGGGGAAGGCCTCCAGCAGGGGCTCGTCTAAGGAGAGCAGCCCCTCCCGCTCCGCTATGCCCACGGCGATGCTGGTAAAGCTCTTGGTGACGGAATACTGGTTCCGGCGGATCTCCCCGTCGTAGTCCCGGCGCAGGACCTCTTTCCCGTCCTTCCACACCAGCAGGTTCAAAAGCCGCAGCCGTTCGGCCTCTTGGTCAAATCGTGCCCAATCCATAAAAACGCCTCCTTTGTGATCTTCCCCTATTATTTCACAGGAAAAGGGATTTGGCAAGGGGTGTTTCAGTCCAGGAATTCCTCCCGCAGGGTGACGCCAAAGTCCTTGGCGATGGCCCGCAGGTCGTCATCGCGGATGGTCTGGCGGATCTTCCCCTGCCCGGCGGAGAGGGCCAGCAGGTAGATCTGGGCCGCCTTCTCGATGGTGTGCATCAGGCCGAAGGTGGTGTCGAAATCCGGGCCGGAGGCGAACAGCCCGTGGTGGGCCCACACCGCCGCGTCGTACTCCTCCATGAGCTTGCTGGTGGCCAGGGCGATGTCCCTGCCGCCGGGGACCATCCAGGGCACCACGCCCACGCCCCCGGGGAACACCACCGGGCACTCGGTGGCGCTCTGCCACAGGGCCCGGGTGAAATTCCGGGCGGTGAGGGGCAGGAGGTAGGTCATGGCGATGACATTGGCCGGGTGGGCGTGGTAGATCACCCGGTTTTCGCCGTGGGTGGCGGCTTTCCGCACGCTGTGGTTGAGGAAGTGGCTGGGGAACTCGCTGGTGGGGCGGCCGCCCTTCTCCAGGCCCCAGACGATGCGCCAGGCGTCCCCGGCCTCATTGATCTCCAGGACGCAGATGTTGTCCTGGGGGGCCAGGGGCACGTTGCGGAAATACTTCCCGCTGCCGGTGGCGATGAAGTACTCTCCCTTCAGGTTGTCCGCCTGGACGCCCATGGGGACCCAATCGCCGGGGACCGCCTTGAAATAGCGCCGGCACTGGTCCACCTCCTCCGGCCGCATGCGGTAGGTGAGGTTGCCGCCGTTGCGCTCGTGCCAGCCCTGGAGCCAGCCGTCCTCGCACATGCGGATATATTCTTGTACAACGGGTATGTCGGTGATCGCCATAGTCCTGCTCCTTTCTCCCCTACCGGGTGATGACCTCTACGGGCACGTGGAAGATCTGGGCCACTTTCTGGATGGTGTCGATATGCCTGCCGCTGGCGGCGGCCATGTGGTGGGTGGGGCCCGCCTGGCTCCACCGGTCCACGAAGGCCCTGGCCCCGCAGGAGAACCGGGTGCGCATGTTGGTATCCCCAAAGGTGAAGATGGGGCCCTCCTCGTTGACGCCTTCGGCGGTGATGAACTTGAAATGCCCGTCCCTGTCCTGGGTGATGGCCAGGTAGGTCACCGGCCCCAGGTGGGGGTAAAACTGGGTGAGATACCCGCCCCCGGTCTTGCCGTGGAACACCGGGACGATCTTCATGGTGGGCTTTTTGGCGGAGATGGCCGCGTCCCCGGAGCCGGAGTGGCCGATGATGCAGATGTCCTGGTCGAAGTCGATGGAGTACATCTCCGACAGCTGGCCGGTGCCCGCGATGGTCTTCAGGATGGACATGGCCATGGCCACCTTGATGTCCCCCTCTACGGCGCAGGCCACCCCTTGTTTGATGAGCATGGAGAAGGCCGGGATGAGCATGGAATCCAGCACGCCGGCCTTGCCCTGGGCGTAGCCGTCGTAGTGGGAGGCGATGAGGCCGATCTGTTCCCGCTTGACCCAGTCCTCGAAGGCCGCCAAGTACCGGGCCATCTCCCACACCTTCTCCACGGTGCCGCCGCCCTCGATATCGAAGGTGTCCAGGATGTCCTGAGCCTTCTCCCGGATCAGGGACTCGTCGGTGATGTCATCGGCGATGGCCCACAGCTTCTCCCAGTCGAACTGTTTGGTGTACAGCCACATGCGGTGGTACAGGTTGGTCTCATCGATGTACAGGTCCATCATGCCGGGATAGGGCCGGCCCACCTGGGCCAGGTTCGTGTCACGGAAGCGCCTGCGCACCTGGGCGGCCCTGCACCAGTCTGCGATCTCCCGCTGGACCTGGGGGTCGCCCCCCTCCATCACCCCGGTGATGACGGCGTGGCTCTTGCCCGCCCGGTCCAGGTCGGCGGCCATCTCCCCCACGGCCCCACAGGCATACAGCTCCCCCAGCCAGGTGGCGGTGTCGGTGTGCTCGTAATCGGGGGCACGCTTTTTCTGCACGTTTACCAGCACCACCGGCACGTCCAGGTCCCGCACCGCGGGGAGCATATTGTAGGAGGTGGCGTAGGTCAAAAGCTGTAAGATCACCAGGTCCACATCGGCGGCCCGGAATTTGTCCCCCGCCTCCTGGGACTGCTCTTTGGTGGTGACGATGCCACCGTCGATGACCTCCACCGTGGAGGGGAGCAGCGTCTTGAACGTCTCGTATTGGGCCTCAAATTCCGGCACCAGGCTGGGGAACTGGGGCAGGTAGGCCCCCAGGGCGATGGCGAACACCCCCACCCGGGCTTTTGTCTTCACTAACATGGCAATACCTCCTTCACGGCAAAGCTGGCCCGGATGGCGTCCCGGGCCTCCTGTAAGCTGGCAAATTCCCCCTGGGCGATCATCTGCACCAGGAGGTTCCCCAGGGCGGTGCCCTCGGTGGGGCCTGCGTACACCGGCAGCCCTGTGGCGCTGGCGGTGAGCTGGTTCAGATAGGCGTCCTGGCTGCCGCCCCCCACAATGTGCACGGCCCGGAAGCTCCGGCCGGTAAGGGCCGCCAGCTGCCGCACCGACTGGGCGTAGCACTGGGCCAGGCTGTGGTACACGCAGGAGAGCAGCTCTCCCGGGGACTGGGGCACAGGCTGACCCACTCTCTCACAGTAGGCACGCACCGCGGCGGACATGCTCTCCGGGGCCAGAAAGGCGGGGTCGTCCACGTCCACCCGGCCGGGGAAGTCCGCCGCCTCCCAGGCCAGCCGGGACAGCTCCCCAAACCCGGGGAGCTTTCCATTTTCGGCCATCTCCCGCCGGAGGTTCTGGATCATCCACAGGCCCATGATGTTCTTCAGATACCGGTAGCGGTACTGGTAGCCCCCCTCGTTGGTGAAGTTGGCCGCCCGGCTCTCCGGGGTGGTGACGGGATGTTCCAGCTCTACGCCCAGCAGGCTCCAGGTGCCGCTGGATAGGGTGACAGAATCCCCCTCCCCGGCGGGCACCGCCAGAAAGGCCGAGCCCGTGTCGTGGGAGGCGGGGAGGACCACCTGGCAGTCGAAGCCCAACTCCTCCCGGAGGGCGGGACGCAAGCCGCCCAGGGCCGTCCCAGGCAGGGACAAGGTGCCGAAGAGCTTTTGCGGGAAGCCCAGGAGATCCAGGAGCTCCCGGTCCCAGTCCTTCGTCTCCGCGCTGACCAGGCCGGAGGTGCTGGCCTCGGTATACTCACTGCTCATCACGCCGGTGAGGGTGTAGTGGAGGTAGTCCGGCACCAGCAGCAGCCGGTGGGCCTGCTCCAGCAGCTCCGGGGACTGGCGCTTTACCGCCATGAGCTGGTAGATGGTGTTGAAGCTCTGCTTCTGGATGCCAGTGCGCCGGTACAGCTCCTGGGCGGGGATGAGCTCCTCCACCAGAACGTCCATACCCTGGGTGCGGCTGTCCCGGTAGGCCACCGTGTCCCCCAGGACCCGGCCCTCCCGGTCCACCAGGGCGAAGTCCACCCCCCAGGTGTCCACCCCCAGGGTGGCGGGGACCTTCCCCAGCTTTGCGCAGGCCTTCAGGCCGTTTACCACCTCCCGGGCCAGGGCGTCAAAGTCCCAGCACAGGCGGCCGCCCCGCTTTTTGGGGCCGTTTTCGAACCGGTAGACCTCCTCCAGCACGATCCGTCCCTGCTCCACATGGCCCAGGATGTGCCGCCCCGAGGAGGCGCCGATGTCCACAGCCAGATGATATTTCATAGCGGACCCTCCTTTCACTGCTCTCAGCATACCGCAAAACCGGGCAAAAGGAAAGGACGGGCTTTTCGAAAAGCACGTCCTAATTTCAAGTATGGTTTGGAAAACGATGCTTTCGATTTGAGCTCGTTCCTATCTACACTGTCCACCACAAAAGCGGGCCGATTTACCTTTCAGACGTTTGGAACACATGGAGGCTTTTCATCAATGTAGTAATAAGAATATTCCCGACAGTAATTTTTATAAAACTGGTCGACCTCCTGTTGGCTGTAACCTTGCTAACGCCAAAAATTGATCAAGGGATAGGACACGGGCCGCTTCTGGCACTGGAGATAAAGGGCGGCTTTTCTCTCTGCGGTCACTGCGGAGAAATGGGGATCGGCGGGATCGTTGGTCAGCACAGCCCGAAAGAGTTTCCGGATATCCTCCAGAAATTCGGCTAAAATTTGGGTGAAAGCTTCCCCACTGGAGAGTGGGGACGTTTCGTTTTCCCCCTCTGGAAAGAGGATCTCTGCCATCTCTTTGTCATACCAATCTACCGCGAACGGGAAAAGTGGCTTTCCCATATAAGCGCAGTAGGCCTCCAACCGGCTGCGTACTTTCTTGGCCAGAGCCGTATCAGTTGGCTTTCCGTTTGTGGAGCTGTCGTACACAAGGTCGGCCAGTTCATCTGTTTCGGCTAAAAACCAATCGAGCAACTCTTTCTTGCCCTTATCAATCTCTTGAATCTGTTTTCCCACGATGATAAACATCCTTCCGTTTCGCCCAAGTCCATCGGGTTTTCGAGATGACTGCCATAACCGCAAAAAGCAGTATCGCTATGGCGATACCTGTTACAGCTATCGCCATATTTTTCTGAGAGTCCGTTGTATCCAGGAGAATTTCCCTTTTCCCGCTGGTATAGGTGACTACCAGTCGGGAGTACTCTCCTCCTGCAAAGAGCCACAGCGGACTTGGCGCTCGCTCTAAACGGTAGTGGTTTTCTTCCCAGATACATGTGTTCCGGGAACGCAGCGCTTGAAAGAAGAAATCTTCATTCTGGCTGACACGGATTGTGCTGGCCGCTATCAGCTTTCCTTGGCGATCAATCTCCACGCAGTTTTTTCCTCGCTCCAGTATGATTTGGACCGTCTCGCCATTCCAGAGCACATAGAAATCACAGCCGGCGGTGAGGGAAAGTCGTGTCTTCGGGACTAGTTCCTGATCCAGGATCAAAATCGTGTCGCCCTGGCATCCCAGCAGAATCTCTCCCGTTTGAGAAATATCCATGCTTCGGATGCTGGTGACCTTAGCGGAAGGGGTTTCTGCCTTAATCCGCAGATTTTCATAGAGCTTCTCCGCCTGCTCCCGCTCCATGGCCACGGAAACCATGGGAGGCAATTCCCATACTTCTTCCTCAGAAACTTCCATCATCCAGTTCCCGAGATAGAGCAGTCCGAGTCCAAATCCTAGAAAACCAAGTATGGCGGCCAAAGAAATGGCGAGAGCTATTAGTGCCGTGCCCGGAGTCGCTTTCTTTTTCATGGCTTATTACCCCGATATCGAATTTAATTTTCCTTTTCCAGCCATTCCATAAAATTGGCATATCCCTCTTCATAATCGAGCAGTTGCTCTCCATCTACTGAGATCGCCACAATTGGCATCACATATCCGTCGCCAAAATACCGGGGAGCTGTCACGAATTCCACAGTATCACCAAGCTTGATTTTTTCGCTTATCCCATTTTCGAGGACTATCTGCACGTTGTCCCCAACAATTTTAAAAGCAATG
>DXIW01000058.1 GCA_019112625.1 Candidatus Acutalibacter stercorigallinarum | reverse complement strand
CACCCCCGTGCCCACCGCCACGCCTCAGCCCACCCCGGAGCCCACTGCCTTTGACGTGCTGCAAAACGAGGCGGGGGAGTTCTCCTACGCCGGGCTGGAGATGGGCATGCCCCTCTCCCAAGTGGAGGAGGCCCTGACCCTGATGGGGGAGGGCGCCCCCCAGCTGGAGCTGGTGGAGGAGCGGGAGGACCGGCACTTCGGGGTCACCGTCGCCCTGTACCGGCTGGGCGCCACCCAGCTGCTGGACCGGCAGTTTGCCTGGGAGCTGGTCTTCTGGGATGAGCAGCTCCACAGCATTTCCCTCACCTTGGAGGAGGGGGAGGACCTGGCCGCCTTTTACCAGGAGCTGGAGGAGGGCCTGGCGGACCGCTTCGGCCTGGAGGACTTTAGCCAGGTGGACCTCCAGTCGCCCCTGACCCTGCCCAGCGGGGCTGCCTACGACCAGGTGAACACCTCCATGGCCGCTTCTGACAGCGGGGAGACCACCCTCACCCTCACAGGCCTGTTCCAGGGGGATGCCCTGGTACAGCTGGGCCTGTCCCTGGCCGCCAACGAGAACGGATAAAATAAGCCCCCTGCCGCGGCAGGGGGCAAATTATTTACATGATCTGGGCCCCGGACAGGTGGCCGCACAGGTAGATCCCCAGCAGCACCGCCTCCCCGGCCAGCAGGCCCCGGCGCAGGTTGGGGCGGTTTTCCGTGAGGCTGGCCGCCAGCAGGAAAAACACGAACCCGCAGGACAGGTACCGCCCGGCGGAGAGCAGCCAGGACAGGGAGTAGTTGGCCATCAGATAGCAGAAGCCGTAGGCCAGAAGCCCCGGGTCGGCCCGCCGGTCCCGAAGGGTCCCCCAGAGGAGGAGGCCGAAGCACAGCAGGAACAGCAGGAGCGTGGGCAGCCAGATGGCCCAGCCGTTGGAGGCATTCCAGAAGTGGAGCAGGTAGTCCCACACGTACCGCAGCACCCGGGAGACCCACATGGGCCCCTGGTACCAGTGTTCCTGGTGGGTGAGGAAGGCAAAGGGGTCGCCGTCCACCGCGTAGTTGAGGGCCAGGTACCCCAGGGTGCCCAGCAGGGGCAGCAGCAGGCAGGGCAGGGTGCGCAGCAGCCGTTTCCCAGTACGGGCCAGGGAGGGGCCCAGGGGGCTCTCCAGGGGCTTTTCCCGGCCCAGCAGGGTGAGGATGGCCGGGGCCAGCACCAGCACACCGGTCATGCGGGTGAGGGCCGCCAAAGCCCCCCACAGCCCGAAGGGCAGCCACTTCCCCCGGCAGGCGTAGTAGACAGCCGCCCCGGTGGAGAGCAGGAACAGCCCCTCGGTCATGGCGGCGCCGAAGAAGAAGGAGAAGGGGAACAGGGACAGGAATAGCACCCCGTCCCGGGCCACGGCGTGGGGGTAGAACAGCCGCGCCAGCCGGTACACAAAGCAGCAGCCCCCGGCATAGCACAGGCTGGAGAGGACCATCCCCGCCAGAAGGGTGTGGGGGATGAGCACCCGCGCCGCCCGCAGCAGCCACACATAGGCGGGGTAGAACACCAAAAACAGGTGCTGGCCGTTTTCCACGTAGCCGTCGTAGCCCTGCTCCGCCAGGTTGATGTAGTGGGCGGCGTCCCAGCGGCACAGGGACTGTACCGCTTCCCCCAGGGACAGGGCCTGGCCGGACTGGAGCCACACCCAGCAGAGGCTGGCCGCGAACAGGAACACCCGCAGCCCCAGGGTCAGGGTAAAGACCTTCCACCCCGGGGCGGCGTACCCGTCCGCCGGAGAAGTGGGGACCCTCCAGCGGGGGAAGGCCTTCTCCAGCCCGGCGGGCTGCCAGCCAAAGCCGTACAGACACCGCAGGGCGATGAGGACAAACAGCGCCGCTATGGGCAGGGTGATGAGGATGTCCGCTGCCATAACGCTCCCTCCTTACCAAAAAAGGGGATGCCGGGCCGGCATCCCCCATCTTTTTTTGCGGTCTTAGAAAATGTTGGAGAAGGAATCGATAAGCCCTTCGTTCCGGGTCATAGAGATATTGTTCAGCAGCAGCACGTCGGTGGCGCCGGTGGAGTTCACCAGGTCGGTGACCGTGCCGGTGTAGCTGCGGTAGTCCACCACATAGACGTTTTTGTAGTGGTTTACCAGGAAGGGCAGGAAGCAGTTGCCGAAGCTCTCCTTCACCACCACGATGGAGGGGCCCTCGGCCATGTCGTTGTTCACGATCTCCTCGTAGGGCTGGTCGCCGGCGCAGTAGGCGATGTACTTGCTGGTGGTGTCGTACTGCTCCCCGTCGGCGATGAGGGGCCAGCTCTCCACGGTCTGGCCGTCGGTCTGGGTAAAGCTCAGGTTCACGTCCGCCCGGGGGATATAGGCCTCCACGGTGTCGGGGTTGGCCGCCAGGGCGGCGCTGTTGGTGGCGGTGTAAAAGCTGCCCAGGTAGCCGGTGTAGTCCGCCCGGTCAAACTGGTCCAGGGCCACGGGCTCGAAGCCCCGGGCCTTGCAGAACTCCACATAGCCGTAGTAGGCGCCCAGCTGGGTCCAGTGGTGGTCGGTGCGGAAGTACAGGTACTCGTTAGCGTGGGCCTTCAGGGTGTCGAAGATGGAGATGGTCTTGATGTTGGGGTCCTGGGCGGTAATGGAGGGCAGGATGTACTCGTCAATGGCCTTTTTCTGGTCGGAGGTGTTCAGGTTGTTCTTCTCGATGTAGCTCTCCGGCAGCATGATGTCGATGCTGGTGGGGATGACCATGTCGTACACCGTGGCCTTGCCCGCCAATTTGCTCCCGGCGTTTACCACCGCGGTGATGTATTCTTTGGCCAGGTCCGTCACAAAGTTGTAGTACTCGTAGGCGGAGTCCTCTACCACCAGCAGCCCGCCTACCGTCTCAGGGGCAACCTGGGGCTCCTCCTGGGGAGCAGGAGTGGGCTCGGCGCTGGGGGTGGGGGCCGGGGTGGCCGCGGGGTCTGTGGCCCCGGAGGCGGTGCTGGTAAGGCCGGAGGTCTCCGTGCCGCTCACAGTAGAGACGGCGGAGCTGTTGTTCCCGGCGGGTTCCTCGCTGGAGGAGCAGCTGCGGCTCACCAGCACGATGATGACCACCGCCAGGATGAGCACCACGGCCAGCACCAGGATGGGGAACAGGGGAGGGCCGCTCTTCCGGCGGGGGGGACGGCCCCGGTGGACAGGCTGCTGCCGCCGCACCGTGGCGGAGCTGGAGCTGCTCACCCGGCGGGGGGCTTGCCGCTGGGAGCTGGAGGACCTGCGGGGGATGTAATCTTGTGGCATAGTATATCGATCTCCTTTCTTACAATGGCCAGGGGCCTGGAAAACATTTCACTGCGGGAAGGGTCACTCCCCCAGGTAGGGGGCGTCGGGGATCTCGTCGCCGGTCTGGACCTCGCCCACCACTTCCACGGTACGGATGCCGTAGAGGGACTTCACCCAGCTGTTCAGCTGGAAGAAGGCGTCCCGCAGGGGGAAGGTGTCGGCAAACCAGGAGTCGATGCCGGAGGTGTAGCTGCCGTCCGCCAGGGACTGGACGGAAAATTCCGGGAATTTCGCCAGGTCCCGGCGCTCCGCCACCGAGGTGGTGGGCCGCAGGGGCAGCAGCAGGGAGAAGATGGCAAAGGCGGCCAGGGCCAGGAAGAACACAGCGGCCTTCCCCCGGGAGCCCCGTTTATATTGCTTGGCGTGTCGCATGGTGCAGGCTCCTTTCTGTTAGAACTGGTAGTAGAGGAAGGGGTTGTAGGCGTTGCCCACCAGGGAGCTGATGGAGAACAGCAGCCCGGCCACGGGCAGGGCGTACTCCATCACCGTGCCCAGGGCGATGGCCGCCCCGTTGGTAGAGCTGGTGATCCGGTGGTAGAGCAGCCGGGGCAGGGGGGTGCAGGCGATAGCCGCCACGATGAGGAAGAACAGGTTGTTCAGCACCAGGTTCTGCCCCTCGAAGCTGAGGAAGGGGTTGCCGTTTAAGCAGAACAGGCCCTTCAATACCACCCAGCCCTGGGTGAAGTCGGTGAAGTAGAACAGCACCCAGCCGAAGAACACCACGATGAGGGCGTACAGATGGGCGAATACCGCGGGCAGCCGCTGCAGGCCGGGGATGAGGAACTTCTCCAGGGCCAGGAACACGAAGTAGTACAGCCCCCACAGGATGAAATTCCACCCGGCGCCGTGCCACATGCCGGTGAGGAACCAGACGATCAGCAGGTTTATGGCCTGGCGGCCCTTGCCCTTCCGGTTGCCCCCCAGGGGGATGTACACGTAATCCCGGAAGAAGGAGGACAGGCTCATGTGCCAGCGCCGCCAGAAATCGGTGATAGAGGTGGCCAGGTAGGGATAGTTGAAGTTTTCTTTATACCGGAAGCCTACCATCAGGCCCATGCCAATGGCCATGTCGGAGTAGGCGGAGAAGTCCAGGTAAATTTGGAGCGCGTAGGCAAAGCACCCCAGCCACAGGGTGATGGCGGAAGCGCTCTGGAGGGTGGGCAGGTTTTTGGCCTGGTCCGCCAGCGCCCCGCTGAGGATGGTCTGGGTGGAGATGGAGCCGCAGACGTTGGCCAGCAGCACCTTCTTGGCCAGGCCGGAGACAAAGCGGTTGATGCCGTTGCGCATGTCGTCGCTGTCCACGTGGCGGGAGAGGATCTGCTCGCTCACGTCCTGGTAGCGGACGATGGGCCCGGCGATGCACTGGTGGAAGAGGCTCACATACAGCAGCAGCCGGCGGAATTTGGGCTGGGCGGGCACCTCCTGGCGGTAGACGTCCACCATGTAGGAGAGCAGCTGGAACGTGTAGAAGGAGATGCCGATGGGCAGGGCGATCTGGGGCACGATCTCCGGGAAGCCGAACCACTCGTGGGTCTCCCCCAGCAGGAAGGAGGTGTACTTAAAGAAGGCCAGCAGCCCTAAGTCGATGATACAGCCCAGGACCAGGAAGGCCTTGCTCTTCCCGGTGCCCCGGTATTTGTAGATGAACTGGGACACCGCCCAGTCGGCAAAGGCCATAAACAGCAGCAGGATGATGAAAAAGGGCTCGCCCCAGGCGTAAAACACCAGGGAGAAGAGGATGAGCACCGTGTTCTTGGCCTCGATGCTCCGCACCAGGGTGTACAGCAGCATCTGCAGGGGGAAGAACAGACAGAGAAAGACCAGGGATGAAAAGACCATACGTGTTTCTACCTTCCTAATCGCGTACTTTCTTACAAAAAACGACCTGGGATGCGGTCAAGAAAAGGCCCGCGACCCAGGGTGCCGAAGGCCTTTTTTCTTATGTGAGGGTCCGGCGCTCAGGGCTGCCGGGGGTCCTGGGGCCCGCCAGTGGGCGGCGCCGCCTGTCCGGGCTGCTGCCCGTAGGGGGGCGGGGGCGTTTGCTGGGGCGCCCCGTAGTAGGGCGGCTGTCCCGGCTGGGGCTGCCCCGGTTGGGGCGGCTGGTAGGGGTTGGCGGGGAAGGGCCGGGGCTTCCGCTTGCCCCAGGCCCGGTAGGCCAGCTCCGAGAGCCCGGGCAGGTCCGCCTCCTGGTCTTTTCCCACCCGGAGGATGGCCACCACGCTGCAGACGATGGCCGCCAGATACACCAGGTTGACAAAGATCCCCAGGGCCGTGCCCGCCAGGTCGTGGAGGCCGGACAGGTCCGGCAGCAGCTCCAGCCCCCAGGAGGCCAGGTGCCGCGCCCCATAGACGATAAGGGAGAGGCCCAGGGCCTGCAGGGTCTGGCGGCCGGCCCACTCGTCCTTTTCCACCAGCAGGGCAAAGGCAAAGCAGACCACGCACAGCAGGGGCCAGTTTAAAATCACCCCGGCAAACGCCAGGATGGGATACAGACATAACACCACGCCGAATGTCCCTTTTCTCACGGAAAAAGCCCCCTTTTGGTTTACAGAATATCCACTCCCTAAGTTTAAGGCATACGGGGTGGCAAGTCAAGGGAAATCCCGTAAAATGATGACAAAAAAAGCAGCCGGGCAACGGGGATTGCCCAGTTTCCTCTTTTCTTCACATAACCGTAAACCGGAACCTTGAACACGAAAAAAGGCACTGTCTTTCGACAGTGCCTTCTGTGTTGGCGAACACCTATCTTCCCGGGCCGTCACCAGCCAAGTATTTTCGGCACGAACGAGCTTAACTTCCGTGTTCGGGATGGGAACGGGTGGACCCTCGTCGTAATCAACACCAACTATTCGCTTGCAACCGGCTCTCACCGGACAGCTTCATTACTATACCACACCTGTTCGAGAAATGCAAGCCTTTTTTCAAAATTTTTCAAAAAATTTTTTCCGGCCCTGCAGGCCCCAAAGACACAGCCCGAACCAGGCATGGGAAGCATCCTCTTCCCTGCACCCCAAACGCGGGCCGCGCACCTTCCTCTCGCGGAAAGTTTCGCGCCGTCAGGCGCGTGCGCGGGCCGCCTGCGCCGCAGGCGCAAAAAAACAGCCGCCCGATTGGGCGACTGCTTCTTGTGTTGGCGAACACCTATCTTCCCGGGCCGTCACCAGCCAAGTATTTTCGGCACGAACGAGCTTAACTTCCGTGTTCGGGATGGGAACGGGTGGACCCTCGTCGTAATCAACACCAACTATTTGTTTGTGTCCGGCTCACCGGACAGCTTCTATATATTACCACGCCTTTGCGCAAATTGCAAGCATTTTTTACGGGATTTTTTCAAAATCCCAAAAAATCACAAGATATGGGAGTTGCTTTCCCCGGCTTCCACCGCTTTTTGTGGAAAAATCCTCACCAGCCGTCGATACCTGCCCGCTGCATGGCCCCCATCACCTTCTGCCGCAGGTCGGGGAACTGCTTTTCCAGCCCCCGGATGAGGTCGGCCGTGTCCTTCCGGGCGGTGACGCCGTCGGCGGGGCAGGCGCTCTTCACCACCGGCAGCTCCAGCCGCCGCACCGCCCCGTTGATACGCCCCTCCTCGCAGAAGATGAGGGGCCGGATGACGGTGATGCCCTTCCGGGAGAGGTAGGTCTTGGGGGAGAAGCACCCGACCCGCCCCCCGTAGCACAGGTTCATGAAGAAGGTCTGCACCGCATCGTCGAAGTGGTGCCCCAACGCCAGCTTGCGGATGCCCAGCTCCAGGCACATGTTGTGCAGGATGCCCCGGCGCATTTTGGCGCACAGGGCGCAGGGGTTCTCCTCCTTGCGCACGTCGAAGATCAAGGGCCCCAGGTCCGTCCTTTTAATGGTATAGGGGACCGAGAGGCTGTCGCACAGCCGCTGGATGGCGGAGTAGTCCGTGGGTACGCCCCCGAAGCAGGGGTCCGCCGTAATGGCGGCCACGGTGAATTTCTTGGGGTAGTAGCGGGAGAGCTCCGCCAGGGCGCACAGCAGGAACAGGGAGTCCTTCCCCCCGGAGACCCCTACGGCCACCTGGTCCCCCTCGTCGATCATATCGTAGTGCTGCACCGCGGCCCGCACCTTGCCCACCAGCTTCTCCATGGGAAGCGCCCCCCTCCTGTTTTCTCTTTCTATATTATATAGGATAAGACCCGCCCCCCGTCAAGGGTCAAAGGCCCTGAAAAAATTCGTCGTAGCTCTGCACCTTGTAAATGACTTTTAGAGCGGCTAAAACGGAAATGCGGATATTATAGGTGCCCTGCTCCATTTGGGCGTACATCCCGCGGCTCACATCCAGCCCGGCTACCTGTAGTTTCGCGGCCACCTGGGCTTGGGTCAAGCCGGACTTCTTTCGAAGCGCTTTCAGATTAGGGCCAATGGTGAAATCTTGCTTCAGCTTCTGATCCAACAGGCTCCACCCCCCTAATGAAATGAATATATTACAAATCATCTTGATGATACAGGAAAACCGTGTTAGAATTGTCATGAATACATGTAGTTTTAGGAGGGAAGAACAATGATGGAACCGGAATTATCTACCCCCACCGCCGGAGAGCTGGCCCAGTGGCTGCGGCAGCTGTGCCCCGGCCGGGAGGCGGACTTCGTGGCAGCCCTGCGCTGGCTGTACGACCACCCCCGGGAGGCCGCGTTTTTGTGCGGCTTTGGGGAGGGCGCCCCCCGGCGGAAGCTGCTTTTGTCCATCCAGAGCGGGGGAGGCCCGGAATACCTGGCCCTGGCGGCCTGGCGCCTGGTGGGGGAAAGTGAAAATCGCAAGTGAGAAAACGAGAGAAAAACAGGTGAAAACACGAGAAAACAAGAGCTCGAAAAATATAGATGAAAAAACCTTCGAAAAGGTGTTGACACCGGAAAAACCCTGTGCTATCATAGGGAAGCTCCCGAACGCGGGGGCTTCCTTTTGTTCGGTATACACTGGAAATATATAAGGAAACGACGGAGGTAACGAGTATGTCTACTACCATGCCGAAGGCTGGCGAGATCGACCGCAAGTGGTATGTGATCGACGCCGCCGGAAAGCCCCTGGGCCGTGTAGCCGCCCAGGCCGCCGTGCTGCTGCGCGGCAAGCATAAGCCCACGTTCGCCCCCCATGTGGATTGCGGCGACCATGTCATCATCATCAACTGCAAGGACGCCGTCCTCACCGGCGGCAAGGCGGAGAAGAAGTACTACTACCGCCACACCGGCTATATCGGCCATCTCAAGGCTGTCCGCTACGACACCCTGATGAAGACCAAGCCGGAGCTGGCTATGGAGCTGGCCGTAAAGGGCATGATCCCCTCCAACTCCATCGGCCGCAACGCCATGGGCCGCCTGCGGGCCTACGCCGGCAGCGAGCACAAGCACGCCGCCCAGAAGCCCGACGCTTGGAATCTGTAAAGAGGAGGACGTAAACTATGTACGAGACTGCACCTTATTTCTACGGCACCGGCCGCCGCAAGAGCTCTGTGGCCCGTGTCCGCATCTACCAGGGCACCGGCAAGGTCACTATCAACGACCGTGACATCGACGATTATTTTGGCCTGGATACGCTGAAGTACATTGTCCGTCAGCCCCTCACCCTCACCAATACCGACGGTAAGTTCGACATCGTGTGCCGGGTCTCCGGCGGCGGCGTTACCGGCCAGGCCGGCGCCATCCGCCACGGCGTGGCCCGCGCCCTGCTGCAGTACGACAGCGAGAACCTTCGCCCCCTGCTGAAGAAGGCCGGGTTCCTCACCCGCGACCCCAGAATGAAGGAGCGGAAGAAGTACGGCCTCAAGGCTGCCCGCCGCGCTCCCCAGTTCAGCAAGCGCTAAATTTTATCAGGATCAGTCAAAACCCCGATGCCCTCCGGCGTTCGGGGTTTTCCCCTGTCCGGGCGGCCGGCGGGGGAGCGGCGGGAGAGGGACCGCCAGCCATTTCGAGGAGGACGCTATGAAAAAGCTGCCGAAAAAACAGTGGAAAACACCGGCGGAGGAAGAGCTGTTCGACCATCTGCCGGCCAGGCTGGGGTACAACGTCGAGGGCCTCAGCGAAAGGGAACAGCAGGAAAATTTCAAGGTCCGCTATTACCAGGCCCTCCTCCAGTACCGGGAGAGCCACCCCCTGGAGGAGGTGGAGGGCACCACCTCCTATGTGACCATGCACTTGGAGGGCCTGCGAAAAGAGATCGGCGAGGCCATGACCGCGGTGGTGGAGCCCTACGTGGAGGGGAAAAAGCCCGTCTGCGCCTTTCCGGAATATGAGATGACCTACGCCACGTGGACCGATGAACATGAGGTGGGCGGGGACACCTACACCAGCAAAGAGAGATTCACGTTCAGCGCCAAGGACATCCCCCTGGGGGAGAAGGCCCAGCAGGCCGCCCAGAAGATCAAGCGCAGCTACGAGCAGACCCGGTACAAGGGCGATGATTGGGGCTACAAGCGGTTCTGCTCCGTGGTCGGGGTGGTCCTCTGCCTGGTTTTGTCCGCGCTCCTGGTGCCCCCGGCCTGGCTCGTGGTCACCGGGCGCATCAACGAGATCTGGCTCCTGGCCATACTGCCGGACGTTATCAAGGTGATCGGCGTAGTGCCCCTCACGGTGATCTTCCCCCTGGGGGCACTGGTGAGCGTGGCGGCCCTGCTCTACAACCTCAAGCAGCTGCTGTTCCGGCTGTTCACCAGCCCGGTGGCTTTGCAGGCGGAGTTCTGCCGCACCTTCGAGGAAAACGCCCTGGCCTATTACCGCTGGCTGGCCTTTTTCCACTACTGGCAGTATAAGAAGCCCCGTGCCGGCAGGGGCCTGAGCCAGGACTTCGACAAGTGGGAGGCTTATTATGAGGAGCTCCACGAGGGGGAGGAGAAAGCGGAAAACGAGGCAGCCATCCAGCGGCATCTCAAAAAAGGGGATTGGCCCACCCAGGGCTTGGAGGGCTTCGTGACCCGGTGCTACCGGGTGGCCTTCGGCCGCGACCCGGACGAGGACGGCTTCCAGTTTTACGTAATCCGCCTGCAGGAAGGGTACGACGACGCGAAAGGCTGCGCGGTGGATTTTATGCTGGAGGATGAAATGCAGCCCAAAGTGCGGAAGGACGAGGCCTACGTGCGCATGCTGTACCGCCTCTTCCTGGACCGGGAGGGGACCCCGGCGGAGGTCCAGTCCCAGGTGCGGGAGCTGGCCCAGGGCCGCACCAGGGACGAGTTGCTGGCCCGCTTTTCGGAGAGCCCGGAATTCGCGTCCCTCGCGGCGCGCTACGGCATCCACTGACACCGCTCCTATCCCAAGAACAGCACGCCCCATGGCCCCAGGACCACCGTCCTGGGGTTTTTCTTTTGCCCTGCTTTGTGAAAGTGTGAAAAAATCCCCGGAAAAATTAGGCGGAATTGGCGAAGGCGTTTTTTGTATATTCTATTTACAAATGCGCTGAAAACGATTATACTCAAACTACGCAACAAGGAGGAGGCGCGACATGAAAAAGATCCTTTGTATCGGCAGCGTGACCACCGACATCATGCTCTCCCCGGTGGATGCCCTGCCCCGGCCCGGGGTGCTCCAGGCCGTGGGCACCTCCAGCATCCACGTAGGGGGCTGCGCGTCCAACGCCGCCATCGACCTGGCCAAGCTGGGGGCCCCGGCGGCCTTGGCCTGCCGGGTGGGCCACGACAGCTTCGGCAGCTTCGTAAAGGAGCAGGCCGCCGGCGCGGGGGTGGAGATCTCCTGGGTGGTGGAGGGCCCCGAGCAGACCACCACCTCGGTGGTGTGCATCAACTCCGAAGGGGAGCGCAGCTTTTTATACTACCCGGGCTCCACCTCGGCCCTCACCCGGCAGGACCTGCCCGACCCCCTGCCGGAGGACTGCGGCATCGTGTTCGTGGCGGGGGCCATGCTGCTGGATTCTTTCGACGGGGGGCCTTGTGCCGCCCTGCTGGAGCAGGCCCGGAGCCAGGGGAAATATACGGTGATGGACACCGCCTGGGATTTCCAAGGGGTGTGGCTGCCCAAGGTGGCCCCGTCCCTGCCCTGGCTGGACCTGTTCATGCCCAGCCTGGAGGAGGCCCAGCAGCTCAGCGGCCGGGAGGAGCCGGCGGACATCGCCGATTTCTTCCTGGAGCGGGGGGTGAAGAACGTCATCATCAAGCTGGGGAGCAAGGGGGCCTATTTCTGTCCCGCCGGCGGGGAGCGTTTTACCCTGCCCGCCTGCCAGGGCGTAAAAGCGGTGGACACCACCGGGGCGGGAGACGCCTTCTGCGCCGGGTTCCTGTGCGGCCTGGCCCAGGGGTGGGACTTCCGGCGCTGCGGCCAGCTGGCCAACGCGGCGGGGGCCCTGTGCGTTATGGAGATGGGCGCCTCTACCGGGCTGCGGCCCTTGGCAGAGGCCCAGGAGTTTCTCAAACATCACGAAGGGGGTACTTGGCATTGAAAAAATCTGTGTATGAAGAAGCCCGCCGCCGGGCGCTGGAACTGTACGAAAAGGCCCACATCGTCCTCACGCCGGAGGAGCAGGAGCGCCTGGAGGTGGCCGATTTCGGCCTGGGCCGCCTGGAGGACACCGGCCTGGAGATCGTCACCTACGTGAACACCGAGCGCTGCTGCGCGAAGGAGATGGTGCTCTTTCCGGGGCAGACCTGCCCGGAGCACCGCCACGCCCCGGTGGAGGAGATCCACTACCCCGGCAAGGAGGAGACCTTCCGCTGCCGCTACGGCACCTGCTACGTGTACATCGAGGGGGAGCCCACGGCGGACCCGGTGTGCCAGCCCCCTAAGGGCTGCGAGGAGTGGTACACCGTGTGGCACCAGGTGGTGCTGCGGCCCGGCCAGCAGCTCACCATGACCCCCGACACCCGGCACTGGTTCCAGGCCGGTCCCGAGGGCGCGGTGGTGTCCGAGTTCAGCACGAAAAGCTACGACGAGTACGATATTTTTACCGACCCCAATATCGTGCGCCTGCCCACTTTGGAGGATTGAGGAATTATGCTGGCAACATTGAAGGAAGTTTTGCCCCGGGCAAAGCGGGAGCACTACGCGGTGGGGCTGTTCAATACCGTGAATTTGGAGATGGCCAAGGGCGTGCTGGCCGCCGCCGAGGAGCTGGGCTCCCCGGTGATCATCGGCTCGGCGGAGATTTTGCTGCCCTACGCCTCCCTCAAGGAGCTGGCTTCCTTCCTCCTGCCCATGGCGGAGGAGGCCACCGTGCCGGTGGTGCTCCACTTCGACCACGGCCTCACCCTGGAGAAAGTCCACGAGGCCATGGACCTGGGCTTCCGCTCGGTGATGTACGACTGCTCCACCTTGGATTTTGAAGGCAACTGCCGGGCCGTGGCCGAGCTGGTCAAAGAGGCCCACGCCCGGGGCGTCACCGTAGAGGCGGAGCTGGGCCACGTGGGCGCCAACGCCGGCGGCGGGGACGACAGCGTGTTCACCCAGCCCCAGGAGGCGGTGGAATTCTGCCGCCGCACCGGGGTAGACGCCCTGGCGGTGGCCATCGGCACGGCCCACGGGGCCTACCGCTCCGCCCCCAAGCTGGACCTCCCCCGGCTGCGGGAGATCGCCCAGGCGGTGGAGACGCCTTTGGTGCTCCACGGGGGCTCCGGCCTGTCGGTCCAGAATTTCCAGGACTGCATCCAGGCGGGCATCGCGAAAGTGAATATCTTCACCGACCTGGATGTGGCAGCCGCCAAGGCCGTCCACGACGGCTGGCAGCCCGGCATGGGCATGACCAGCCTCATGGGTCCCCAGGCCCAGGCCGTAAAAGCGGTGGTCCTGGAGAAGATGGGCATTTTCGGCAGCGCCGGCAAGGCCCGCTGAAAAGCGGCCCCGCAGGGGGCCGCAGCACAAAAGGGGGGAGTTTATGCGCACGAAGGGGATCAGTCCGCAGTACACCAAACAGACCAACCGGCTGCTGGTGCTGCGGCTGTTGTGCAGCGGCCAAGGCCTGTCCCGCACGGAGATCACCCGGCGGGTGGGGCTGGCAAAAATGACGGTGAGCAACATCACAGCGGAGCTGCTGCGGGCCGGGCTGATTGAGGAGGAGGCCGGCGGCTGTGCCGGCGTGGGCCGGCCCCAGGTGGAGCTCCGCCTCACCGCCCAGGCCCCGGCGGTGGTGGGCCTGGCCCTGAACCGGAACAACTGCCAGGCCATCGCCGCCACCATGGATCTGCACACCCTGGCCCGCTCCCAGGTGGACCTGTGCCCGGAGGAGACCACAGAGAGCCTGCTGGGGAAGATGGAAGCCCTGGCCCGGGAGGTCTCCGCCGTCTGCGGCAGGGAGGTGCTGGGCGTGGGGGTGGCCTCCATCGGCCCGCTGAATGCGGAGCAGGGCCGGCTGCTGAATCCCCCGGATTTTTACGGCCTCCAGGACGTGCCCATCACCGAGGAGCTCTCCCGCCGGCTGGGAAAGCCCGTTTTCCTGATGAACAACATGGACGCCTCCGCCCTGGCGGAAAAGCTGTACGGCTGCGGGGCGGCCTATCACAACTTCGCGTACGTGGGCCTGTCCCACGGCGTCGGCGCCGGGCTGGTGGTGAACGACTCCCTGTTTCGGGGCCGCCAGGGCTTTGTGGGAGAGCTGGGCCACACCACTATTGACTACAACGGCCCCCTGTGCGCCTGCGGCCGCCGGGGCTGCTTGGAGCTGTACGTCAACCCTCCCAAGGTGCTGGCCCGCTGCCGGGAGGAGCTGGGGCGGGATTTCCCCTCCTTCCAGGAATTCTGCCGCTCCTGCACCGCGGTGCCCGGGGGCCGGGAATTGATGGAGGACGTGCTGGACAAGCTCTCCATCGCCCTGGTGGACCTGTGCAACCTGGTGGACCCGGAAGCGGTGATCATCGGCAACTACGCCGCTTTCCTGTCCGACGCCCAGTTGGCCTGGCTGGAGGAGCGGGTCAACCGGAACGTGCTGGCCCGGGGGGCCGGCCGCATCCCCCTGCTGCGCAGCGCCTTTTTCACCGACGCCTCCCTGTACGGCGCGGCGGTGCTGCCGCTGAAACGTGTCTTCGACGGGGACTTGTGTTACGAACGATTTTTTGGGGAGACAGATGGAAAATAGAACAAAGGAGGACACAGCATGATCGA
>DXIW01000057.1 GCA_019112625.1 Candidatus Acutalibacter stercorigallinarum | reverse complement strand
GTTGTGGGTGGCGAACACGATCATCCGCCGGATGCTTTTGGAGATGTGGTACTGGTCGTTCTGCTTGATGAAGAACTTGGCCAGCCGCTCGGGGGTCACGTCGTCGATGATATTCTCGGAGAAGATGCCCTTGCCCGCCTGTTCGATGGCCCGGCTGTCCACGTCGGTGGCGAAGATCTTCACGTCCCGCTTCACCTGCATCTCCTCGATGACCTCCTGGAACAGGATGGCGATGGAGTAGGCCTCCTCGCCGGTGGAGCATCCGGCGCTCCACACCCGGATGGGCTCGTCCTCCTTGGCCCGCTCCACGATCTTGTAGATGGCGTTGTACTTCAGCTTCTCAAACAGGGCCGCGTCCCGGAAGAAGCTGGTGACGCCAATGAAGATCTCCCGGGTGAGGATGTTCACCTCCTCGGGGCTGTCCCCCAGCAGGCGGGCGAACTCCGACAGGGTGGCGGTGTGGGTCACCAGCATCCGCCGCTCGATGCGCCGCAGGATGGTGGAGCGCTTGTAGTAGGTAAAGTCGATGCCGCTGGCGTTTTTCAGGATGGTGTAGATGTGGGACAGAGTCTCCTCCTCGGAGAAGAGGGCGTCCTCCTCCGAGAGCAGGCCGTCCCCCCGCAGGGGCCGCAGCAGCTGGGGGGTGTTGGAGAAATTCAGCACCTCCTCGGCAATCTCCTCGGGCGAGAGGACGAAGTCCGCCAGGCCGGTGTTGATGACGCTGCGGGGCATGCCGTCGAACTTGGCGCTCTCCGGGTCCTGGGCGATGACCAGGCCCCCGTGCTCCTTCACCACCTTCACGCCGTTGGTGCCGTCGGAGCCGGTGCCGGAGAGCACCACCACGATGGAGTGCTCCTTCTTCTCCTCCGCCAGGGAGGCGAAGAACACGTCGATGGGGTGGTTCAAAGTCCCAGGGGCGTAGTCCGAGAGCACCAGCTTCCCCTCTTTGATGGTGATATACTTCTTGGGCGGGATGAGGTACACCGTGTCCGGCTCCACCGCCATGTTGTCCTCGGCCTGGCAGACGGTCATCTCCGTGTGCTTTCCCAGAATATCCGCCATCAAGCTCTTATAGTCCGGGGAGAGGTGCTGCACCACCACAAAGCTCAGCCCGCTGTTGGGGGGCATATAGCCGAAAAACTGCTGCAGCGCCTCCAGCCCCCCGGCAGAGGCCCCAATACCGATAACCAGCGGCTCCTGGGGGGCGGCAGCCCCGTCCCGTACCAATTCCGCGTTATTCATGTGCGTCCTCCTTCTCTCGTCTCTCTCCACCGGACCGCAGGTATTTCTGCTCGAATGCCTCGGCCGGCATAGGCCTGTCGTAATAGAACCCCTGGGCGTGGACACAGCCCATCTCCAGCAGCACCGTGGACTGCTCCAGGGCCTCCACGCCCTCGGCCACGCAGTCCATGCCGTAGGCCCCGCAGATCTCCACAATGTCCTGCACCAGCATCCGGTTGATGGGGTTCCTGGCCAGGCCGGTGATCAAACTCCGGTCCAGCTTCACCGTGTCGAACCGCACGTTGGTGAACAGGGAGAGGTTGGCGTACTGGGAGCCGAAGTCGTCCAGCCCGATGCGCAGCCCGCAGCCCCGGAACTGCTCCACGATGTTCTGGAACTCCGACAGCTCCATCTCCCCCCGCTCGGTGATCTCCAGCTCCATGGTCTGGGCGGGCACCTGGGGGAAGCGGCTCTGGATGGCCAGCACCGAGGCCAGGGTGTTGGGGTGGGAGACCGTCACCCGGGAGAGGTTCACCGCCACGGGCACCACCCCCAGCCCGGCCTCCCGCCAGCGGTCGATCTGGCTCAGGGCCTGGTCCAGCACGAAGATGTCCAGCTCCCGTATGGTGCCCTCCTCCTCCAGCAGCTGGATGAACTGGGCCGGCGGGAAGATACTGCCGTCCCCGCCCACGCCCCGCACCAGCGCCTCGGCGCCCACCAGGGTCCCGGTGCGCATGTCGATCTTGGGCTGGTAATACACGGTGAAGTTGCCTGCCTGGGCGGCGTCCAGCACCGCGGGGCCCTGGCTCTCCCGGGGGAACACCACGGGCATGTCGATGGGCAGGATGGCGCTCTCCGTCTGCATGGCGGCCTTGGCGGTCTCCACCAGGCGCTTCCCGGTGAACACCCCCTCCGACCAGGCCCGGCCGATGCGCACCATGCGGGGGTAGCGCCGCTGCAAAATGGACCGCAGCCGGCCGCACCGCCCCAGGAACACCTCCTTGATGGTGTTGGGGGAAAAGGCCACAAACTCCGCGTCCCACAAACGGAACAACAGCGCCTCGCCGAAGAGCTCCTTCAGGTTTTTCGCCACGTACCACAGCATGCGGTTGGCGTACTCAAAGCCCAGGTCCCCGTTGAGGGAGGCGTAGTCCGGCACGCTGATGCACACCACCCCCAGGGAGATATAGTACTCTGAAGTCAACGTGCACACCGATTCCATATAGGCCCGCAGGTCCGGCAGGTCCAGCAGCTGGTCCCCGGCCGCCCGCTCCCGGTGGGAGAACCGCTCCCGCTGCTGGAGCATAAAGGGGATCAGCGCGGCGAACAGGGCGGTATCCCCGGGGTGGGCCTGGGGGTTCTCCACACACAGGAACCCCACCACCTTGCTGCCCCGCACCAGGGGGAAGGCCGCATAATGCCAGGGCTGGTCGAAGGCGCTCCCCGCCTCCCGCTCCTGGGGCTGCCGGGACAAAAACGCCGGCGCCCGCTCCCCCATGCAGCGCTCCAGCAGGGGGAACCGCTCCAGCCGCATCCCGGACACCGCGTGCTGGATGCTGGGCTTGTGGGGGCTGGTCCACTCGAAGGTCATCACCACGGCCCGGCCGTTCTCCACCAGCATCAGGGTGTACACCCGGTCCGCGGCGTAGTAATTGCCGATGATGCGCAGCACCGCCAGCAGGGAGGCGTCCAGGGTCTTGGCGGTGAGCATGGCGGCGATGGCGTCCAGGGCCACGTCCTTCTCCTGCTTGGACATGGGCTGCTTCGCCCCCATGGGGTGGATGGACACCTGGTCCCGGGTCCCGGCGGGCAGCAGACGGGACAGGTCCCGATCCTCCTCGTCCTGGGCGAAGGCCACGGTGTCCGCGGCGGCGTTCCACCAGAACTCGCAGACCTGGGCCGCCTGGGCCGCCATGGCGTGCACCTCCCCCGAAGAGGCGGGCCGCACGCTGGCCCCCACCAAAAGGCGCAGCCCCTCCCAGGCGGGGTTCCCGGCGGACAGCAGCTGCCGCAGGAAGGCCACCGCCTCCTCCAGGCGGCGGCGCAGGTACTCCCGGGCCGTCACCGCGGGGAACACCACGATGACCTGGTCCGGGCTGTACTGCCCCAGAATGCAGCTGCCCCCCAGGGCCAGGGCCAGCCCCGCCCCAATCTCATACCGGAGCTGGTCGCCCCCCGTGCCCCCGGCGGCCGGGTGCTGGGGCAGGCCGTTGATCTGGAAGATGGCCACGGCCCGGTTGCCGTCCCCGGGCTCGGCGAACAAGTCCCCGGCGATCCGCGCCGCCGTGGCCCTGTCGTACAGCCGGCTCACTTGGTCCCGCCGCGCCTCGCCGCCATGGCCCTGCTCCGGCTGGCAGCGGGGGTCCAGCCGCAGCAGGTAGACGAACACATAGGCCTGGCCGGTGGCCGGGTCCTCGGCCAGGTACAGGATGTGCCGCACCCAGCCGATGTCCCCGGTGGAGCTCACCCGGCGGTACTCCGCCCACAGCCAGCGCTTCCCCTCCCGGAACAGCTGGCGCAGGTGCTCCCGGTCAAAATAGGCGAAAAAGGCCTGCTGCTCCTCCTTGGCGAAGATCTTCTCCTTCTCCATCTGCAGCACCTGGGAGCACAGGGTGTGCTGCACCTGGGCGCTCAGGTCGGTGCCCTCCACCCACAGGGCCTCCACCCGGTCCTCGTCCAGGTTGGCCCGCATCCGCACGATCAGGTCGCTGACCAGCCCCTCGGGCAGGGCCAGCTGGTCCGGGGACCAGGTCCCGTGGCCCTGCAGGCTCTGGGGCAGGTCCTCGATGACCCCCACCGCCCGCACGGCCCGGCCCACGTCGTCGAACATCATCCGGTAGGAGACAGCCGCCCAGCTGTAAAAGCCGCTGTCCTTGTCCCGGATGGCGAAATTGCCGTAACCCTTGGCCCGGCCGCCCAGCAGCTCCCCGGCAAAGGCCCGGAACCGCAGCACCGAGCTGGGGTGTACCCACCCCTCCTCCACCAGCTGGTTGGGGAAGCGGAGCCCGCTCTCCCCCAGGGGGCGGTACTGCCCGTCCCGGCCGTAGGCGCGGAACAGGCCGGTGTTCAGGTCCACCTCCCACATCCGGCGGCGGGTCTGGTCGAAGGCCGCCTGCAGCCGCTGCACCGCCTCCTCCTGGCGCAGCTCCGCTTCCTTGAAGGAAGACACGTCCGTGGTAGTAATGAGCATCACCGGGTCGGCGCTGTTATAGGCGACGCGCTTTCCCCGCACGTTCCACCACACCCAGTGCTCCCCGTCGGAGGAGACCCGGTGGGTGTGCTCGATGAGGGCGCCGCTGTCCACCCCGGCCCGGAGGGTCTTTTCCAGGTCCACCCAGTCGTCGGGGTGGATGACCTCCGCCAGGAGCTTGGGCAGGGCAAACTGCCCCGGCTCCACCCCCAAAATACGGCAGAAGCTGGGGCTCACATAGATGAGCCGCAGCGCGGCGCCCATCTCCAGCAGGGCGATGCCGCTGCCCAGGTCCTCCAGCAGCCCGCTGAGAGGGATGGCGCTGATGGGGAGCAGCTCGCCCCCCTCCTCCTGGCCGTCCCGGCTGTTCTTCACCACAAACCGGTGGCGGCCGGCCTTTTTCGCCTTGTACAGAGCCAGGTCCGCGGCCTGGTACAGCCCCTCGAACTCCTGGCCCCGCCGGGCCAGGTACACCCCCACGCTGGCGGTGAGGTTGACGGCCTTCTGGTCCCCCAGGGCCAGAGAGAGCTTCCCGCAGATCTCCGTGGCCTTCTCCCGCACCAGCTCCTCGGTGAGCTGTCCGCAGAGGAAGGCGACGAACTCATCGCCCCCCAGCCGGCCCACCACCTCCTTGGCCCGGAAGATCCCGGAGAGGATCTGGGCCGCCTGCCGGATGGCCTGGTCCCCGGCCCGGTGGCCCAGGGTGTCGTTCACCTGCTTGAAGTGGTCCAGGTCCACGATGAACAGGGCGCAGGAGTCCTCCGGACCCATGGCCTGCAGCCGCTTTTTGATGCTCTGCTCCACGGTGGCCCGGTTCAAAAGCCCGGAAAGGGTGTCCTTGGTGGCCTGCCGCTGCAGCTCCCGGATCGTCTCGTCTGTCCACGGCGTCTCTCTGTTGTCTCTCATAAGGATTACGGCTTTTTCTGTCGTGCTCCCCCGCCCGGGAGGGAGCCGTTTTAATGCGATTTTGCAAAAATAAGTTTAACACATTATCACGAGAAACGCAAGACAGCATCCCCCAGAAAAACTGGGGATACTCCACAAAACCACACGATTTTCCCCATCCCCGCCCGGTGAGAGCGCGAAAAGGCCCGCGCCGCCCCGGCTGGGGAAGGCGCAGGCCTTGGGAAGCTGTATTTTTGAAAAGGTCACTCCCCGCGCAGCCGGCGGATGAGCCGGTTTGCCTTCAGGTACCGCTCCTCGCTGACGTAGTCGGGGATGGAGTTGCCGCTGCCGATGGCCACGCCGCGGCCCTTCCGCTCACACACCCGGTAGACCTGCTCCGTGTACTCCTCCACGTCGCAGGGATTGATGTCGCACAAGGCGTCGGTGTCCAAGCCCCCAAAGTTGCCGATCCTGCCGCCGTAGTCATCGATCCACCGCCCGAAGGGGGCGATGATGTCCTCGTTGGAGTGCTTGGCGTCGATCCCCGCCACGGAGATCAGCTCCTCCATCACCCCGAAGATGCACCCGCAGGAGTGGAGCAAAAACGGTTTGCCCGCCTGGTGCACCTCCTGGACGATCCGCCGGTACTGGGGCACGATGAGCTCCTTCACGTCGTCCTGGCGGAGCAGGGTAGCGGACTTGAAGCCCAAATCGTCCCCAAAGCGGCACACGCAGTAGATGTCGCCGTACTCCGCCAAAAACTCCTTCCATATAGCGGTGAGGATGTCCCCCACCTTCCGGAACATATCCAGGTAGAGGTCCTCGTCGTCCACCTTCATGTAGCACAGGTCCTCCAAGCCCACCAGGTCCTGGACCACTTCGAACACCCCGTTGCCCACGCCGCCGATGGCCCGCATCCCCTCGGGCATGGTCTCCCGCAGGGCCTTGAAGTCGTCGGCAAAGGCGGAGAAGTACAGGTCCTGCAGCTTGTCCCAGGGGTATTTCTCAAAGTCCTCCCGGGTCTGAATGACCCCCTTCACATGGCCGCCCAGAGCGCCGCCCCCCGGCAGGATGGAGGTAACACAACACTCGTAGGACACGGTGTCGTAGCCCATGTCCCGCCAAAAGGCGTTGTAGTGCCGGAAGAAGGCCAGCTTGTCCTCGTAGGAGCCCTCCTGCAGGTGGGCGAACCGCTCCCCGGTCACCCGCTCCATAAAGCTGGGCGCAATGATGTGCTCGTACAGGGGCATGCGCCCGCTGGACAGGTTTCTGGCAGCGTTCTCTACATTTTTATAATCCGGATAAAAACCCATCCCAACTCCTCCTTTTCACACGTCTTATTGTCTGGTGAGCTTCTCCCATTCGTCAAAGGCCGCGTACACGTTTTCCGGCTTGGCCCCGGCACCAAATTCCATCTGGGCGATGCAGCCGCCCTTGTCCCACAGGTGTTCGTAAACCCTGCGCACCGCCTGGCGGATCTCCTCCTCAGTGCCGTAGGGCAGCAGGTTCTGCCGGTCGATCTCCCCCCAGAAGGTGATCTTCCCCTTGAACTGCTCCAGATTCTCCGGCCCGATGCAGAAGATCTGGCTGTTGAAGGCGTCCAGCCCCAGCTCGATGAGCTCGGGGTAGATGTCCAGGGTGTAGCCGTCGGAGTGCATGAAGATCTTCTTCCCGTGGCTGTGGGCGATATCGATGTAGTCCTTGTACTTAGGCTTAAAATACTTTTTCCACAGGGCAGGGCTGATGAGCAGGCTGCGCTGGGACCCCCAGTCATCCATAAAGTTGAGGCAGTCCACGTCGGTTTTGGCCCACTTCTCCATCAGCTCGCAGTAGAACTCATGCATCAGGTCCATAAACTGCAGCATTTTAGGGGGCGGATCCAGCAGGTCGATGTACAGGTTCTCCGTGCCCCGGATGAACTGCAGCTGCTCAAAGGGCCTGGGGCAGCACCCGCCGCTGATGAATTTGTCCGACTTGGCGCACTCGGCGTTCACCTGGCCGATGTCGAAGGTGAGGGACTCGGTGGGGATGTGGATCTTGCCCACGTTGTCCCACTCCTCGTCCTCGGTGGGGATGAGGGGGTGCTTCACCTCACCGATAATCCCCTCGAAGATGTTCTCAAACTCGCAGCCCCAAGGGTCTACGTAAATGCCCTTTTGGTAGGGGTCGCCCTTTGTCTCCGCGTATTTCTCATAGCGCACGTTCACCCCGCCGAAATCGGAGGGGAAATCCTCCCGGATCTTTTTCAGCTCTTGGGGGTAATGATTCTCCGCCCAAGGCAGTGTCCACAGGTCTCGCGGCGCCCGCTCCGGCGACCGGTTCTCCAGGGCAGCATAGACCAATTCCCGTGATGTCATGTATCTTCCTCCTAGCTGCGGCGAGCCGCTTTGATAGCTTAAGCATACGCCATCCCGCGGGAAAAATCATTCATTTTTAGGCCTTGCGGGATTTTTAAGACAAACCCGCCGGGGCATCACGCCCCGGCGGGAAGATCCTATATAGGTGACGGGGCAAGAGATGGCTTTCCGGTTTCAACTATTTTTCGGAAATTTCCCACCTGCTTTTGTGGTAATTATACACGCGCCCTGCAGGCTCGCGCTTTCGCTTTCATGCTTTGCAGAATTTTGAAGACTGTGTTACAATAAAAGCAGCAGATCACCTATGGCAACGTCAACCGTAGCAGAAAGGAGCAGACCAGATGGAAGGGATCACCATTACGCCAGAAAAAACATGGCTGGAGAAGCCCTACCTCAGCATCCCCGGCCTCGATCTGTTCGGCCACGCCAGATTCCGCCGGGCCGCAGAGCCCCTCTCGGTCCACAGCCACAAGGACTGCATCGAGCTGGTGTTCGTCATAAAAGGCCAGCAGGTCTACGAGATCGAGGGCAAACAGTACCAGGTGGGCGGCGGCGAGGTGTTCCTCTCCTTCCTTGACCAGCCCCACCGCAGCGAGGAAAATTGCCAGGGTGTGGGAGAATTTTACTGGATGCAGCTGAACCTGTCCCAACCAGAGGATTTTTTGGGCCTGGGCCCGGCCTTCTCACTGGACCTGGCAGGCCGCCTGGCAGAGCTGCGGCAGCACGTTTTTCCCTTCTCCCCAGAGATGAAAAGCCTGGTCAAGCAGGCCTTCGACCGCTTCTATAAGCTGGGGGCCGTCCCCCTCAGCGTGTCCACCCTGGTCTTTCTCCTGCAGACCATGCTCCACGGCCTGCAGGAGCAGCAGCTGGACACAGATCACTTTCTGGAGCTGGGGCAGTATATCGAGGCCCACTTGACGGACAACCTCACCATCGAGGACCTGAGCCGGGCCTGCTGCATCTCCGTCTCCACCCTGCAGCACAAATTCAAGGACTATTTCGGCCGCACCCCGGCGGAATACATCAACTACCGGAAGATCGAGCGCTCCAAGGAGCTGCTCCTCTCCGGGAAATCCATCACCCAGACCGCCATGCTGCTGGAATTCAACACCAGCGACTACTTCTCCACCGTGTTCCGGAAATTCAACGGCATGAGCCCCTCCCAGTGGCTGCTAAAAAAACGCAAGGCATAATTTGGGGGATAGGCAAGCCCCCTCCCCTGTGCTATAGTATAGCGAAGCAGGTGGTCCCCGGCTCCTCTGTGCGGCGCATCAGGCGGGTGCGGGAGCTGGTGGACCAATATGGAAAATACCGCTGAGATCTTCTCATAGCTTCACAAAAAGGCAGGCTGCAGGTCATCCTACAGCCTGCCTCTGTTTTCGGCAGTTTCCCTACAAAATCACCCGCAGGGAAAACTCCCCCGCTTCCTGGGTGAACTGGCACAGGGCGCCGTACTTCTGGCAGAAGGCGGCGATGGAGTGCGCCCCCAGGCCGTGGTCCTCCTGCCCGGCCACCGGGAGCCCCTCCCCGTCCAGTGGGACTTCCTCCTCCCAGGGGTTCACCACCTGGAACATGAGCTTGGGGTAGCAGATGGCCTTGCAGGCGATCCACCGCTTGTCCTCCGGCAGCTTCAGGCAGGCGTGGAGGGCGTTCTCCAAAGCGTTGGCGAACACGATGGCCAGCTCCCCCTCGTCCACCGGGAGGGGCTCCTGCAGGCGGATGTCCGCCTCCACCCGCACCCCCTGGCGCTGGGCTTGGCCAAAGTACGAGGCGAACACCGCGTCCAGCACCGCCAGCCCGCACCAGCGCACGGGCTTGCCCTCGTCCAGCTTCCGCTGGGCCGCGCCGATGAACGCCAGCGCCCGCTGGTCCTCTCCCCTGCCCACCAGCTCCGCCACTGTCTGGAACCGGTGCCGCATGTCGTGGCGCATCAGCCGGGTCTCCTCCTCGGCGGCCCCCAGGGCCTCCAGGCGGCTGCGGAGGGCGGCGGCCTGGGCCTCTACCAGGCGTTTGCCGTGCTGGGCCTCCATCTCCTTCCGGGTGCTGGTGAAGAGGAGCATCAAAACCATGTAAAAGCCGACCATCAGCAGGGAGACGGCGGGCTTGAGGACTGTCGTCACCTGGTCGAGGCCCACGTAGCCGGGAATCACGTAGACGACGATCCCATAGTAGAGCGCCATGGCCAAACAGGCCAGCCACCAGCCGTGGCGCAGCCCCTCCAGCGTTTGGAAAAACAGGGGCCGTAAAAACCGCACGAGGAAACAGATCACCGCCACGGTCAGCACGGCGTAAGACAGCGCCATCACCCAAAAGCGCTGGCCGGAGAGGTAGTACACCAGACCCGCGGCGTGCTGGGTCAGCATGCAGAACAGGATGGCGGACATCAGCTGGAACAGCATGCGCCACCCCCGAAACCGGCTGAAAAACAAAAGCAGCAGCAGAGAGGGTGCGTGGGCCAGCAGGGTATAGGCCCGCACCGTCACCGCCAGGCCCGCCGTACAGTACAAAACGGCTACCACACCCATCACCAAGACCATCACGACGTAAACCGCCAAGGCAGTGACCCAGCGGGGATACTTGCTGTCCAAAAACAGGAGCACCATGGTCATGCCCAAGGCGGTCATATATTCCATGGCAAATAGTTCGACCACACTCGACCCTCCTTCATTTCAGGTTCAGCCAATACTTCCCCCAGGCGATTTTGAAGGGGGCCACCGCCGCCCGGGGCAGGGCCACCCGCTCCCCGCTGTCCAGCAGGGCGGACTGGCTCTCCACCCCGGCCACGTGCTCCAGGTTCAGCAGGAAGCTGGCCCCGCACAGGGTAAAGCGCGGGTCCTGGAGCAGGCACTTCACCGCCTCCCGGAAGGGCACCTGGATGGTCCTGGTGTCCACCGTGCCGTCGACGCAGTGGTAGCGCATCCCCCGGCCCGCCCGCTCCACGTAGAGGATGCGGTCCAGCCGCAGCCGCCGGGGCCCCTGGGCGGTGTGGACCACCACGCTCTCCCGGTCCCGCCGCTCCAGCCGCTCCAGGGCGGCGTCCAGCACGGGGAACAGCGCCCCCGCCTCCACCGGCTTCACCAGGTAGTAGAAGGCCCGCACCCCATAGCTCTCCACCGCGTGGTCCCGGGAATTGGTCAGATATACGATCTCCCCCGGGTCCCCCTGGGCCCGGAGCTTCGCCCCGGTCTGGATGCCGTCCAGCCCCGGCATGAGCACGTCCAGCAAGTACAGGTCAAAGCCCCCCTGCTCCTCGGCCCCGTCCAGCAGCGCGTACCCGCTGGGGAAAGGGAACACCTGCCACGGCGGCACGGAGCGCCTCTGGCCATAGTCCCGCAGCAGCCCGGCCACCTTCTCCAGCTGTTCCGGCTCGTCGTCACACACCGCGATGCGCAGCATCCCCTCGCCCCCCTTCTTTCTCTTCCGACAATACCACAGCCGGCGCCGGCCTGTCAAGAAACCGGCGGGGAAAATCCACCTCCTCCAGGGGGCGGAGAAGCCACCCTTCCTCCCAGCGGGAGGCCATCCCTTCAAACACCTGTTGGGCACGACGGGAATACTCCATAGCTCTCCTCCTTTTACAGCGCGAACTGGAACGTGTGGTCCAGCCAGTCCAGGCACAGGTCCATCCACCGGGCCAGGTAAGGGTCCTGGCTCTTGGTCTCTTCGGTGCACACCGAGAGGCCGTGCTCCCCTGCCGGGAACAGATGGGCCTCCACCGGCACATGATGGCGGCGCAGGGCGGCCACCATGGCCAGGGTGTTCTCCACAGGCACGCAGTCGTCCGTCACCGTGTGCCACACAAAGGCCGGGCAGGTTGTCCCGCTGACATGCTTGTCCAGGGAGAAGTACTCATACCCCGGGGTGCCGGGCTGGCAGCCGCTCACATGGGTGATGGACCCCACATGGGCGTACTCGTCCGCGGTGATGACCGGATAGCACAGCACCATGGCGTTGGGCCGGTTTTTCCCACCCCTGTTGTCGTAGGTTTTCAAAAATTCCGGGTCGTCCCACAGGGTGCCCAGGGAGGCCGCCAGATGCCCCCCGGCGGAGAACCCGCACACCGCGATGCGTTCCGGGTCGCAGCGCCATTCCGGCCGCTCCCGCAGGGCGGCCACCGTCTCCGAAAGCTCCCGCAGGGGGCGGAACTCCTTGGCCTTTTCCCCCACGGAATAGGTGAGGAGGAACACGTTGTACCCCCGGGCGAAAAACCGCTGGGCCACCGGGTCCGCCTCCCGCTGGGAGACCATTTCGTACCCGCCGCCGGGGCACACCACCACGGTGGGGAACTGCTCCCGCCGCACCGTCATCTCGGTGATGGGGGTGTGCAGCCACCCCTCCACCTGGGCCTCTGTATCCGGGCAGGGCCGGAAACGCACCAATTCCATTCTATGTCAACTCCTTCGGCTGTTTTCTCCATTCTAGGGGCAGGGGGCCGCTTTGTCAAGACAGGGCTTGCAATTTGCCCCGGCTTCCGGTAGACTGGTGGTGAGGGAGGTGAGACGATGGGCCCCTATGAATATGTGGTAGAGAGCATCAACGGCGATTACGCCTACCTGCGGCGCACCGACATCCCCGACAGCGGCGAGCCCATGGTGGTGGCCATGGCCCTACTGCCCGAGGGCGTCGAGGTGGGCTCCCGCCTGCGCTGGGAGAACCTGGTCTATACCCTGCTGTGACCCTCCGGGCCGCCTTTTCCCGGCTTTCCGCCCGGTCTCCCGGCGATATGCCCAAATTTGTGCTGTATTTATTTGTATTGACAAAGTGACAGTTCTGTTCTATGATTAAAGCAGAGCGGGCCGCTCTGGGCTGCCCGCAGGAAAACCCTGCCCATCCCTACGAGAACGGCCTGGGAGAGGGTCCCACGCAGCAAAGGAGAGAGGACCATGGCCGAGCAATATTTCACCTTATCAAAAAAGGAACAGGAGCTCATGGAGCTGTTCTGGGACGCGGGGAAACCCCTGGCCCGGGCGGAGATCTTAGAGCTGGCCGCCAGCCGGGCCGCCTCCTGGAAACCCAATTCCATCCACATCCTGGTCAATTCCCTGATGGAGAAGGGGGCCCTGGCCGTGGCCGGGTATTACCTCAGCTCCCGGAAGCTGGGCCGCACCTTCGAGCCCACCCTCACCCTCCAGGATTACCGCCTGATGCAGCTGCGGCACGCTGTTTCCCTGGCCCTGGAGGCCCAGGTGGAGCCCGCCGCCATCCGGGAAAACGTGGAAAAACTGCTGAAATAACCGATTTGCCATAGAAAAGAGGACGGCCCTGCGGGGCCGTCCTTTTTGCGCGTTTTTACAGGGTGAGGCTGTCGTATTCCCGGCCGGAGAGGTCTTTCCAGCGGAACGTCCCGCTCGCCAGCGTCATGTAGCTGTGAGCCGAGCCCTCCTTAGGGATGGCCACAGAGCCGGGGTTCAGGTACCAGAACCCGGCGGAGCTGTCTTTGGCGGGCACGTGGGTGTGGCCGTGAAGCAGCACGTCCCCGGGCCTCAGGGCCGGAGGCGTCTGCAGGTTGTACTGGTGGCCGTGGGTGGCGAACACCAGCTTTCCCGCCGCTTCCAGCAGGCAGTAGTCCCCCAGCACGGGGAAACGCAGCATGAGCTGGTCCACCTCGGCCTCGCAGTTGCCGCGCACACAAAACACCCGCTGCTGCACGCCATTGAGCATAGCCGCCACCTCCTTAGGGGCGTAGCCCTGGGGCAGGTCGTTGCGGGGGCCGTGGTACAGCAGGTCCCCCAGGAGGAGGAGCGTGTCCACCCCCTCCCGGTGCAGGGCTTCCAGCAGCTGCGCGCAGTAAAAAGCCGAGCCATGGATGTCTGACGCGATGAGATATTTCACGAAGATTCCTCCTTGGGAAAGCGGTATTTTTGGGGAAAAATTGGGCAGAGTTCTGGAAAGTCGAGAATAAATTGGGGTGAGATTTGTGGGGAGGGCCTAAAAGAAGCTGAGCTGTTCCGGGGTGGGCTGGCGGCTGGGGAGGTGCTCCCAGGCGGCGCGGCCAGGGGGCAGCTCCTCCAAAAAGGGGGAGGGCTGGGGCCCGCAGAGGAGAACCAGCTCCTCCTGGGCGCGGGTGATGCCCACGTAGAACAGGCGGCGCTCCTCCCCTATGTCGGCGGGGCGGTGTTCCGACTCTAACGGCAGGCTGCCCTGGTCCAGGAAAGGCAGGAAAACCACAGGAAATTCCAGGCCTTTCGCGGCGTGGAGGGTCATGACCTGGACCGCGCCGGAGGCGTAATTCCGGCCGTCGCCACGGCGCAGGTCGGCCTCCTCCCCCAGGAGGAGGGCGTCCAGGAAGGCGGCGGTGGTGGGGTAGAACACCGCCATGTTCTTCAGCTGTTCCAGGCCGGGGAAGGGCCCCCGCTCCCCCTCCCAGCGGGTGAGGAGGGCCAGGGGTTTTTCCGTTTGGAGGGGCTGAAAGTACCCCTGGGCCGCCTGGAAAAAGCCCGAAACAGCCCGAAACTCACCCAAAAAAGCCCGGGAATCGCCCGAAAAAGCCCGATTCCAGCCCCCGGCGGCCCGGGAGAGGTCCACCACGGCGGAAATGGTCTCCGGGAGGCAGTCCCAGACCAGCTCCAAACAGGTGGAGAGGGCCGCTGTGTCGGCGGGGTCCCGCACCGCTTGGAGGAAGGCGAGCATGCCCCGGGCCTCCCGGCGCTGGAGCAGGTCCTCCCGGCCGGTGACCTGGCAGGGGATGCTGTCGTGGCGGAGGCAGCGCTCCACGAGCTGGGCCTGGCGGTGGGTGCGGCACAGCACCCCCACGTCGGAGAAGGAGCGGTACCGCTCCCGGCTCCGGTCCTGGCCGGCCTCGGCCATGCCCATGCCCCCGGTCATGCGGGCGATCTCCTTGGCGATGGCGGCGGCCTGGTGGAGGTCGTCCTCCCCCTGGAGGACCCGCACCGGGGGCCCGGCGGGGGCCTGGGGCTCCAGGTCGCGGGCGGGGCCGGGGTTGTGGGAGATCACCGGCATGGCGCAGCCCAGCACCTGAGGGGTGGAGCGGTAATTCCTCACCAGGCGCAGGGTCTCCAGGGCGGGGCAGCGCTGGCGGAGCTTTTCGAAGCAGCCGCTGTCCGCGCCCCGGAAGCCGTAGATGGACTGGTCCGGGTCACCGATGACGAACAGGCTCTCCCCCTTCTGGCTCCACCGGCAGATGAGCTCCAGCTGCAGGGGGTTGCTGTCCTGGAACTCGTCGATGAGCAGGTGGGTGAAGCGCCGCCGCTGGGTGGGGGTGAGGTCCCGCTCCGCGGCCCGGAGCAGCAGGTCGTCGAAGTCCATGGCACCACGCCGGGCCAGGGCGGCCTGGTAGGCCTGGTAGAGCTGTGGGGGCAGGGGGCTGGCCTGGGGGGCGGTGCTGTTTTTCACCCGGGACACCTGGCGCAGAAACTCCCCGGGGGCCATGTCCTGGCCCCCGTCCCGGAGGACGGCTTCCGCCAGGGCCAGGGATTCCTCCCGGCTGAGAAGGGGCGGGCGGCTTGGCTGGCCGTCGAAGTCCATAGCGCCACGCTGGGCCAGGGCGGCCTGGTAGGCCTGGTAGAGCTCTGGGGGCAGGGGGCTGGCCTGGGGGACGGTGCTGTTTTTCACCTGGGACACCTGGCGCAGAAACTCCCCGGGGGCCATGTCCTGGCCCCCGTCCCGGAGGACGGCTTCCGCCAGGGCCAGGGCTTCCTCCCGGCTGAGAAGGGGCGGGCGGCCCAGCAGGTCGTGACAGATGGCGTGGAAGGTGGCCACGGTGAGGCCCCGGAGGGCCGCTTTCCCACCCAGGGCGGCGGCCAGGCGCTCCTCCATCTCCCCGGCGGCCCGGCGGGTGAAGGTGACGGCGGTGATCTCCCCGGGGGCGGCGCCCCGCTCCAGCAGGTGGAGGATGCGGGCGGTGAGGGTCTTGGTCTTGCCGGTGCCCGGCCCGGCCACCACGGCCAGGGCGGGGCCTGTCCACTCCGCGGCCCGGCGCTGCTCCGGGTTCAGCTGGGCGGTGGGCTGGGACGGGGCCTGCTCCTTTTGGGGAGCGGCGGGCTTGAGGGCGGCGGGCCTCCCCTGCTTTTTTGTGGTCTTGGCCTTCGCCGCCCCGAAGAGGGAGGTCTGGCCCTCCAGGGCCTGCCGCTCCGCCGGGGTGAGGAGCACCACGTGGCCGAAGGCCCCGTCGTAGCCGGGGACACGCTCCACCTGGCCCAGCCGCAGCCGCCGGATGCCCTCGGCCACCGCCGGGCCCGCCACCCGCTGGATGTCCTCGAAACCGGCCTGGCGCAGGATGTAAAACTCGCTGCCCAGCTGCTGGAGCATGGCCTGGTACCGGGCCTGGGTCTTTTTGCTTGTTTCAGAGGCGCCGGTGCAGGCGGCGATGACCTCCGGCAGGGGGGCCAGGCTCTCGAAGGGCTTCTGCTGGGGGCGGGGCTGGCCCAGGGGGCGGTCCGCCAGCTCCTCCACCCGGTGCTGCACCCCGATGGTCAGCTTCTTCCCGCACACGGGGCACAGGCCGCCCAATGATTCCGCCTCCTGGGGGGTAAGGCACACCCCGCAGTTCCGGTGGCCGTCCAAATGGTACTTGCCCTCCTCGGGGAAAAACTCGATGGTGCCGCCGAAGCCCTCCCCGGTCTCCATGGCGTGCTTGAGGGCGGGATAGGAGAGGCCGCAGTCCAGCAGGTTGGCCTCCCGGCCCAGCTTTTGGGGGGAGTGGGCGTCGGAGTTGGACACCAGGGTGTAGCTGTCCAGGGCGGAGACCTGCCAGTTCATGGGCGGGTCGGAGGACAGGCCGGTCTCCACGGCGTGGATGTGGGGGGTCAGGTCCTCGAAGCACTCCTCCATGGTCTGGAAGCCGGAGAAGGCCCCGAACAGGGAGAAGTGGGGCGTCCAGATATGGGCGGGGATGAAGATGGCCTGGGGACAGGCGGTGAGGGTGAGCTCCAGCAGGTCCCGGCTGTCCAGGCCTAAAATAGGCCGGCCGTCGGAGTGGATGTTGCCCACCCGCTCCAATCGCCGGGAGAGTTCCTCCGCCGCCTGGAAGCTGGGCAGGAGGATGAGGTTGTGGACTTTGCGCACCCGGCCGTTCTTTTTATAGATGGAGCTGATCTCCCCGGTGAGGACGAACCGGGGAGGCTGGGCCGCCCCGGCGGTATCGGAAGGGAGGCGGTACTGGGGCTTGAGGGTGTAGAAGCCCTCCTCCGCTGGGGTGAGCATCTCCTGGAGCTCCGCCCGCCAGGCGGGGTGGGTGAAGTCGCCGGTGCCCACCAGGCCGATGCCCTTCCTCCCGGCCCACAGGTCCAAATGGGGGGCGTCCCCCTCTTTGCTGGTGGCCCGGGAAAACCGGGAGTGGATGTGCAGGTCTGCGATGTACATGGCGGCGGGCCCCCTTCTCTGGTCTTTTCCAATAATAGCGGAAGAAGGGGGAAAAGTCAAATACAGGGATGGGTTGTATAATCCCGGGGGGTTCCGCCCAGAATACAGGTACCAGCAACTTGTATTTTACGCCGAAAGGAATGTGCACCCTATGAATGGAAAACGATTTTCCAACGAGAAGGCCCGCAGGAACGGGTTTTATCTGGCATTGGCGGTCTGCCTGGTGGCGGTGGGCGTGGCGGCCTGGAGCACCTACGACGCGGTAAACGGCGTGGTGGAGCCGGCTTACACGGACCCCGGCAGCTCTCAACTCTTCCAGCAGCAGGCGGAGGACGTGCGCAGCGGCCAGGAGGAGGGGGCTGTGGAGGACCAGGACCCGGAAGAACCGGCCGCCGCCCAGGAGGCCAGCCCGGCCCCCACCCCCACTCCTGACGCCAGGGAGACGGCGGGGGCGGCCTCTCAGCCGGAGGAGGTACAGCCCACGGGGACGCCCCAGCCCGCCGCCACGGAGGAGCCGGAACAAGTCCCCGCCAACGGGCCGCTGTATGCCATCAGCACACAGCTGAGCTGGCCGGTGGAGTCGCAGGAAACGCAGAAGGCCTACAGCGCCGGGGCGCCGGTGTACTCGGAGACCATGAAGGACTGGCGCATCCACGCGGGGCTGGACCTGGCTGCCCAGAGCGGCGAGACGGTGACAGCCTGCGGCAACGGAATGGTGCTCTCCACCTACACCGACCCCATGCTGGGGAACGTGGTGGTCATCCAGCACGGGGAGTATGACTTCTCCTACTGCGGGCTGGGGGAGAATTTCCAGGTGGCGGAGGGGGACATTGTCACCCAGGGGCAGGCCGTGGGCACGGTGGCGGCGGTGCCGGGGGAATCGGCGGACGCGCCCCACCTGCATCTGGAGGTGCAGCGGGACGGGGTGTACCTGGACCCGGAGGCTGTGCTGAAGGGGAGTCTGTAACGATGGAGAGGGGCTGCCGGTATGGCAGCCCCTCCCCGATTGCGTAGAGGTTGGAATTATTGCGGCCAGGGGGGCCCGGGGTGAGGGGCCGGGGCGGGCCGCGGGCAGGAAAAGGGGCTGCCGTATGGCAGCCCCTCCCCTATTTCATGGCCTCGTACTTCTTTTTGGTGGCGATGCCCCCGCGGATGTGGCGCTGGGCCTTGTTCACCGCCAGCACGTCCTTTACGTCGTGGTACAGGCCGTTGTCGATGTATTTCAGCCGCTGGGACACGTCCTTGTGCACGGTGCTTTTGCTGACGCCGAACTTTTTGGCGGCACGGCGGACGGTGGCCCGGTTCTCCACGATGTATTCCCCTAACCTGGTGGCTCTGTCGTCGATGACGTTGTTGGACATTTGGCACCCCTCGCTTCCGATGTGGTAATAGATATGAGGGGTGGGGCCTGGTTAGACCAAAAGGCGCGCCGGGGGACCGGCGCGCCTCGCTTTGCTTTCTTTACCCGTGCTTCTGGAACCAGCTGGTGATCTCCCGCAGCCGGCGGATGCGGTGCAGGGGCTTGCCGCTGCGGGAGAGCTCGTGGTTCTCCCCGTGGAAGATGACCATGCGCGATTCCACGCCCCGCTGGCGCAGGGCGCTGTAGATCTGGTAGCCCTCGGCCAGGGGGCAGCGGTAGTCCTCGTCGCTGTGGATAATGAGGGTGGGGGTCACCGCCTGGTCCAGGTATTTCAAGGGGGAGTGCTCCCACAGCCGCTCCGTGCTGTTCCACAGGTCGTCCCCCTTGCCCAGGCCCATCTGGTCGGGGCCGAAGGTCTCGCCGATGTCGGAGATCAGGGAGAAGCTCACCCAGTTGGCGATGGAGCGCTGGGTGGCCGCGGCCCGGAAGCGGTGGGTGTGGCCGATGATCCAGTTGGTCATAAAGCCGCCGTAGCTGCCCCCGGTGACATACAGCCGGTCTTTGTCCAGCTGGGGGACTTTCTCCAGCACCGCGTCGGTAAAGGCCATCAGGTCGCTGTAGTCGATGGTGCCGTACTTGCCCTTCAGGTCGGCGAACTGGTTGCCCCGGCCGTCCCCGCCCCGGGGGTTGCAGAAGAACACCACGTAGCCCTGGCTGGCCCAGAACTGCATCTCGTGGTAGAACACCTCGCCGTAGACGGTCTTAGGGCCGCCGTGGATGTCCAGAATCCCGGGGTAGGACCGCTGGGGGTCGAAGTCCTTGGGGTACAGCACCCAGCCGTCCAGGTCCACCCCGTCGTTATAGAAGGTGAGCTTTTCCGGCCGGGCCACGTATTTCTCCCGCAGCACGTCCTGGTTCAGGCAGGTGAGCTGCCGCCGCTCTTTTCCGTCCCAGCGGTAGACCTCCTGGAGCCCCATGTCCTGCATCCCCACGAAGTACAGGGCGCCCCCCTGCAGGGCGATGCAGTCCACCGAGCCCTCCCGGGTGTACACCGGGCGGATGTCCCCGGTCTTTTCCAGGCAGAACACCTGGGAGGCGTTGCGGATGGTGGCGGTAAAGTACAGCTTGTCCCCGGAGACCGTCCACTCATCCCCGCCGCCCAGGCGGCAGTCACTGCCCACCGAGGAGCCCACGGCGTCCTCGTAGGGGGCCAGCAGGGACACCTCTTTCGTGGCGGGGTCCAGGGTGTAGAACTGGGCGTTCTCGTTGAGGCCGTAGCGCTTGCAGTCGGTGCCCAGGAACAGCACCTTTTCCCCCCACCACAGGGCGTCGTAGACCTGGTAGATCCGGGCGGGCAGCAGGGTGGTGGTCCGCTTCCCGGCCAGGTCATAGAGGAAGATGCCCTCCCGGTGCTTCCGGGCCCCGGTGAAGCTCTCCCCGGTGTAGAGGAGCTTTGTCCCGTCGGGGCTGAGGCGGGTGGAGGCGGTGTCGAAGGTTTCCGGGGTGAGGCGGGTGAGCTGGCCGGTCCCCTCCTCAAAGAGGAACAGGGCGGAGCGCTTTTTGTTCCGGTACCCGCCCCCATTGGCGTAGAAGGGCAGCTCGTCCAGGACCTGGTAGTCCTGCTCCTCTTTCCTGGCCTGGAGCAGCTCCTCTCTGGCCCTGCCCTGGAGCCGGTATGCCTTGGAGAACCGCAGGTCCCAGTCCGCCCGCAGCAGGGTGCGGCCCTGGCCCAGGGCGGCCACCGGCGTAGCGGAAAGGGGCACCGAAAAGGCCTTGACCGCCTCGCCGCCCCGGGTGTCCAGCCGGTAGAAGGCGGTGTAGTCCTCCCCGGCCTCCCGCTCCTTTTTCCCGTCGCCCCGGTCCGCGGTGAAGAGCAGGGTGTGGGCGTCCTCCCATAGGTAGGCGCCCACCTTGCCGTCCCCGGTAAGGCGCAGGGGGGTCTCCCCCTCTTTCAGCAGCCACAGGTCCCGGCGGTAGGCGTTCTCCTCCCGGCAGGCCTGGGCGCAGAGGAAGGCCAGGTCCTTCCCCGCCGGCGCGGCCTTTAAGCCCGATAAAAACCGGTATTGCAGAAAACCATCCAGCTCGATACGTTCCACGTGCGCTCATCCTTTCCCAAACAGGTGTTTTCCCTATTATAGCCCCGGGGCCGGGGGAGGGCAAGGGGGTGGTTTTCGGAAAAAGTGAAGAGAATTCATTTTTTCGGTCTTTCCTTTCCCGGCGGGACACGCTATAATAGAGAAAAAGCCGGGCCATCCGGCAAAATATTGTGCGAAGGAGTTTGTAACTATGGCGAAGATCATCGGCAGGCCCGCCCTGCCCAACATGCCCTGGCAGGACAAGCCCGCGGGCTACACCAAGCCCGTTTGGCGCTACACCGGGAACCCCATCATCCCCCGGGACGCGATCCCCACTTCCAACAGCATTTTCAATTCCGCGGTAGTCACCTTTGGGGACGCCTACGCCGGCGTGTTCCGCTGCGACAACCGCGGTGTGGAGATGGACATTTTCGCCGGTTTCTCCAAGGACGGCATCCACTGGGAGATCAACCACGACCCCATCGTCTTTGAGGGCGAGAAGGACGTGGTGCGCAAGGAGTACCGCTATGACCCCCGTGTGTGCTTTATTGAGGACCGGTACTACATCACCTGGTGCAACGGCTACCACGGCCCCACCATCGGCATTGGCTACACCTACGACTTCAAGACCTTCTACCAGCTGGAGAACGCCTTTTTGCCCTACAACCGCAACGGCGTGCTCTTCCCCCGGAAGATCAACGGGAAATACGCCATGGTGTCCCGGCCCAGTGACACCGGCCACACCCCCTTCGGCGACATCTTCTACAGTGAGAGCCCCGACATGACCTACTGGGGCAAGCACCGGTTCGTGTTCGGCACCGCCGGCGGCTGGCAGTCCAAGAAAGTGGGCCCTGGCCCCACCCCCATTGAGACCGACGAGGGCTGGCTGATGATCTACCACGGGGTGCTCAACTCCTGCAACGGCTTTGTGTACCGCTTCGGCGTGGCGCTGCTGGACATCGACCGCCCCTGGATTGTGAAGGAGCGCGGCAACTTCTATGTCTTTGGGCCCGAGGAGCAGTATGAGCTCACCGGGGACGTGCCCAACGTCACCTTCCCCTGCGCCACCCTCACCGACCCGGAGACCGGCCGCATCACCATCTATTACGGCGCGGCGGACACCGTCACCGGCCTGGCCTTTACCACCGTGGACGAGCTGCTCTCTTACATGCGGCAGTACCCCATGGAGGTGGGCGACCAGGAGAACAAGTAAGAGAAAAGAAAGGGAGCGCGCCTGGGGGCGCGCTCTTTTTTTTGGGGGGTAACAAGGCCCGGGCCGGGCCTGCGCGCGGCCCGGAGGGGCGCGGGGCCCGCGGAGCGGGGCCAGGGCGCCCGCAGGGCGACCGTGCAGGCCCGGCGGGTGCCGGGTACAGCAGGGGGCCGAGGTGTTCTCGAGTTAGTGGTGGGATAGTCTTTCGGTTGTTTTTCTTTTCAAAGGGGGACAAGCCCCCCTTTGTATCCCCCCACGGGGGAGAGCCCTCCCCCGTACCCCCTCCTACGAGGCGGGGCTCCGCCCCCCTCGCACCCCCCGCACCCCCTCAGTCGCCTTACGGCGACAGCTCCCCCAAGGGGGAGCAATCCATCCCCTACTTTTCCTTATATTTTGGGGCAGGGGCTTGCGCTGGCGGGAGAGCGTGCTATAATGGAGGAAAACTTTGTAGGAGAGGGGCGGCATCGATGAGAGAACAGGCGCTGGCGCTGCTGCGGCAGTACAACGAGAGCGAGGCACTGGTCCAGCACGGGCGGGAAGTGGGGGCCATACTGGAGCACTTTGCTCAGAAGGCCGGGGAGGACCCGGACTACTGGGGCAGCGTGGGGCTGCTGCACGACGTGGACTATGAGAAGTACCCCGAGGAGCACTGCAAAAAGGCGGTGGACATCTTGAAAGAGGCGGGGTACGACGAGGCCTTCATCCACGCTGTGGTGAGCCACGGCTACGGCCTGGTGTGCGACGTGGAGCCGGAGCTATACATGGAGAAGGTGCTGTACACCATCGACGAGCTCAGCGGGCTCATCCACGCGGCGGTGCTGATGCGGCCGTCCAAATCGGTGATGGATTTGGAGGTAAAGAGCCTGAAGAAGAAATTCAAGGACAAGCGTTTTGCCGCCGGGGTGAACCGGGAGGTCATTACAGACGGGTGCGCGCGCCTGGGGCTGGAGCTGGACCAGGTGATGGAGGAGTGCATCGAGGGACTGCGGGAGCGCCACCAGGAGCTAGGGCTGTAAAAAACCGCGAAAAAAGGGCTGCTGCCAGAAGGCAGCAGCTCTTTTCTTTTTCTCGGATTTTGTTGGGGCTCAGCCGGCGCGGAGCTCTTTGAGGACCTGGTTGCCGGCGAACTGCACCAGCAGGAAGCCCACCACGCAGGTGAGGACGATCTCGGGGATCATGTACACACCGTTGTAGACCAGGGAGTAGATGATGGCCAGGGTGGTGCCGGTGACATTGGCCAGGGCGGGGATGTAGGTGCCGATGACCTCCTGCATATAGGGGGCGTCGTTGACCACGTCGGCCCAGAGAATCCAGCCGGACAGGAAGGAGCAGAGGTAGCGGAGCATCATGGCGATGAAGCTGCCCACGGTGAAGGCCACAGCGTCGTTTTTGATCTTGCCCCGGAACATGCCGCCCAGGCCCAGCACGGTGAAGGCCAGGATGTAGTCCAGGAAGATGGAGCCCAGCAGGGTGCCCACGGACAGGCCCCGCAGGGCGCTGGCGCCCAGCAGCAGCTGGAGGGCGCTGTTGACAAAGGCGGCGCCCAGGCCCCACTTGAGGCCGCAGCGGTAGCTGTAGAACAGGATGGGCAGCATGGAACACACGGTGATGGAGCCGCCGTAGGGGGCCTCCCACAGCTTGAGGAAGCCCAGGACCGTGGCCATGGCGATCATAATGCCGCCCAGCACTAAGTTGAAGATGTAGGTGGAACGCTTGCTCATGTTCGTGCTCATGTTCATTCTTCCTCTCATATTTGATTTGGAAAAATGAAATGCCGCCGGCCCCGGGCGACAAAAAAGCCGCCCGGGGACCCGGACGGCGTAACAAACATTTTCAAAGCGCGGCGCGGCGGACGGCCCCAGAATGGGAAAACCGGCGGGCCAGACTCCCCCTGCCGAGCGGTGATGAAATGCTCCCTACGCCGGTATTATCCGGATCAGGTTCCTGCCCTGTGGGCAAAGGGTTTAAGCTCGAAGCTCCTCTCAGCCGCCTTGGGCACAAGACCCAGCGGGCACCCCTTCTTTCATTTTTCCGCCCTTTATTGTAGCCTGTGGGGGGCGGTTTGTCAATGCGAAATTTTTTGAGGAGTTTCGCCAATTCTCCACGGTTTTTTTCGTGAGGGCGTTTTGCGTGGAAAACCTTGCAATTTTTCGGGAAACGGATATAATATTTTATAAATGTTTATAAAACGACCCCAACTTTCCCTGGGAGGTTTACGAAATTTATGAAAGCTAAGGACCTGGCGAAAAAACTGGGCGTGTCGCCCGCCACCATCTCCCTGGTGCTGAACAACAAGCCGGGGATCAGCGATTCCCTGCGCCACTCCCTGCTGAAGCGCATCCGGGAGATGGGCTGCGAGGACATGCTCTCCCCCGCCGTACCCCAGGCGGCCGCCGCCCCCCGGCAGGAGGAGCGGGCCCACCCGGTGATCGTGTATCTCATCTACACCAGCAGCGACGAGAACAACAACCGCTTCGCCTTTTACCCCGCGGTGCTGGAGGGGGCGGAGATGGAGGCCCGGACCAACCACTACAACCTGGTGGTGCTGCATATGAGCCGGGAGGGGAACGCCGACCTGCGGCGGCTGGTGGAGAGCAGCGGCCAGGCGGCCGGGGCCATCGTGCAGACCGCCCACATCGACGACCAGATTCTGGCGGACCTGGCCACCCTGGACATCCCCTGTGTGTTCGTGGACGCCTACCGGCCGGACCGGAACGTGTGCAGCGTGTGTGTGAACAACGAGCAGGGGATCTTCTCGGCGGTGGAGCACCTGAAGTCCATGGGCCACCGGAACATCGGCTATGTGTACGGCGGGGTGGACAACGACAGCCTGCTGGAGCGGCGGCGGTGCTTCCACCAGGCGCTGCGGGAGTATGGGCTGGAGGACCGGCGGGAGAACTACTTCATCGCCAATCACCGGGAGGACAGCGAGGACATCGCCGCCCTGCGGGAGCGGTTTTTGCAGGCCGGGGACAAGATGCCCACCGCCCTGATGGGCGAGAGCGACCGCTTGGCCTGGCTGGCCATGAAGGCCTTGCAGCGCAGCGGGCTGAAGGTGCCCGGGGACGTGTCGGTCATCGGGTTTGACGACAGGTCCATCTGCACCATGGTGGAGCCCCATCTGACCAGCGTGAAGAACTCCCGGCATCTGATGGGCCGCCAGTGCGTGGCCCTGCTGCAGAACCTGCGTCGCAACAGGAAGCTGGGGGTGAGCATCAGCAGCATTAAGTACGAGCTGCCCGCGGTACTGGTGCCCCGGGAGAGCGTGAAGGATCTGACCCAGGAGTGAGGGATACAAGAGATCGTTAGGGCTGCCGCCTGCCGCGGCGGCCCTTTTTGTGTGGAAAAGCGGGCGGGCGAAGGAGGGGCCCCGGGACGGGGCGTTTGCGCCGTGGGCGCACTCCTTCGCGGGGTGGGCGAAGGAGGGACAGGAGGCCGGAAGGCCGGGTGGCTCCTTCGCGCGGGGGGTGCGGAAACGAGGTGCGTGAAGGAGCGGCCCCCGGGACGGGGGCGTTTGCGCTGGGCGCAAAACAAGAGGCCGGAAGGCCGACTGCTCCTTCGCGGGGAGGTGTGGGAAACGGGGTGCGCGAAGGAGGGGCCCCGGGACGGGGCGTTTGCGCCGTGGGCGCACTCCTTCGCGGGGTGGGCGAAGGAGAG
>DXIW01000056.1 GCA_019112625.1 Candidatus Acutalibacter stercorigallinarum | reverse complement strand
GGCTGTTCTGCAAAGCCAGCAAGAGAAAACCCACAGCGAGTATGCATTTCCCTCTCCCAATGGCGGGCCTATCTCGCCGGACAGCGTGCGGAATATGCTCCGCCGGGTGCTGAAGCGGGCGGGGCTGCCTTATGTGCGTTTCCATGACCTGCGCCACACCTTTGCTACCCTGGCCCTGCAAAACGGGGTGGACGTGAAAACCGTCTCTTCCATTCTCGGCCACTTCAGCGCTGGTTTCACCTTAGACACCTACGCTCACGTCACCACCACAGCCCAGCGGGAGGCAGCCAAGAAAATGGATGGAGTGCTGGGGCAGAGGGTGCCATGAGGAAAATTCCACAGGCTGGTATATGGTGGTATCCGCTCCAGAGTTTGACCCAAACCCAGGGAAAAACGGTATGGGTCAGATATGGGTCAGGAGGAAAAACCACCTCGGAGCCGAGAAGCTCTGAGGTGGTTCTTTCCTGTCGATTTTCCAGAAAAAACAGTGCTATCTATACAAAGGATACCGCCAAACTGGTCGGATATGCTGGCAGTATCCCACAAAAAGGCAAGAGAAAACCCCAGGTAACAAAACCTGGGGTCTTTGGTTGCGGGGGCAGGATTTGAACCTACGACCTTCGGGTTATGAGCCCGACGAGCTACCGAACTGCTCCACCCCGCGCTATGTGTTTTCTCCTTCAGGGAGCTTAACTATTATATATCATGGTTCAGAAAAATGCAAGAGGAAATTTTCAAAATCGGGAAAAATTTTTTGCACGCCCCGGCAGGGGCTCCCAGAGTGAAATGAAGGCTTTATTTTTGCACCAACTTCGTCTATAATAGAAGCGTATCGGATCACCCCGGCCCGGGGGCAGGCTCGCCCGCCCCGCCGGCCTGGGCAAGGAAAGGCGGACACGACCTATGGTAGAAGAATATTCCATCCCCCTCTCGAAAGTCATCAAAGAGCTGGGGCTGCGGGAACTGCACCTGCCCAAAAGCGCCGACGAGATCTTCATCCGCTCCCGGGACGTGAACCGGCCGGGGCTGGAGCTCAACGGCTTCTGCGACTATTTCGACCCGGCCCGCATCACCATCCTGGGCCGGTCGGAGATGGCCATGCTCAACGCCTGGGGGGAGGAGCGGAAAGCCCAGGCGGTGGAGAGCTTTTTCTCCCTGCGCCCCCCCACGGTGATCGTGGCCAGGGGCATCCAGCCCTGCCCCACCATGCTGGAGGCGGCAGAGCGCTACGACATCCCCCTGCTCTCCTCCCAGGACTCCACCTCCAGCCTGGTGGCGGGCCTGGTGTCCTACCTCAACGTGGAGCTGGCCCCCCGGGTCACCCGCCACGGGGTGCTGGTAGAGGTCTACGGCGAGGGCATCCTCCTGGTGGGGGACAGCGGCGTGGGCAAGAGCGAGACCGCCATCGAGCTCATCAAGCGTGGCCACCGGCTCATCGCCGACGACGCCGTGGAGATCCGCCGGGTGTCCAACAAATCCCTGGTGGGCCAGGCGCCGGAGAACATCCGCCACTTTATCGAGCTGCGGGGCATCGGCATCATCAACGCCCGGCGCATCTTCGGCATGGGCGCCGTCAAGCTGACGGAGAAGATCGACATGTGCATCAACATGGAGCTGTGGGACGCCACCAAGGTCTACGACCGCATGGGCATCGACAGCGAGTACACCGAGATCTTGGGCATCCGGGTGCCGGTGATGACCATCCCGGTAAAGCCCGGGCGGAACCTGGCCGTTATCATCGAGGTGGCCGCCATGAACAACCGCCAGAAGAAGATGGGCTATAACGCCGCCCAGGAGCTCCTCTCCAGCCTGGGGATGGACATCTCCGACCTGCAGGGGGACGAAGTAAAGAAGGACTTGGACTTATGAGCAACACCTACCGTATCATCGCGGATTTACACACCCACACCCTGGCCTCTACCCATGCCTACAGCTCGGTGACGGAGATGATCCGGGCCGCGGCGGAGAAGGGCCTGTACGCCATCGCCCTCACCGACCACGCCAGGACCATGCCCGGCTCGCCCCGGGAGTGGTACTTCTCCTCCCTCCACGAGCTGCCCCTCCACTACCGGGGGGTGATGAACCTGGCGGGCATCGAGGCCAATGTGCTGGACTTTGAGGGCCACCTGGATATTGAGCCCCGGGACATCCCCCGGATGGACTGGGTGGTGGCCTCCATCCACCACCTGCCCCTGGAGGGCCTGCAAAACCCGGACGTGGAGAAGTGCACCCAGCTGTGGCTCAACGTGGCGAAAAACCCCAAGGTGAACGTCATCGCCCACAGCGGCGACCCGGTGTACGCCTACGACTACGAGAAGGTCATCCCCGTGTTCGGGGAGAACCACAAGCTGGTGGAGATCAACAACCACAGCTTTCAGGTGCGGAAACAGAATATCCCCAACTGCAAGGCCATCGCCCTGTGCTGCAAAAAGCACGGGGTGCCCATTGTGGTGGACTCGGACGCCCACTTCGAGACCGCGGTGGGGGAGTTCAGCCAGGCCCTGGAGATGCTCTCGGAGATCGATTTCCCCGAGGAGCTGATTCTGAACGCCTCGGCCCGGCGCCTGGACGACTACTTAGCGAAATACACCGGGATCTTTGAACGGAGAATCTATTGAGCGGAGGATACATGACATGAAGCCGGACTATACCCTGTTGGATCAGACCGCCCAGGCCCTGGGCTGCCCCCTGCGGGTGGATGAACCCATGGCCCGGCACACCACGTTCCAGATCGGCGGGCCGGCGGACCGGTTCCTCACCGTGGAGAACGCCGCCCAGCTCCAGGGGCTCCTTAGCTGCCTGCGGCAGGCGGGCATCCCCTATCTGGTGCTGGGGAAGGGCTCCAACCTGCTGGTGTCCGACAAGGGCATCCGCGGGGCGGTGCTCCATCTGGGCGGGGACTTCAAGAAGGTGGAGGTCCTCCCCGACGGCAGGACCCTGCGGGCCGGGGCCGGAGCGCCCCTGGCCTCGGTGTGCGCCCTGGCCCGGGAGCGCTCCCTCACCGGGCTGGAATTTGCCTGGGGCATCCCGGGCTCTGCGGGGGGCGGCGCCTATATGGACGCCGGCGCCTACGGCGGCGAAATGCGGGACGTGGTGTCCCGGGTGCTGCACCTGGGGCCCGACGGCACCCCCGGGGAGGCCAGGGGGGAGGAGCTCTGCTTCGGCTACCGGAAGAGCCGCTACACCGGCGGGGAGGATATCATCACCGCCGTGGAATTCACCCTGCAGCCCGGGGACCCGGCGGCCATCGCCGGGAAGATGGAGGAGCTGATGGGCCGGCGGAAAGACAAGCAGCCCTACGACATGCCCAGCGCCGGGAGCGTCTTCAAGCGGCCCCAGAACGGCTTTGCCGCCGCCCTCATCGAGCAGTGCGGCCTGAAAGGCCGCCGGGTAGGGGGCGCGCAGGTCAGCGAGAAGCACGCGGGCTTTATTGTAAACACCGGCGGCGCCACCTGCCAGGACGTGCTGGAGCTGATCTCCATTATCCAAAAGACAGTGGAGGAGCAGACCGGCACCCGCCTGGAGTGCGAGGTGCGGGTGACCGGGGAAGAGTGAGGAGGGAGCGAGGATGGAATTTGTAGTGGTGACCGGCCTCTCCGGCGCGGGCAAGACCCAGGCCATGCACGCCATGGAGGACATCGGCTTTTTCTGCGTGGATAACCTGCCCCCGGCGCTGATCCCCGTGTTTTACGACCTGTGCGTAAAGAGCGAGGACATCATGGGCCGGGTGGCCGTGGTGACCGATACCCGGGGCGGGGAGCTGTTCAAGTCCTTTTTTACCGCCATGGAGGCCCTAAAGCACGACAAAAAGCCCTATAAGATCCTGTTTTTGGACGCCTCGGACAACGTGCTGGTGCGCCGTTTTAAGGAGACCCGCCGCAAGCACCCCCTCTCCGACGACCTGAACGGCTCCCTGGAGCAGGCGGTGAAGCTGGAGCGGGAGATGCTCAAGCCCATGCGGGAGAGCTCCGACTACGTCATCGACACCTCCCTGGTGTCCCCGGCCCAGCTGCGGTCCCGCATCGCCCAGCTGTTTCTGAACAGCGCCGAGGACTCCCTGGCGGTGCACTGCATCAGCTTCGGGTTCAAGTACGGCGTCCCCATGGAGTCGGACCTGGTGTTCGACGTGCGCTGCCTGCCCAACCCCTTTTACGACGAGAACCTCCGGCCCCTCACCGGCCTGGACGCCCCGGTGCGGGACTATGTGATGGAGAAGGAGGAGACCAAGGGCTTTGTGGCCCGGTTCACGGATATGGTGGATTACCTGCTGCCCCTGTACGCCAAAGAGGGCAAGAGCCAGCTGGTCATCGCCGTGGGCTGCACCGGCGGCCACCACCGCTCGGTGGCCCTGGCCCAGTACATGCACGACCACCTGGTGCAGAAGGGCGTGCGGGCCAGCGTCACCCACCGGGATATGCAGAAGCACTAGGCAGGGGGGAGGCCCATGAAACTCTATACCATCATCGGCGGGGTGAATGGCTGCGGCAAATCCAGCCTCACCGGGGCCTTGAAGGCCGAACGCTCCGACCTGGGGATCATCATCGATGTGGATAAACTCAATGCCCAGCTGGGCGGCGTGCTGGAGGGCGGCAAAGCCGCCATCCGCAAGATCGACGAGTGCCTGGAGATGGGCGTCAGCTTCACCCAGGAGACCACCCTGTCCGGCGCCCGGACGGAGCGCACCATCCGCCGGGCCAAAGACCTGGGCTACACCATCCGCCTGTACTACATCGGCCTGGACACGGTGGAGGAGAGCCTGGGGCGCATCCGGAACCGGGTGGCCAAGGGCGGTCACAGCATCCCCAGGGAGGACGTGGAGCGCCGTTTTTCCACCCGCTTCGCGGACGTGCTGCGGGTGCTGCCCTACTGCGACGAAGCTCGGTTCTTCGACAACGACAACGGCTTTGTGGAGGTGGCGGAGTACCGCAACGGGGAGCTGTTCCCCAGAGTCGCCGACCCGCCCCGCTGGCTGCGGGAGCTGCGGAACAAGATGGCCTGAACCGGCCGGAAAGGAGGACCGCCATGTCCTTTTCATCGGACATCAAGGATGAGCTGTGCCGGGTGGAGTGGAAGCGACTGGAGCACCTGCGGGCCGAGTGCTACGGGGCGTGGCTCTTCTCCCGGTGCTTCTCCCTGCGGGAGGGGGCCTTTGTCACGGAGAACGGGGCGGTGGCCCGGCGGATGCTGGAGCTGGCCGCCGCGGGGGCCGGGGTCTCCGGGGAGCTGAGCTACGGGGTGAGCCGGCGGAAAAAGACGGCTTACCGGGTGGCTCTGCCCGAGGAGTCCGGCCGCCGCCTGCTGCTGGAGGCCTTCGGCCACACCGGCCGGGAGGCCAGCCTGCGCATCAACCGGGGCGCCCTGGAGGACGAGAGCTGCCTGGCGCCCTTTCTGCGGGGGGCGTTTCTGGCCTGCGGCACCGCCACCGACCCCCGGAAGGAGTACCACCTGGAGTACGCCGTGCCCCACAAAAACCTGGCCAACGACCTGTACACCCTCCTCTGCGAGGCGGAGGGCTTTCCCCTGGCCCCGGCGGTCTCGGAGCGGAAGGGGGCCTACGTGGTGTACGTGAAGGAGAGCGGCCAGATCGAGGACCTGCTCACCTACCTGGGGGCCCCGGGGGCCGCCATGGAGCTGATGCAGGTGAAGATGTACAAAGAGGCCAAGAACAACATCAATCGCAAGACCAACTTCGAGACCGCCAATATGGACAAGACCTATTCCGCCTCCGCCAGGCAGATCGCGGCCATCGCCGCCATCAGCGACACGGCGGGGCTGGACTCCCTCCCGGAGAACCTGCGCCAGCTGGCCCGGCTGCGCCTGGACGAGCCGGAGCTCACCCTACGGGAGCTGGGGGCCCGGCTGGGCATCAGCCGCAGCGGGGTGAACCACCGGCTCCAGCGGCTGTTGGAGCTGGGGGAGAAGATCATGGAGGAAAAGGGCATCCACAATCTGATGTAGCGGCGGCTCTGCCCGGCCGTGGGAAAGGAATGGAGCATGAAACTGGTAAAAGGCAGCCTGCGGGTGGAGGGGGACCCCAAAACAAAACTGATGGTCTACGGGGGCGCCCTGGCCATGGTGCTGGGCATCTTGGGCCTGGGCTACCTGCTGCTCAGCCTGTTCCAGTCCGGCCCGGTGGAGGTGGGCACGGTTACGGTGGTCAGCGCCGGGAAAGAGGTGACCCCCCTGCAGAATGAGATCTACGTCACCCAGGACGGGGTGGTGACGGAAAAGCGCCGGCTGGTGCCCGGGGAGATCGGCGACAGCGCCCCCACGGTGGAGGTGGACCACATCGTGGTGCGGTTCGAGGGGCGCAGCCAGAACGGCCCCTTCTATTTCACCATCTACGACGAGGACGGCCTCACCTACTCGGAGAAAAAAGCGGAGTTCCGCACCCCCACCGAGCCCGGCACCTACCTGGTGTGCGAGGAGACCTACTGGGGCGTGGAGAAGAACAACATCGGCGTGGAGTACTATTTCTGGATCGTGGTGGGGGAAGAGGACCTGGCGAGCGGTTGACATAACTCTTGACCGCCCGCCGGCACGTCCCCGCGCCTCGGGGTGGGCGACCGAGGGGCGTTCTTTCTTATCCGCCGGGGGTGGAGCGGACGCCAGAGCCCTGTGAATCAGCCGGAAAGGAGCGAACAAGGATGAGCTTTGTACACCTGCACGTGCATACCGAATACAGCCTCCTGGACGGGGCCTGCCGCATCGAGCAGCTGCTGGACCGGGTGCAGGAGCTGGGCCAGAAGGCCGTGGCCATCACCGACCACGGCTGTATGTACGGCGTCATCGACTTTTACAAGGCCGCCAAAAAGCGGGGCATCCAGCCCATCATCGGCTGCGAGGTGTACGTAGCCAAGCGGGGGCGGCTGGATAAAGTCCACGAGCTGGACGGGGAAAACCGCCACCTGGTGCTCCTGTGCGAAAACGAGACCGGCTACCGCAACCTGGCCGCCATGGTGAGCAAGGCCTGGACCGAGGGCTTTTACAACAAGCCCCGGGTGGACTTCGAGCTGTTGGAGCAGTACCACGAGGGGCTCATCGCCCTGTCCGCCTGCCTGTCCGGGGAGGTGCCCCGGGCCCTGCTGCGGGGGAACTACGAGGGGGCCAAGGCAGCGGCCCTCAACTACCAGCGTATTTTCGGGGAGGGGAATTTCTACCTGGAGCTCCAGGACCATGGCCTGGAGGATGAACATTATGTAAACCCAAACATCCTGAAGCTCGCCCGGGAGACCGGCATCCCCCTGGTGGTCACCAACGACTGCCACTATATCCGGGAGGAGGACCGGGAGATGCACAAGGTGCTCCTGTGCATCCAGACGGGCCGCACGGTGGAGGACCCGGAGGCCATGGACTTCGGCTCGGGCCAGCTGTACGTGAAGAGTGAGGAGCAGATGCGGGCCCTGTTCCCCGAGGCGCCGGAGGCCGCGGACAACACGGTGAAGATTGCGGAGCGCTGCCGCGTGGAGTTTGAGTTCGGCAAGACCAAGCTGCCCCGCTTTGCCACTCCCGACGGCAGCGACAACCAGGCATTTTTCGTCCGCCTGTGCCAAGAGGGCCTGCTCCGCCGGTACGGGGAGCACCCGGACCCCGCCCTCCAGCAGCGGCTGGACTACGAGATTGCCACCATCTCCCAAATGGGTTATGTCAACTACTACCTCATCGTCTGGGACTTTGTCCGCTACGCCAAAAGCGTGGGCATCCCCGTGGGGCCGGGGCGGGGCTCCGGTGTGGGGAGCCTGGCGGCCTACTGCGTGGGCATCACCAATGTGGACCCCATCCGCTACGGGCTCATCTTCGAGCGCTTCTTAAATCCCGAGCGGGTGAGCATGCCCGACTTCGACATCGACTTCTCCGACGAGCGCCGGGACGAGATCATCGACTACGTGGTGGGCAAGTATGGCGCCGACCATGTGGCCCAGATCGTCACCTTCGGTACCATGGCGGCCCGGGCGGCCCTGCGGGACGTGGGCCGGGCCATGGCCATGCCCTACGGCGCCGTGGACCAGGTGGCCAAGCTGGTGCCCGGGGGGCAGGGGCAGGCCGCCTCCCTTACCCTGGACAAGGCCCTGGCACGGTCCAAGGAGTTCCGGGAGAAGTACGAGACCGACGACCAGGCCCGGAGGCTCATCGACATGGCCCGGAAGGTGGAGGGCATGCCCCGCAACGCCTCCACCCACGCGGCGGGGGTGGTCATCACCGACCGTCCGGTGATGGATTACGTCCCCCTGGCCAAAACCGACAAAGGTGTGGTCACCCAGTACACCATGACCGCCATTGAGGAGCTGGGCCTGCTGAAAATGGACTTCCTGGGCCTGCGGAACCTCTCGGTCATCGAGCACGCCCAGGAGCTCATCCGCCGGAAACATCCCCAGCTGGATGTGGAAACGCTCCCCGAGGGGGACAGGGAGACCTTCGCTATGCTGTCCCAGGGGTTTTCCGAAGGGGTGTTCCAGTTCGAGTCCGGGGGCATGAAGCGGCTGCTGGTCCAGGCCAAGCCCGAGAGCGTGGAGGACCTGACGGCCCTGGTCTCCCTGTACCGGCCCGGGCCCATGCAGTTTATCCCCACTTATCTGGAAAACCGCCTGCACCCGGAGAAGGTCCGCTACCGCCACCCCAAGCTGGCCCCCATTCTGGGCATGACTTACGGCTGCATCCTCTACCAGGAGCAGGTGATGCAGATCTTCCGGGACCTGGCGGGGTACTCCCTGGGCCGGGCCGACATCGTCCGCCGGGCCATGGCGAAAAAGAAGCGGGAGGTGCTGGAAAAAGAGCGGGAGGTGTTCCTCCACGGCCAGCGGCGGGAGGACGGCAGCTGGGAGGTGGAGGGCTGCCTGCGCCGGGGGGTGGACGAGCCCACCGCCCGGGCCCTGTTCCAGGAGATCGAGAGCTTCGCCTCCTACGCCTTCAACAAATCCCACGCGGCGGCCTACGCGGTGCTGGCCTACCAGACCGCCTACCTCAAGTGCCACTTCCCCCGGGAGTACATGGCCGCCCTGCTCTCCAGCGTGCTGGGCTGGACCGCCAAGGTGGCGGAGTATATCGCCGAGTGCGAGCGGCTGGGCATCGCCGTGCTGCCCCCCCACGTCAACGACAGCGAGAACGGCTTCACCGTGGTGGAGGGGGGCATCCGCTACGGCCTGCTGGCGGTGAAGAACCTGGGCAAGGGCGTTATCGCCCGGATGATCCTGGAGCGCCGGGGGGGCGGGCCCTTTACCTCCTTCTACAACTTCTGCAAGCGCATGTTCGGCCGGGACCTGAACCGCCGGGCTGTGGAGAGCCTCATCAAGTGCGGGGCCCTGGACGGCCTGGGGAACAACCGCCGGGAGATGCTCCTGGCCTTGGACGGGGTGCTGGACGGCCTGGAGGACGACAAACGCCGGAACGTGGAGGGCCAGCTGGGCTTTTTCGACGCTCCGGACAGCAGCGAGGCCGGGGAGCCCCCCATCCCCAAGGCCGAGGACTTCCCCCACCTGGAGAAGCTGGCCATGGAGAAAGAGGTGACGGGGATGTACCTCTCCGGCCACCCCATGGCGGCCTACGCCGGCCAGTACCAGGCCGGGGGCTACGCCCGCATGGACGAGATCGACCTCTCCGCCCAGGGGGAGCTGGACCGCTACCACGACGGCCAGCGGGTGACGGTGCTGGCCATCGTCACCGCGGTGCGCAAAAAGGTGACCCGCTCCGGGGGCACCATGGCCTTCCTCACCTTAGAGGACATGTACGGCGCCATCACGGCCCTGGTGTTCCCCAGCGTGCTGGAGCAGAGCGCCGGCCTGGCCCGGGAGGGCGCGGTGGCGGAGGTCACCGGGCGGCTGAGCTTCCCCGAGGAGAAGGAGCCGGAGCTGGTGTGCGAGGTGCTCGCCCCGCCCCCGGGGGAGGACAGGCCCCAGCAGGCCCAGGGCACGGCCCGCCGGCCGGGGCTCTACCTGCAGGTGGACTCCAAGGAGGACCCCCGGTATCGGAAGGCCATGCAGTACGTGGCCATCTTCGACGAGGGCCAGAGCGACCTGTACCTCACCTTCCGGGATACGGGCAAGACCTTGCGGGCCCCGGCCAGGTACCGGGTGGCCATGAACCCGGTGCTGCTGCAGGCCCTGGAAAAGCTGCTGGGCCGGGAGAACGTGGTGTTCCAGGGGAGCCTGCAGGAGAAGCCCCCCGCCGTCTCCACGGGGAAGCGGCCCATGCCCTGGTTCCACCGCAAGGAGGACGGGAATGTTAAAAATGAGGGGAGCGGGGAAAATCTTGCCGGAACCCCTTGATATCCGCCCGGATTTTGGTATAATAAATACCATAAGGCTTGCCTGCGAGCCCGTGCGGAAGAGCATATATCACAGCATGGAGGAAGAGTAACATGGGCGCGAAAAGTATTGCAGTATTAACCAGCGGCGGCGACGCCCCCGGCATGAACGCGGCGGTGCGTGCCGTCGTCCGTACCGGGTTGAATTTCGGCATGACCGTTTACGGGGTGAAGCGGGGCTACAACGGCCTGCTCACCGGGGATTTGCATGAGATGAACATGCGCAGCGTGTCCGACATCATGCAGCATGGCGGCACGGCGTTGTTCACGGCCCGCAGCCCCGAATTCAACACCCCCGAGGGCGTGCAGAAGGCCGCCGACATGTGCCGCGAAAAAGGCATCGACGGCGTGGTGGTCATCGGCGGGGACGGCTCCTTCCGCGGGGCCCGGGACCTGACCGGGGCCGGCATCCTCACCATCGGCGTGCCCGGCACTATCGACAACGATATTGCCTGCACCGACTACACCATCGGCTACGACACCGCCTTGAACACCGCCATGGAGATGATCGACCGCATCCGCGACACCACCGAGTCCCACGACCGGTGCAGCGTGGTGGAGGTCATGGGCCGCCGCTGCGGCGACATCGCCCTGAACACCGGTGTGGCTGTGGGCGCCCTTACCACCCTGGTGCCCGAGATCCCCTACGACTTCCAGAAGGATGTCATCGACCGCATCAAGCTGGCCCAGTCCACGGGCAAGCGGCACTACATTATCGTGGTGGCCGAGGGCGTGGGCCACACCCAGGAGCTGGCCGAGCGCATCCAGAAGGAGACCGGCATCGAGACCCGGGCCACCATCCTGGGCCACGTACAGCGGGGCGGCGCCCCCACCCTGCGGGACCGCGTGGTGGCCAGCCGCATGGGCTACCATGCCGTCGAGCTGCTGGAGAAGGGCATCGGCAACCGGGTGGTCGCCATGAAGGGCGAGCAGATCGTGGACTTCGACATCACCGAGGCGCTGAACATGCCCCGTGTCTTCGACGAGAAGATGTACCGGGTGTCCGCGGTGCTGTCCATCTAAAACAGGACTGGAGCTTCGCCTCCGCTGCCCGGCCTGGGCGGCGGAGGCTTTTTCGTGGACAGGAGGCAGTATGGAAAAGACGCTACAATATCATCAGCTCAGCCGGGAGCTGCAGGAGCGGGTGCTGGCGGACCGGGCGGCCCACTGGGAGAACCCCTGGCGCTTCCCGGACGAGGGCGCCCGGCGCCGGGACATGGACCGGGACAAGGCCAGCCTGTGGCGGCCCGCCTTTGTGCGGGACTCGGAGAAGATCATGCACCTGCCGCTGTACAACCGCTACGCGGACAAGACCCAGGTGTTCTCCTTTTACGAGAACGACGACATCACCCGCCGGGCCCTCCATGTGCAGCTGGTGTCCCGCATCGCCAGGAACATCGGGGCGGTGCTGGGGCTGAACCTGGACCTGATCGAGGCCATCGCCCTGGGCCACGACCTGGGCCACACCCCCTTCGGCCACGCGGGGGAGCGGTTTTTAAGCGCCCTGTACCAGGAGCACACCGGCCGGTACTTCAACCACAACGTCCACTCCGTGCGGGTGCTGGACGGCATCTTCCACCGGAACGTGACTTTGCAGACCCTGGACGGCATCCTGTGCCACAACGGGGAGTTCGAGCAGCAGGAGTACCGCCCTGCGCCCCTTGCCGGCTTCGAAGAGTTCGACGCCCGGGTGGAGGCCTGCTACACCCAGGGGGAGGCGGCCATCAAAAAGCTGGTGCCCTCCACCCTGGAGGGCTGCGTGGTGCGGGTGTGCGACATGATCGCCTACCTGGGCAAGGACCGCCAGGACGCCGTGACTGCCCATATCATCGACGGGAAAACCCCCTTCACCACCCGGGACATCGGCACCGCCAACGCCGCCATCATCAACAACATGACTGTGGACATCCTGGAGAACAGCTACGGGAAGGACTATATCCTCTTAAGCCCCCAGACCTACCAGGACTTAAAGACCGCCAAGCGGGAGAACAACGAGAAGATCTACCAGAACCAGGCGGTGAACGGGGCCTATAACGAGTCCATCCGGCCCATGTTCCACGATCTGTACGGGCGGCTGCTCCAGGACCTGAAGGAGGGCCGGGAGAGCTCCCCGGTGTTCCGCCACCACATCGCCTATGTGGAGGACAAGGTGCGGTTCTACCGGGGCTCCAACTACCGGGAGGAGGAGCCCAACGCCATCGTCACCGACTACCTGGCCAGCATGACCGACGACTACTTTTTGGGGCTGCACCGGTTTTTGTTCCCCAAAAGCACCCACCGGGTGGAGTACAAATCCTACTTCGCCGACCTGGAGTGAACACAGCCCTCCCAGGGGCGCCCCGCCTATTTGGCCGGGCGCCCTTTTCGCTGGTGGAAAGGGGCGGGGAAAAACCCGGGCGGGCGATTGAGTTTTTGCCTTCCGTGTGCTATCATAAGACAGACCGCCGCCGCGGCGGGAAAGGAGACGAGGAGCATGGCATTGACCAAAGAGCAGCTGGCGCTGTACTTCCAGCGCATTGGATACGAGGGGACGCCGGACCGCACCAGCGCCACCCTGGGGGCCATCCAGGAGGCCCACCTGAACCACATCCCCTACGAGAACCTGGACCTGACCCGGGGGGTGCCCCTCTCCCTGGAGGAGGGGGACCTGTTCGAGAAATTGGTGACGCGCCGGCGGGGCGGGTACTGCTTCGAGCAGAACGGACTGCTCTTCAGCGTCCTCACCAGCCTGGGCTTTCCCGTCACCCAGTACTGCGGCCGGTTTATCGACGGGGAGCCCCAGGTCATCCAGGAGCGCCGCCACCGGGTGCTCCGGGTAGAGGCGGAGGACGGGGTGTTCATCTGTGACGTGGGGGTGTACGGGGAATCCCCCCGCAGGCCCCTGCGCTTTGTGGCGGATGAGGTGCAGACCGACGGCATCGCTGAATACAAGTACCTGCGGGACGATTTTTACGGCTGGGTAGAGTGCCAGCGGGAGAAGGGCAAGGGCTGGAAATGGGTGTACGGCTTTACCCAGGAGCCCTGGCTGAGCTACGACTTTGTGCAGCCCTCCTTCTTCTGTGAGAAGAACCCGGCCTCCAAATTCAACACCTACCGGCAGGTGGGCATTTTCCAGGGCAAGGCCAGTTTGACTTACATCGACAAGGTGTTCACCATCTACCAGGAGGGGAAGATCCGGCGCCGGGAGGAAGTGCCGGAGGAGAAGTCTGGGGAATACCTGGAGCGCTATTTTGGATTGAAAGGATGACCCTATGGACCAGATGATACAGACTTTGGCGGCGGAGCTCCATGTGAAGCCGGAGCACGCCCAGGCGGTGGTCACCCTGCTGGACGAGGGCAACACCGTACCCTTTATCGCCCGTTACCGCAAAGAGCAGCACGGCGCCATGGACGACCAGACCATCCGGGCCCTGGCGGACCGGCTGGACTACCTGCGGGGCCTGGCGGCCCGCAAAGGGGAGGTGAAGGCCTCCATCCAGGGGCAGGGCAAGCTGACCGAAGAGCTGGAAAAAGCCATTGAGAGCGCCGCCACCCTGGCGGAGGTGGAGGACCTGTACCGGCCCTACCGGCCCAAGCGCCGCACCCGGGCCAGCATGGCCAAGGAGAAGGGCCTGGAGCCCCTGGCCCAGCTCCTCTTCGCCGGTAAGGACCCGGAGGGCCGCTGGCTGCGGGCCCGGCCAGAGGACCTGGCACAGCCCTACCTCGCCCCGGAGAAGGGGGTGGATACTTTGGAGGACGCCCTCCAGGGGGCGAAGGACATCATCGCCGAATCCCTCTCCGACGACGCGGCAATCCGCAAGCGGCTGCGGGAGAAGCTCCAGCGCACCGGGTCCCTGCGGTCCGCCGCCGCCACCGAGGAGGACACGGTGTACCGGCTGTACTACGATTTCACCGAGCCCCTGCGCCGGCTCCAGAGCCACCAGGTGCTGGCCGTCAACCGGGGGGAGAAAGAGGGCTGCCTGAAAGTCTCGGTGGAGCCCGGGGACTGGGACGGCCCCGCCCTCATCCTCCGGGAGAGCGCCCACCCCAAACATCCCTACCAGGCCCTGCTGCGGGAGGTGGCGGAGGACGCCTGGGCCCGGCTCATCTTCCCGTCCCTGGAGCGGGAGATCCGCTCCGACTTGACAGACATGGCCAACGAGCAGGCCATCCACACCTTCGCCCTCAACCTGCGGCCCCTGCTGCTGCAGCCCCCGGTGAAAAACCAGGTGACGTTGGGCTTCGACCCGGCCTACCGCACCGGCTGCAAGCTGGCGGTGGTGGACGGCACCGGCAAGGTGCTGGAGACCGGGGTCATCTACCCCACCAAGCCCCACAACAAGGTGGAGGAGGGCAAGCGGGTGCTCCGCCGGCTGTGCGACAAGCACGGGGTCACCTGCATCGCCATCGGCAACGGCACCGCCAGCCGGGAGTCGGAGATCTTTGTCAGCCAGTTTCTAAAAGAATATGACCGGCCCGTGAGCTATATGGTGGTCAGCGAGGCGGGGGCTTCGGTGTACTCCGCCTCCAAGCTGGGGGCGGAGGAATTCCCCGACTACGACGTGTCCCTGCGCTCGGCGGTGTCCATCGCCCGCAGGCTCCAGGACCCCCTGGCGGAGCTGGTGAAAATCGACCCGAAGGCCATCGGCGTGGGCCAGTACCAGCACGACATGCCCCAGGCCCGGCTCTCCCAGGCCCTGGACGGGGTGGTGGAGGACTGCGTCAACGCCGTGGGGGTGGATGTGAACACCGCGTCCCCCTCCCTGCTGCGGCGGGTGGCGGGCATGACCCCCACCGTGGCCAAGAACGTGGCGGCCTACCGGGAGGAAAACGGCAGCTTCCACAGCCGGAAAGAGCTCTTGAAGGTCCCCAAGCTGGGCCCCAAGGCCTTCCAGCAGTGCGCGGGCTTTTTGCGGGTACCGGAGAGCGAGAACGTCTTGGACCACACGGCGGTGCACCCGGAGTCCTACCCGGCGGCTGCAAAGCTGTTGGAGCTGTGCGGCTACCAGCTCTCCCAGGTGGGGCAGCTTACGGACCTGGACCAACGCCTGGAGCAGCTGGGCCCCAAGAAAGCCGCCGAGGAGTGCGGCGTGGGGCTTCCCACCCTGCGGGACATCGCCGCAGAGCTGCAAAAGCCCGGCCGTGACCCCCGGGACCAGCTGCCCCCGCCCCTGCTGCGCACCGATGTGATGGAGCTCTCTGACTTGAAGCCGGGGATGCAGCTTACCGGCACCGTGCGCAACGTGGTGGACTTCGGCGCTTTTGTGGACATCGGGGTGCACCAGGACGGGCTGGTGCACATCTCCCAGCTGGCGGACCGCCGGGTGCGCCACCCCTCCGATGTGGTGGCGGTGGGGGACGTGGTGGAGGTCACCGTGCTTTCGGTGGACGAGGCCAAAAAGCGCATCTCCCTCACCATGCGGAAGCAGTAAGAAATCCGTAAGGGATTTCCCCGGGTTTTCGCCGGTTTTCTCCGGTATCCTGGTACCAGAAGAGGAGGAATCACCATGGAACAGCAAAAAATCCAGTACGTGTGCCCCAAATGCGGGTGCCAGCAGTTCGAGAGCGACCAATTCCAGGCCACCGGCGGGAATTTCGCCAAGCTCTTCGACGTGCAGAATAAAAAATTCATCACCATCTCCTGCTGCCAGTGCGGCTATACCGAGCTGTACAAGAGCATGGGTTCCACCGGCTGGGACATCCTGGATTTCCTGGTGGGGAATTGAGAGACACCAAACGGGGAGCGCCGCGGCGCTCCCCGTCCTTTTTTTCTTCGTATTCAGAGCCGCACCTCCACCGGCTGGTCCGGCGTCAGGGTGCCGGGGGTGACCAGGCAGTCCACGGCCTCCACCCGCACCCCATGGGCCGCGGCCTCCCGGAGGGCCTGGGCAAACTCCGGGTGGGTGGCCTGGTTGGGGGCCACATACCGCACCCCCTTCATCTGCACCACGAAGAGCACGCAGGCCCGGTAGCCCTGGTCCACACAGCGGCACAGCTCCTGCAGGTGCTTGACCCCCCGCTGGGTGGGGGCGTCGGGGAACAGGGCCGCCCCGTCCTCCTCCAGGGTGACGCCCTTGACCTCGATGAACCACCGCTCCTCCCCGGCCTCGGCGTAAAAATCAAAACGGGAGGAGCCGAAGGTGGTCTCCGGCCGCAGCAGGGTCAACCCGGGCAGCAGCCGGGGCAGGTACTCCGCCGCCACCTTGTTGGGGGCCTGACTGTCCATGTTGATGAGCAGCCGCCCCTTTTCCACGGCGATAAGGTCGTACTTCGTCTTGCGGGCGGGGTTGCGGCTCTCCTCCACATAGACCGTGGCCCCGGGCACCAGCAGCTCCCGGCAGCGGCCGGTGTTCTTTACATGGCAGACCTGCGTCTCCCCGCCGATCTCCACCTGGGCGATGAACCGGTTGGGCCTGGCCCGGAACACCCCGGGCAGCACGGTACCGTATGTCATGGCGCTCCCTCCCTTTTCCTGCCCCTTAGTATAGCACAGGAGGCCGGGCGGGGCAAACCGGAAAAGTGAAATTGTTTCTTGCGGGGAAGAAAAGACTGGGGTATACTGAAAAAGAGAAAGCACAGGAAGGAGAACGCTATGCGCATCTTGGTGGTAGAGGACCAGCGGGACCTGAACCGGCTGATCGTAAAGACCCTGACCCGGGAGGGATATACCGTAGACGGCTGCTTCGACGGGGAGGAGGCGCTGCTCCACCTGGCGGGGGCGGAGTATGACGGGGTGATTTTGGACGTGATGCTGCCCAAAAAAGACGGCCACCAGGTGCTGCGGGAGCTGCGGGACCAGGGCAGGGACCTGCCTGTGCTGTTCCTCACCGCCCGGGACAGCGTGGCCGACCGGGTGAAGGGGTTGGACCTGGGGGCGGACGACTACCTGGTAAAGCCCTTCGATTTCGAGGAGCTTCTGGCCCGCATCCGGGCCATGACCCGCAAGCACGCCGGGAACCGCTCCAACCTGTTCACCGTGGGGGATCTGGTCGTGGACACCGAGCGCCGCACCGTGACCAAGAACGGGAGAGAGATCCCCTTGCTGGCGAAAGAGTTCAGCCTGCTGGAATACATGGTGCGCAACAAGGGGGCCGTGCTCTCCCGGGAGCAGATGGAAGACCGTATCTGGAATTACGAGTACTCCGGCAGCTCCAACAACATCGACGTGTACATCAGCCGCCTGCGGAAAAAGCTGGAGGGCGGCTCCGGGGAAAAGCTCATCCACACTGTCCGGGGGGCGGGCTGGGTGCTCCGGGACCCGGAGAAGGGGGACGGCGCATGAGGCGGCTTTCGGTAAAGACCCGGATGACCCTGTGGTTCACCGGGATGATGGCGGCGGTGGCCGCCCTGGTGCTGGCCCTGCTGTTGGTGGTGAGCAGCACGGTGGTCTCCCGCACCGCCATGGAGAACCTGTCCCAGACTGTCCGGGCCAGCCTCTCGGAGGTAAAGGGGGAGGACGGGGAGCTGCGGCTCTCCAGCGGCTTTCAGTTTTACCAGAACGAGGTGTACCTCCTGGTCTACAGCCAGCAGGAGGCCCTGCTGGCCGGGCAGCTGCCCAGCTTTTTCACCGGTATCCAGGAGCCCTTCCAAAACGGCGTTACCCGCAGCGTGGCCACCGGCCAGGGGGACAGCTATGTGCTGGACTTCTGGGTGCCCTTTGGCTGGGAGAGCGGCGTGTGGGTCCGGGGCGTCACCGTGGCGGGGGAGGGGGCCCAGACCAGCCGTAACGTGATGGTCCTGGCCGCCGTGGCCCTGCCCCTCCTGCTGGTGCTGGCAGGGGCGGGGGGCTATCTCATCGCCAGAAGGGCCTTCCGCCCCCTGGATCAGATGGCCGCCACAGCTTCCGCCATCAGCCAGGGCAGCGACTTGTCCGCCCGCATCCCGGTGTCCCGGAGGGACGATGAGTTCTCCCGGCTGGCGGGCACCTTCAACCAGATGCTGGAACGGCTGGAGCGCTCCTTCCAGGCGGAGGAGCAGTTCGCCGCCGACGCCTCCCACGAGCTGCGCACCCCGGTGTCGGTGATTTTGGGCGCCTGCGAGTACGCGGAAAAGTACGACGAGACCCCCGAGGAGCGCCGGGAGACCATGGAGATGATCCACCGGCAGAGCAGGCGGATGTCCGCCCTCATCTCCCAGCTGTTGAGCATGACCCGCATGGAGCAGGGCACCGAGGCGGTGCGCTGGGAGGCGTTGGACCTGGCCGCCCTGGCCCGGGGCCTGGCCGCGGAGCCCGCCTTCGCCGGGGAGCCCATCACCCAAAACTTGAGCCCGGCGGAGGTCACCGGGGACAGCCAGCTGCTGGAGCGGCTGCTGCGCAACCTGCTGGAAAACGCCCTGCGCTACGGCCGCCGGCCCGGCGAGGAGCTCCAAATCACTGTGACCACCGGCCGGGCCGGGGAGGAGGCCTTCCTCACCGTGGCCGATTGGGGCCCGGGCATCCCGGAGGAGGAGCAGGAGAAGGTCTGGCAGCGGTTCTACCGGGGCGACCCCTCCCGCACCGGGGAGGAGGGCACCGGCCTGGGGCTGTCCCTGGCCCGGCAGATCGCCCAGCTCCACGGGGGCAGCCTCACCCTGGAGAGCCGCCCCAGTGAGGGGTGCGCCTTCACCCTGCGGCTTCCCGCGAAAAAATAAAAAAGTTCCCGTATTTCATATTCGTTTCATGTTTCCCCGGTAAGATAGGGACAACAAAGAGAGACACCCATCATTCGCAAGGAGGAATGTAACATGAAAAAACTCATCGCTGTTTGTCTGCTGGCCGGCCTGGTGGCCCTGGCGGGCTGCAATTCGTCCCAGACCGCTTCCGCCTCTTACATCGGGGTGGAGGCCGCCCGGTCCGCCGCCTTGAAGGACGCCGGGGAGACCGAGGGGGACTTCACCAACGCCACCCTGGAGGAGCGGGACGGCACCGTCTACTACGACGTGGAGTTCACCGCGGGCGGCGCGAAATACGAGTACGCCGTAGACGCCCTCACCGGCAGCATCATCGAGGCCAAGAAGGAGGGCGGCGAGAGCCAGTCCAGCTCCTCCCAGCCCTCCAGCTCCAGCAGCTCCAGCAGCCAGGCCAGCTCCCAGAGCAGCAGCTCTCTGAATTCCACCCCCAAGGCGGAGAGCTCCCGGGCCTCCGGCACCACCGGCCTCATCACCGAGGAGGAGGCCGCCAACATCGCCAAGGAGCACGCCCAGGTCACCGACTGCACCATGCTCCCTGTAAAGCTGGACCGAGATGACGGCCGCCAGGTCTACGACGTGGAGTTCTTCACTGCCGACGGCAAGGAGTACGACTACGAGATCGACGCCGCCACCGGGGAGGTCCTCTCCTACGACTACGACGCCGAGCGGCAGGCAGCCACCGCCAGCGGCACCGCCTCCATCACCGAGGCGGAGGCCAAGTCCCTGGTGCTGGCCCAGGTGCCCGGCGCCGCCGAGGAGAATTTCCTGGAGTTCAAGACCGACTACGACGACGGCCGCCTGGAGTACGAAGGGGAGCTGTTCTACGACGGCATGAAGTACGAGTTCACCGTAGACGGCTACAGCGGCACCATCCGGGAGTGGGAGAGCGAAAAGACCGTCCGCTGAGATAGGCAGCGAGAAAGCCCGCCGGAGTTTTACTCCGGCGGGCTTTTGTGCTGTTATCCGGCTTGTCCCAAAGCGCAGAATACGCTCTCTCCGCCCGTGCGGTAGAGGGCCACGGCCCCGGTCAGGTCCGTGCCTGCGGGCAGGTAGGCGGTAAAGGGGTAATTCCCCGCCTGGGAGCCCCCGCTGCCCACCGGGGAGGCCTCGTAGGCCGTGTCGCCCGCCACCAGGTAGATGGGGGAGTCGTCATCGCAGCCGGGCAGATTCCCGGTGACAGTGAGATACCCGGGGAATTGGGGGTTCTCCACCGCCTGCACGGCGATGGCCGCCTCCTCCCGGTCCGCCCCCCAGGAGGCCAGGGTCAGGTCGGTCTGGGGCGCGGGGAGGACGAAGGGGTACTCCGCCAGGTTTTTCAGGTTCCGCTCCACGATCTCCAGGATGACCGTGTCCGCCTGGATGGTGTCCATGGCCCCCAGGTCGTAGGGGGTGGCCCGGGAGAACACGGCGTGGCCGAAGCTCTCCGCCAGCAGGCTGTGGAGGGTGTTGCCGAAGGAGTCTCGGAACATGAGGAGGTTCCCGTTGGTGCCGGCGCTGGTGGTCTCGATGCGCAGGTCGTCCACATCCCGGATGGGGGTGGCGTACTCAAAGGCCGGGTCATTGGCGAAGTGCCACTGGTCCTCCAGCTCATCGGAGGCGGGGTACAGCATGACGTACAGGTCCCCCTGGTGGTCTTTGACGTAGGAGCCCTCCCGCTGGAACATGTCCCCGGAAAGCCCCAGGTCAGAGAGGAGCACGTCGTGGGCCAGGGCCGCGCCCTTGTAGGTCCAGTGGGAGTCCCACCGGTGGTAGAGCACCTCCTCCTGCTGGGTGAAGGCGCTGTACAGGTCGCTGTAGGGGACGCCGTTCTCCCCGAGGGCCTCCGTCACCTGGAAGAGGGCGGTGACCTGCCCCCGTTCCAGCCCGCCGGGCCCGTACTGGGGGTAGAGGGACAGCTTGTTGGGGGCCACGGTAAACAGGAAGGACCCGCCTTTGCTCTCCACATACTCCTGGGCCAGCTGCAGGGAGTGGGCGATGGCCCACACCTGGCGGTCCGTCAGGGCGTCGGCGCCGGTGTAGTCGTCCAGCGTCTCCGCGTAAAAGAGCCACCCGTCCTGGCCCAGGGCCACCTGCTCCTGGGAGGAGGTGTGGAGCAGCCCGGCCTTCCAGGCGGAGTCCGCGGTGATGAGCTCCTGCCGGAAGGCGAAGCGGTCGGCGAAATAGTCCCCGGCGTCGGGGATGAACTCCAGATTCCAGCTGCCGTCGGGGTTTTTCAACTGGGGCTTGGGGGAGAGCACCTCGTTGGCCGAGGCCTGGCTCTCGCCCACCACCAGCATGCCCAGGCTGGGCACCGCGCAGGCGCAGAAGAACAGGAGCACGAACAGGGCTTTCAATTTCCGTTTCATAGTGTTCCCGCCTTTCCTCAGAATCTAAAGTAGATGAAGGGGTTGAAGGCGCTGCCCGCCAGGTTCATCACACACAGCAGGAACAGCCCCCCGCAGGCCAGGTAAGACCCCGCCCGCAGGGCCGCGGCGGCTTTGCCCTCCCCCTGGGCATAGGCCTTGACCTTGGGCAGCAGGGGCAGGGAGAAGGCCGTCCCCAGCACCACCGTGAGGATATTCAGGGGGGAGAGCAGGGTGCGCAGCAGGGCGTCGCTCTGCAGGGTGAAGTCCACCCCGGTGAACATCTGGGAGAAGATGCGCCCCGCGTCCCCCAGGGTGTCCGCCCGGAAGAGCACGAACCCCAACAGCACGATGAGGGGGGTGGTCACATGGCCGATGGCCCGCCGGACCTTCCCACCCTTGGGCAGCAGGTCCTCTAAAATGATGAACACCCCGTGCCACAGGCCCCACAGCACGAAATTCCAGGAGGCCCCGTGCCACAGGCCCGTGCAGAAGAACACGATGCCCTTGTTCACCTCGGTGCGCAGCTTGCCCTTGCGGTTGCCCCCCAGGGGGATATACAGGTAATCCCGGAACCAGGAGGACAGGCTGATGTGCCACCGCCGCCAGAACTCCTTGATGGAGGAGCTGACGTAGGGGTAGTTGAAGTTTTCCAGAAACTGGAAGCCGAACATGCGCCCCAGGCCGATGGCCATGTCGCTGTAGCCGGAGAAGTCGAAATAGATCTGCAGGCAGTAGCACAGCGCCCCCAGCCAGGCCACCCGGATGTCCAGCTGCTGGGCGGTGGCGGTAAACACCAGGTCCGCCATGCGGCCGGCGGTGTTGGCCAAAAGCAGCTTCTTCCCCAGGCCCAGCACGAACCGGCGGATGCCGTCGGCAGTGAGCTCCGGGGTAGTCTCCCGGTGGTCGATCTGGTTCGCCACATCGTGGTAGATGACGATGGGCCCGGCGATGAGCTGGGGGAAGAGGGAGATATACAGCGCCAGTTTCACAATGCTCTTGGCGCACATCTCCCGGTCGCGGTACACGTCGATCACATAGGACAGGCCCTGGAACGTGAAAAAGGAGATGCCCACCGGCAGGGCGATGCCTGTCAGGGGGATCTCCAGGGAAAAGACCTGGTTCACCGTGGTGAGGAAGAAGTCGGTGTACTTGAACAGGGACAGCATCCCCAGGTTGAGCACCACCGCCAGGGCCAGCACCAGCTTGTCCAGGCCCTTGCCGCACAGGGGCAGCAGCCGCCCGGCGGTAAAATTCACCAGGATGGACGCCAGCATGAGCAGGATGTACACCGGCTCGCCGAAAGCGTAGAACAGCAGGCTGGCGATGAGCAGCAGGATGTTCTTGGCCCGGATGCCGGGCAGCACCCGGGAGAGGACGAACACCACGGGCAGGAAGATGAACAGGAACACAGCGGAACTGAAAACCACGGGAGCAAAACTCCTTTATCGCAAGATGGGTGGGGCGGTAGGAAAAGGCAGCCGCTGGGTCGCCCCGGCGGCTGCGCCTGGTATCAAATAAAACTTACGCCACGTCCGTCACGGTCTCGCTGCCGTCGGCGGAACGGAAGGTGTACACGGTAAACCCGTCGTAATACAGGATGCCGTCCTCACCGTCGCCCATGCAGCTGGGGCCATAATTGGCGGCGCCGGTGGGAGAGCCGAACACGCTGTAGAAGGTGCCGATGTCCACGCCAATGTAGTCATAGGGGCTGGCAGCGGGGGCCTCAGGTTCCGGCTCCGGCTCCGGTTCGGGCTCCGGATCAGGCTGGGGCACGGGGGTGGGCTCCTCGACCACCACAGGGGGCTCCTCCACAGGCTCCTCCACCGCGGGGGTCTCGGGCTCGGTGTACTGGGGCTCCTCGGCCACAGGCTCCTGGGTCTCGGGGGCGGTGTACTGCTCCTCCTGGACCTCCTCCTGCTGCTGGCCGGTCACCGAGGCCGGCTTCGGCGTAGAGGTGGGCTTGGGGGTGGAAGTGGCCTTGGGCGTGGCCGAAGGCTTCGGGGTCGCCGTAGGCTTGGGGGTGGCGCTGGCCTTGGGGGTGGGGCTGGGGGTCGCCGTGCTGCTGGAGCTGCCGGCCTCGCCGCCGCAGGCGCACAGGCTGAGGGCCAGAAGCGCCGCCGCAGCCAGGGACAGAATACGTTTTACCATGTGTAATCACTCCTATGTTTTTTCGGGCTTATATGGGAAAAGCAGAGCTTTATCCCAGGGAAACACCGTTCACGATGTAATAGGTGACGGCGGAGCCGTACTTTTTATAGAACAGGTCCCATCCATTGTTCCATTGGAGCTCTGGGTCGCAGAAATAGGTCTGGCCGTTTTCCTCGATCTGAGTCCAGCCGTGTTCGTCGATGTCCCAGTACCAGTAGGGGGTAGTCACCCAGCCGGAGACGCCCTTGGCCTGATAACCCAGCTTCCGGGCCAGCATGGTGAACATGGCGGCAAAGCTGTAGCAGTTGCCCTTGTTCCCGGCCTGGAACGCCTTCAGGGCCACCCATTCCTCCCAGCCAGTAGCGCCCTCGTCGATCCAATCGGCGGTGCGGTATGTGGTGTGGTTTATCACATAGTTGTACAGGCTGCGCAGGTTGGCGAAGCGGCTGGCGCTGGGGTCGGTGTAGGCCAGCACAATGGCGGTGAGCCGCTGGTCCAGGTCCGCGTTGCCGCTGGTGTACTGGCCGTCGTTATTGAAGTCCAGCACGCCGATGGCCTCGCTCTTGGCGTAGTAGCCGTTGTCCTTGACGCAGTACAGCTGGCCGTCGATCAGGTAGTAGCCGGGGGCCCGCTCCGAGGTCTTGGGGGTGAAGCTGGTCCACACCTCGCTGCCGTCCTCCGCGGCGCTGTGCTCGTGGGGGACAGAGGCCTCCATAATGTCGTAGTAGGCCCAGTAGCCGTAGGGCACGTCCAGGAATTGCAGGATACGGCCCGCGTTGTTGATGGCGTCCTTGTCGGGGGACCGGCCCAGCATCCGGTTGAGGACGAGGATGGCCTCCGTCCGGGTGATGTTGTTCTCGGGCTTGATGGACCTGTCCGGGTAGCCTGCCAGCCACCCCCGGTGCACCGCGTTCTTCAGGGCCTCGTAGCCCCAATAGCCCTCGGGCACGTCGCTGAAGGTGATGTCCTCCGTCCCCTCCTCGGGCAGGTACACCCGGGAGAGGATGGTGACGAACTCCGCCCGGGTGATGAAGCTGTCGGGCTTGTAGACGTTGCCCTCGTACCCTTCGATCAGCTCCATGGCGGCCATGGAGTTTACATAATCCTCATACCAGATGCCCGCGGGCACGTCGGCAAAGGAGCTGCCTTCCTCCCCCTCCAAGGGGTTCTCAAGCAGCGTATAAATGATTTTCGCAGCCTCGGCCCGGGTCAGGTTGTTCTCCGGGTTCATGTAGTCGTTGCTGCCGTTCATGTAGGCAATATGCTCGCCGGTGATGAAGGTGTACACCGGCCCGGGCTCTTCCTCGCCGGATTCCTCTTCGCCGGGCTCTTCCTCACTGAGATTTTGTTCTTCGGATTCCCCCTCAGAAGGGTCCTCACCGGTGGAACCTTCCTCGGTGGGAGTTTCCTCAGTGGGAGTTTCCCCAGTGGGCTCCTCCTCGATGGGTTTGCTGGTCTCAGTCTCCTCCTCAGTGAGCGTGCTGGAGGGCGCTCCCTCCAGCTGCTCCCCCTGTTCCTTTGCCGGGGGAGCAGAACTCTCCGCGCCGGCCGGGGCAGAGGACACATCCCCCTCCGCCGCCAGGGCGGACAGGGGCAGGGATGCGCAGAGCAGCAGGGCTAGGGCAAAGGCGAGCAGTTTCTTTGTCATGGTGATCCTTCTTTCCAAAGCAGGATAAGGGCCGCCTGCGCCGCATTTTTCTCAATTCTAGCACGCCTGCGGCGGGCAAGTCAAGAAAAAGCGCAGTCTCCCCACAAGATTAGACGGGGGAATGTGACGCCAGGTGACAGCCTCCCGCAAAATTTATTTTTTGGTCACGCCGTTGACTTTGTAAGAGGTGGGCCCGGTGCCGTAGGACTTGAAGAACAGGTCCCAATCCAGGTCCCGGTTGGCGGCGTAGACGCTCTCGATCTCCGTGTCGCAGAAATAGACCTTCCCGCCCTCGGTGATCTCCGTCCAGCCGTGGCGCACGTCATAGCCGTTGAGGGAGGTGTAGAACGTGCCGGAGATGGCCTCGGCCTGGTAACCCAGCCTGCGGGCCAGCATGGTGAACAGCCCGGCGTAATTGTAGCAGTTGCCCTTGTTCCCGGCCTGCAGCATGTTCAGCGCCCGCTCCTCGGCCCAGCCGGTGGTGCCTTCGTCCAGGTAGCCGCTGCCCCGGTAGGTGCAGTTGTCGCACACATAGTCGAACAGGGCTTCCAGGTTCTCCAGCCGGGTGGCGTCCGGGTCGGTCTCCGCCTGGACAATGGCCAGCAGCCGCTGGTCCAGGTCCGCGTTGCCGCTGGTGTACTGGCCACTGCTGTTGAAATCCAGCACGCCGATGGCCTCGCTCTTGGCGTAGTAGCCGTCCTCTTTGACGCAGTACAGCTGCCCGTCCTCCAGGTAGTAGCCGGGTTCCCGGTCGGAGGTCTTGGGGGTAAAGCTGGTCCATACCTCGCTGCCGTCCTCGTCTTCACTGTGCTCGTGGGGGACAGAGGCCTCCATAATGTCGTAGTAGGCCCAATAGCCGTAGGGCACGTCCAGGTACTGGAGGATCTTCCCCTCCCCGTCGATGGCGTCCTTGTCCGGGGACCGGCCCAGCATCCGGTTGAGGACGAGGATGGCCTCCGTCCGGGTGATGTTGCCCTCGGGCTTCAGGGTGTTGCCGTCGTACCCCTTGAGCCACCCCCGGGCCACGGCGTTTTTCAGGGCGTCGTAGGCCCAGTAGTCCGAGGACACGTCGCTGAACGCGATGTCCGCCTGCCCCTCCTCGGGCAGGTACACCCGGGAGAGGATGGTGACAAATTCCGCCCGGGTAATGGGGTCGTCGGGCCGGTAGCTGCCCTCGTCCCCTTCCAGAAGCCCCATGGCGGCCATGGAGTTTACATAATCCTCATACCAGATGCCCGCGGGCACGTCGCCAAAGGAGCTGCCTTCCTCTCCCTCCAAGGGATTCTCCAGCAAGGTGTAAATGATTTTCGCGGCCTCGGCCCGGTTCAGGTTGCTCTCCGGGTTCATATAGTCGTTGCTGCCGTTCATGTAGGCGATGTGCTCGCCGGTGATGAACTGGTAGACAGGCTCCTCCGCCGGGGCGCCCTCCTCGCCGCTCTCCCCGGTCTGGCAGTCGCCGAAGGTGTTCTCCGCCAGGGCCGCCAGGGGCACCAGCAGCACGAAGAACAGGACGAGAAGTAATAATAATACATTTTTCGAGTGTTGAAACCCAGCTTTTTCGAAATGCTTCCTGGGCACGTTCGATCCCTGCTTGCCAAAAAGATGGCCGGAGAAAGCTCCGGAAAATTCCTCTTTATCATACCACGGAAGGGGCCTCAAGTCAAGAAAAGCGACAGGCTTCGCCTGGGCTGTGGCCGGCTTTTTTGCCCCCGGCCCCGGCGGGAAGGAATATCCAGATAGTATCATTGTCCACTAATAATTATACAGATAAGAATAACCTGAAAGCTATTTCAAATAATTTTGAGCCATCCCTTGTTTTCCTCAAAGGAGTGTGGTAAAATCTATTTCAAGAAAAGTTGAAATGCAAAGGAGGGGAGGGCCATGGCACTGCACCAGGTCCTGGCGGCGTTGGCGGACAACACCAGGCGGGACATCCTGCAGACGCTGCGCAAGGGGAAAATCAGCTCCGGCGACCTGGCCAAGTCCCTGGGCATGACCCCCCAGGCCCTCTCCTACCACCTAGCCAGGCTGAAGCAGGCGGGGCTCATCTACGAGACCCGGCAGAAAAACTTCATCTACTACGAGCTGGACCTCTCCGTCCTGGACGAGGCGGTGCTGTGGATCAACGACCTGAAAGGAGGCACTCCCCATGAAACGGAGCAGTAAAGTGCTGTACGTGGTCCTGATGGCCCTGCCCCTGGCGGTCACCCTTATCGTCCTGGGCTTTTTGCCCGGCCAGGTGCCCGCCCACTACGGCCCGGACTTCCAGGTGGACCGCTGGGGCAGCAAGTACGAGCTGCTGCTTTTGCCGGGCTTTACCGTCCTCATAGGGCTGCTGCTCCTGTTTTTTGGCAGGCTGGCCGCCAGGCAGGAGGGGACAGGCCAGAATAACGCAAAAGTCGCCGTAACCGCCGGGCTGCTGTGCATGGCCCTGTTCAACGCCCTCACCTATTACTTCCTTTACACCGCCTGGGCCCAGGTGACAGACCTGTCCGCCGTGCCCGTGGGGGTGGAGCAGGTGGCCTTCGGCTGCATGGGGGCCCTGCTGCTGGTGGCGGGCAACCTGAACCCCAAGCTGCGGAACAACAGCCTTATGGGCCTGCGCACCCCCTGGAGCCGGAAGAACGACCGGGTGTGGAAGAAGTGCCAGCGCTTTGGGGGCGTCTCTCTGATGCTCGCCGGCGCGCTCCTGGTGCTGGCGGCCCTCTTCACCCGGGGCTTCCTCTGCCTGGGGCTGTGCCTGGGGGTGCTGCTCCTGGTGGCGGCGGTGGATGTGCTCTACTCCTACCGGGTCGCCAAAGCTGACGAGACCCTCTCCCAGAAGGAACCGTGAATTTACATAATCTTATGCGATTTCTATGATGCTCTCACCGCGGCATGATTCCGTTATTACAATTATGTAAATCAGATTTTCCTCACCTATTATCTCCAAAATATAGGAATATTGCTGGAAATCTCCACTCACTCCTTCTTTTGACGTTCTAGAATTATGTAAATCAAGCTCTTATGCTATCGCCTCACGGTATATTTACATAATTCAAAAATGTCCCTCTTTCCAACGCACACCGGCGGATGTCCCGCTACCTGCACAAAAGTCTTTAACTTATGTAAACTAACGCCTTCTCTCTATGCTACATCTAATTAACATAATATTTAACTATATCTAAAATATTACGCGATTTTTAGCCATTTAACCTTCCGTGGATATTTACATAATATTTTTAATTCCCCGCACACCGCAAGTTTCCATAATTTTTCTATCTGACTACAGACCGCAAAAAAGGAGGGCCTACTTCATGACTTATGTAAACCACTACGCCTCCCCCTTGGGGGAGATTCTGCTGGCCTCAGACGGGGAGGCGCTGACCGGACTTTGGTTCCTGGGGGCCAAATACTTCGCACGGGGCCTGGACTCCGCCGCCCAGGAGCGGGACCTGTCCGTGTTCCAATCGGCCAAAGCCTGGCTGGACGCCTACTTCGCCGGCCGGGAGCCCGGCGCCCTGCCGCCCCTGCGCCCGGCTGGGACGGCCTTCCAGCGGCAGGTGTGGGACCTGCTGCTCCAAATCCCCTACGGTGCAACCACCACTTACGGGGCGCTGGCCCGCCGGCTTGCGGAGGGCCGGGGCCGGGTCTCCGCCCAGGCGGTGGGGGGCGCGGTGGGGCACAACCCCATCTCCCTGCTCATCCCCTGTCACCGGGTGGTGGGGGCGGGGGGCAGCCTCACCGGGTACGCCGGGGGCGTGGACAAAAAGCTGGCCCTCCTCCGCCTGGAGGGTGCCGACTGCTCCCACCTCTCCCTGCCCAAGACCGGCACTGCCCTGTAAACGCGGCAAGCCCCCGACTCCCATGGGAGCCAGGGGCTTCTCTCTTTCTCACAGGACGACGCCCTCCCCGCCGGTGCGGGCGAAGAGCCGCTGCACCCCGGCCCGCAGGCCGCGGCACTCCTCGGTGTCCAGCGCCCCGGAGGAAAACAGCTCCCCCGCGCACTGCTGGGCCTGGCGCAGCACCGCCAGGTCCGTGGTCATATCGGCGATCTTCAGCTGGGGCAGGCCGTGCTGCCGCTGGCCGAAGAAATCCCCGGGCCCCCGGAGCTTCAGGTCCGCGTCGGCGATGGCGAAGCCGTCGCTGGTGTCCCGGAACAGCTTCAGCCGCTTGAGGGTGTCCTCGTTCTGGGCGTCGGTGATGAGGATGCAGGTGGACTTGTACTGCCCTCGCCCTACCCGCCCCCGGAGCTGGTGGAGCTGGGACAGGCCGTAGCGCTCGGCGTTCTCGATGACCATGATCACCGCGTTGGGCACGTCCACCCCTACCTCCACCACCGTGGTGGAGACCAGCAGTTTCGTCTCCCCTTTGGCGAAGGCGTCCATCACCGCCTCCTTTTCTGCAGGCTTCATCCTGCCGTGGAGCACCCCCGCCGCCACCCCGGGGAAGGAGCGCTGCACCAATTTGGCGTATTCCGTCACGCTGGTAAGGCCGCTGTCGTCCCCGACGATGAGGGGGCAGATGAGGTACCCCTGCCGGCCCTGGTCCAGGTGTTTTTTCACATAGCCAAAGGCCCGCTGGCGCTTTCCCGGGTCGATGAGGTAGGTCTCGATCTTCTGCCGGCCCGGGGGCAGCTCGTCCAGAATGGAGATGTCCAGGTCGCCGTACACCATCAGCGCCAGGGTGCGGGGGATGGGGGTGGCGCTCATCACCAGCAGGTGGGGGGAGGTGCCCTTCTGGGCCAATGCCGAGCGCTGCCCCACCCCGAACCGGTGCTGCTCGTCGGTGATGACCAGCCCCAGGTCCCGGAACTCCACCTTGTCCCCGATGAGGGCGTGGGTGCCGATGACCAGCTGGATGCGGCCGTCGGCCAGCGCCTCGTAGATCTTTTTCTTCTCCGCCGCCTTTACCGACCCGGTGAGCAGCGCCACGGTGATGTGGGCGGGCTCCAGCAGCCGGGAGAGGGACTGGTGGTGCTGGGCGGCCAAAATCTCCGTGGGGGCCATCAGGGCCGCCTGGGCGCCGCTCTGGATCACCGCCCAGCACAGCGCCGCGGCCACGGCGGTTTTGCCGCTGCCCACATCCCCCTGGATCAGCCGGTTCATGGGGGCATCCCCGGCCATGTCCGCCACCCCCTGGGCGATGGCCCGCTTCTGCGCCCCGGTGAGGGCAAAGGGCAGCAGCTTCTCAAAGCCGCTGGGGTACTCGTTGGGGATGGGGTGGGGGTTTTTCGTCCTTCTCCCTTTTTTGATGCCCATGAGCCCCAGCTGCAGCAGCAAAAACTCCTCGAAGATCAGCCGCCGCCGGGCGGTCTCCAGCCCCTCCGGCGACTGGGGGAAGTGGATGTGCTCCAGGGCAAAGCCCAAGTGGCACAGCTGGTACTGCTCCCGCAGCCGGTGGGGGAGGGGGTCGTTCACCGTCTCCGGCAGCAGCTTTAAGGCGTTCTGCATGGCCGCGGAGATCATCCGGGAGGTGAGCCCCTGGGTGGCGGGGTAGATGGGCACCACCGCCAGGGCTTTGCCCTCCGGCAGGAACTCGGGGGAGAGCATCTCCCTGCGCAGGAAGGTGCCCGCCACCTTCCCCCGGAACAGGTAGGTCTCTCCCTCTTTCAACAGGGTGGGGATGTACCGGTTGTTGAAGAAGGTGAGGGACAGGTCCGCCTCCCCGTCGGTGACGGTGGTCTTGTACAGCAGCTTCCCGCCCCGCACCCGGTGTTCCGTGGGTTTGCGCAGCACGGTGGCCCGCACCACCGCCACCTCCTGCAGCACCGTGTCCCGGATGGGGGTGGGCTGGCTCCAGTCCTCATAGGCCCGGGGGTACAGCCGCAGCAGGTCCCCCACGGTGGGGGCCCCCAGCTTCCGGTACAGGGGGGCGCGCTTTTCCCCCACGCCTTTCAGTTTTTGGATGTCCATGTCGAACAGAGAGGGCATAGGGCCGCCTCCTTTCCCGCCGGAAATCGTTGTGACAACAAAGAAACCTTTCTATAAAGAAAGGTTTCCTGTTGTGTTCACATGTTTGGGGCCGCCGTTTACTCTACGCTGATGATGAAGTAGTACACCGGCTGGCCGCCCTCCACCAGGGTGATCTCCACGTCGGAGGAGACCTTGGCGGCCAGGGCGCGCTTGGCCTCCTCGGCCTGCTCCTGGGTGATGCCCTCGCCGTAGATGAGAGTGATGAAGGAGGTGCGCTTGTTGGCGAAGGACCGGGCCACCCGCACGCAGGCGGACACCGGGTCTTTCTCGATATATTCCAGCTTGCCGTTCTTCAGGCCCAGAATATCCCCGTGACGGATGTTGTGGCCGTCGAACTCGGAATCCCGGGCGGCAAAGGTGACCAGGCCCGTGTCCACGTTCCCGGCGGCCTCCATCATGGCCTCCTGGTTCCGCTCGGCGCTGACGTCGGGGTCAAAGGCCAGCATGGCGGCCAGGCCCTGGGGGATGGTCCGGGTGGGCAGCACGATGACCTCCCGGTCCTTGGCCAGGGGCACGGTCTGCTCCGCGGCCAGGATGATGTTCTTATTGTTGGGCAGCACAAAGACCTTCTTGGCCGGGGTGGCCAGCACGGCCTCCAGAATATCCTCGGTGCTGGGGTTCATGGTCTGCCCGCCGGAGACCACGTTGGCGCAGCCCAGGTCGGTGAACAGAGCCTTCAGCCCGTCGCCTGCCGCCACGGAGATGAACCCCACCTCCTCGGTAGGCTCCTGGGGCTCCAGTGCCTTCTTCTCCTCCTGGGGAGCGGGCTGGGCGGCCTTCTGGGCCTCGTTCTCCTCGGCAGCCTTGCGGTGCTGCTCCTTCATATTTTCGATCTTCACAGTGAGCAGCTGGCCGTACTGCAGCGCGGCCTGCAGGGCGTCACCGGGGTTCTCGGTGTGTACGTGGGTCTTGATGATCTCGTCGTCGTCTACCACCACCACGCAGTCGCCGATGGTCTCCAGGAAGAGCCGCAGGTCCAGGGGGTCTTTGGTGACCTCCGGGTCCCGGCCCACCACAAACTCGGTGCAGTAGGTGAAGTTGATCTCGCTGTCGAATTCGGCGGCCACGTTGCGGAAGAACTCCGCGGTCTCCTGGGCCTTCTCCTCCTCGGAGAGGCCGGACTCGATGATGATGCCGCTGCGGAACACGCTGAGCATGCCCTCCAGAATGAGCAGCAGCCCCTGGCCGCCGGCGTCCACCACCCCGGCCCGCTTCAGCACAGGCAGCAGCTCGGGGGTCTCCTCCAGCGCTTCCGAGGCGCCGATGCAGGCGGCGTCCCACACGGCCACTGGGTCGTCGGCGCCGTTCTCCAGGGCCTCCCGGCCCCGCTCGGCAGCCACCCGGGCCACGGTGAGCATGGTGCCCTCGGTGGGCTTCATCACCGCTTTGTAGGCCTCGTCCACGCCGATGTCCAGCGCGTCGATCAGGTCCTGGGCCGAGGCCTCTTCCTTGCCCTCCAGGCCCTTGCCGATACCCCGGAACAGCAGGGAGAGGATGACGCCCGAGTTGCCCCGGGCCCCCCGCAGCATAAGGGAGGCGGCTTTTTTCGCCACCTGGCCCGCCCCGGCGTCCTCGGGGAGGCCGGGCAGCTCGCTGGCAGCGGAGCCGATGGTCATGGACATGTTGGTGCCCGTGTCGCCGTCGGGCACGGGGAAGATGTTCATGTCGTTGACCTGCTTCTTGTGTTTGGCGATGTTGTTGGAGCCGGAAATGATGGCGTTTTTCAGCTGGCTGCCTAAAATCATGGGGTACACATCCTTACTCTCTAGTGTAAAGCCGCGCCCGGCCTGGCCGGGTATATCTTTTTCCTATTTTAGCACAGGGAGCGAAAAAATACAATCACCCCAGGGGATTTTTTGAAATCTCTGTCAACAGTGTCAAAAACCCCGCAAAAATCCCCCGCCGCTAGGGCGGGGGAGGGGCTCAGGTGAGCGTCATCCGCTCCACGCCGGTGCACAGGCCGGTCTTTTCGTCGCAGGCAAAGAGCACGCAGTCCATCTTGCAGGGGCCCTTGGCCAGGTCGAACCGGGCGGGCAGCTTTGTCCGCAGCTTGCCGATGATGATCTCCGGCTTCACCCCCAGCACCGAGTCGATGACCCCGGTCATCCCCGCATCGGTGAGATACCCGGTACCCTGGGGCAGCAGGCAGGCGTCGGCGGTGGGCACGTGGGTGTGGGTGCCGAACAGGGCCGTCACCTTCCCGTCGGCGAAAAATCCCAGGGCCCGCTTCTCCCCGGTGGCCTCGGCGTGGAAGTCCACGATCTTCACCTTGGGCAGGTCCGGGGCGGAGAGCAGCTCCTCCAGCGTCTCGAAGGGGCAGCGCAGGCTCTCCAGATAGGCGGTGCCCATCAGGTTGATCACCGCCGCCTGCACCCGGCCCAAATCTACGATGCACAGCCCCCGGCCCGGGGCCGCGGCGGGGAAGTTGGCGGGCCGCAGCAGCGTCTCACACTCGTCGTAAAGCTCATAGCTCTCCTTCCGGCGGAAGCTGTGGTTGCCGGTGGTGATCACGTCCACCCCGCTGTCGAACAGGTATTCCGCCGAGGCGGGGGTGATGCCGTTGCCGTCGGCGGAATTTTCCCCGTTGGCGACGACCAGGTCGATGGCTTTCAGCCGTTTGAGGGCGGGCAGGCGGCTGCGGAGGAACTGGCAGCCGATGCTGCCCACCACGTCGCCGATACACAGGATGTTCAAGTGGCTCTCTCCTTTCTCCCATGGGCCTCCATCTGCCGGCGCAGCTCCCCGTCCCAGCTGGGGGAGAGGGGCAGGGCGGCCAGGTCCCGTTGGGTCTCCGTCATAAATTGGGGGACAGCTGTGTCCCAGTGGTCCTCCCAGCCGTAGCCCAGGGCCTTCCCCGCCCGCTCCGAGGCCTGGGTGAAGAGCTCGCAGGCGGCCAGCAGGGCCCGGAACAGGGCGTCCTTCTCGCAGGGGGCGTAGGTGGACAGGTACCGCCGCCACACCTCCGGCGGCAGCCGCTCCTCCAGCCGGTCCCCGGCCTTGCCCGGGTACACGGGGAAACCTTCCTCCCCGCCCAGCTGCCAGGCCAGCATCAAGCGGAGCATGGGCCTGGTGCACTCCTCCAAGATGTGCTGGGCGTAGAGCAGCTGCCCCCGCCACAGCCCTTTGGACACATAGGGCGCCGTCCACCAGAATTCGTTGCGGCACTCCTGGAACAGGCGGGGACTGGGCCGCCCCACCCCGTAGGACACGTCCGCCGGGGCCGGCAGGGTGGGGAGGAAGCCGTCCTTGTCCAGCAGCACCATGCTCAGCCGGTCGTCGAAGCAGTATCCGTGGTAGTCCTCCACCCGGGCGATGGTCAAGTCCATGCGGCTGCCGTCGGCAAACTGCATGAGGTAACAGGCCATGCGGGGGTAGTGCTCCTGATAAAGCTCCGACTCGTCGGTGCGCTGCATCACCAGCATTTCCCCAAAAGCGGAGGAGATGTCCCCCTCTTTATAGGGCGCCACATCGGTGACCAGGTACACGATGTCGTAATCCCGGAAGGCGTCCAGCCGCCGGGCGGGGTCGGCCCGGGAGCCGTTCAAGATCACCCCGCGCACGTTGGGGTCCCTTTCCGCGTACCCCAGGATCAGATCGTACATCTCCCGCTCACTGCGCATGATTTCCTCCCTCCCAAAAATCCACGGCAGGGACGCACCGAGGTACGTCCCTGCCCTTGTCTGTGTCTGTTTGCCAACAGCCTGCCGGGAGATTCCCCCCAGCAGAAGAAATGCGGTACTTTCCGCCAGGAAAGGCGGGCGCTTCGCACCCGAGCATTTCCACTCCCTGACTATGCGAAATGAAGATCATTTCGCATAGTCTACCGCTCGACTTTCCCGAATCATGTTCACCTTGATCTGGCCGGGGTAGTCCAGGTCCGCCTCGATCTTCTTGCAGATCTCCCGGGCCAGCAGGGTCATCTTCTCGTCGCTGATCTTCTCCGGCTTCACCATCACCCGGATCTCACGGCCGGCCTGGATGGCGTAGCAGTTGTCCACCCCGTCGAAGGAGGAGGCCACCTCTTCCAGCTTCTCCAGCCGCTTGATGTAGTTTTCCAGGTTTTCCCGGCGGGCCCCCGGCCGGGCGGCGGAGATGGCGTCGGCGGCCTGCACCAGGCAGGCGATTACCGTCTTGGCCTCCACGTCCCCGTGGTGGGCGGCGATGGCGTGTACCACCGCCTCGCTCTCCCGGTACTTTTTGGCCACGTCCACGCCAATCTGCACGTGGGAGCCCTCCATCTCGTGGTCCAATGCCTTGCCGATGTCGTGGAGCAAGCCAGCCCGCTTGGCCACCGTGGGGTCAAGCCCCAGCTCGCTGGCCATCAGGCCGGCCAAAAAGGCCACTTCCTTCGAGTGGTTCAGCACGTTCTGGCCGTAGCTGGTGCGGTAGCGCAGCCGGCCCAGCAGCTTCACCAGCTCGTGGTGGACGCCGTTGACGCCCACCTCCAGCACGGCGCGCTCGCCCTCCTGCTTGATGGTGGCCTCCACCTCCCGGCGGGCCTTCTCCACGGTCTCCTCGATGCGGGTGGGGTGGATGCGCCCGTCGGAGATGA
>DXIW01000055.1 GCA_019112625.1 Candidatus Acutalibacter stercorigallinarum | reverse complement strand
TTCGCCAATCATGGAGGACTGCGGCGTCAAAAATCCTCAGAATCCGGAAAGGATTCCTCCGGTTTTTTCCTTGCATTCCTCTCATGCCGGCGAAAAATTCGGCAATTTCTCTTTTTTCAAACAAGCCCTAGTCGTCCAAGATGCCGTGCATGGGGTTGTTCGCCATGGGGGCGGTGCGGGTGTAACGGGAGGTGAGCTCTACCATGGCACCCTTCTCGCTGGATTTGGAGAAGCTGGTCATGATCTCCAGCACATGGCGCTGCTGCTGGTAGTTGGCCCGGTGCTCCCGGCCGGTGCGCAGGGCCTTGCACATGTCCGCCAGGCCCAGGGCCCGGCTGTTCTCGTTGTAGTCGTAGAGCAGGGGGACCTCCTTGTAGCCGTTGTAAAACTCGGGGGCGGTCTTTTTGTCCAGGCCGGGGTCGGTCTTGGGGCCGGCGGACTGGTCCTCGGGCCGCAGGAGCAGCACCGGGCCGCCGAAGGTGTTGGGGTCGGGCACCACCAGGGAGCCCTTGGTGCCGTAGACCTCGAACCGGGCCTGCTGGGTGTAGTACACGTCGAAGGTGGTGAACAGCTGGGCGATGGCACCATTGGAGAACAGGATGTTCCCGGAGAGGTAGGTGTCCACGTCCACGGTGATGTCCTCCCCGTAGTGGGGCTGGGAGGTGATGGTGCGGTGGGGGAAGGTCTTTTTGGTAAAGCCCATCACGCCCTTGGCCTCCCCCAAGAGCTGGACCAGGGCGGTGACGTAGTAGGGGCCCATGTCCAGCATGGGGCCGCCGCCCCGCTTGTAGTAGAACTCCGGGTCGGGGTGCCATGTCTCGTGGCCGTGGCACACCATGGCGCAGGAGGCGCCTACCACGTCCCCGATGAAGCCGTTGTCGATGAGCCGCCGGGCGGTCTGGATACCGGCGCCCAGGAAGGTGTCCGGGGCGCCGCCCAGGCGCAGGTTTTTCTCCTCGGCCAGGGCGATGAGCTCCGCGGCCTCCTCCATGTCCACGGCCAGGGGCTTTTCGGAATAGGTGTGCTTGCCGTGGAGCAGGGCCTGCTTGGTGACCTCATAGTGCTCGTAGGGGCGGGTCAGGTTCAGGACGACCTCCACCTCCGGGTCGTTAAAGGCCTCATACATATCCTGATAGATCTTGGGCTCCCGCACCTGGGCCCCGGCGGCGATCTGCTCCTTGACGTACTGGACGCCCTTCTGGGCCCGCTCTGGGATCAGGTCGCAGACGCCCACCAGGTCCAGCTCCCGGAAGGTGTGGGTGATGTTCTGCAGGTATATGCCGCTGATGGCGCCTACGCCGATCATGGCGACTTTCACCTTTTCCATGGGTCGAACTCCTCCTTTGCCAGCATTTCTGCTTAATTTAGTTGCATTATACCATCTTTTCTGGTAGAATACGTGCTAAAAGATGGTTTTTTTCTGCCATTTATTGCGATTTTGTTGGGAGGCGACGCCTGTGCACCCCTTTTTTGAGGACCGGCCGGAACGATTTTGGACCCATCTCTCCACGGGGCTGACCTTCCCCCTGCACCTGCATCTGCAGCTGGAGCTGTTTCTAGTGCTGGACGGCCAGTGTGACGTGACGGTGCGGGGGCAGTGCCGCACCCTGGGGCCCGGGGACCTGGCGGTGATCTTCCCCAACCAGGTGCACGGGTACACCGCCCTCTCCCCCCAGAACCGGGCGGTACTGGTGCTGTGCGACTTGTCCTACACCGGGGGGTATGGGGACACCCTGCTGCGCTGCCACCCGGAGGACCCCTTCCTCCCGGCGGAGGAGCTGCACGGCAATATCCCCTTTGCCATTGGGGAGCTGGAGCGGGAGCAGCGCCAGACCGAGCACAGCCCGGCCTTTGCCCCTTTGGTACAGTTGGTGCTGGCCCGGGCCCTGCCCGCCCTCCGCCTGGAGCGCAACCTGACCAGCGACCGGCAGGAGCTGACCTACCAGATCTCCCACTATGTGGGGGAGCACTTCCGGGAGCCGCTGACCTTGGGGACCCTGGCCCAGGAGCTGGGGCTGAACCGGTACCACCTGTCCCACCTGTTCTCGGAGAAGATCGGCCAGAGCTTTCCGGCGTATCTGGCGCGCATCCGGTTCTCCTGCGCCTGCGCCGCCCTGGCGGAGACGGACCGGCCCATCACCGAGATCGCGGAGGAGTCGGGTTTTGAGAGCCAACGCACCTTTTTCCGGGTGTTCCGGCAGCAGCTGGGGGTCACCCCCCTGCAGTACCGCCGGGCGGCCCGGGCGGGCCGGGAACCCCCGGAAAAAGTTTTTTGAAAAAGAGGAAAAAGGGGCTGGTAATTCTCCCGGGGTGTGCTATAATCGTACCCGAAGCGCCCAAAGGGGGCGCGGCAATCTTTTTGGAATGCAAAGGAGCATACCGGACATGAAGAAGATCAGACTTGGCATTATCGGCACCGGCGGGATCTCCAACTCCCACGTGCGCGCCTACAAGCAGATGGACGATGTGGAGATCGTGGCGGGGGCCGACATCATCCCCGGCAAGGCCCGGGAGGCCCTGGACCGCTGGGAGCTCCCCGAGGCCAAGGCCTTTGAGAACACCCAGGAGATGCTGGACACCATGGAGCTGGACGCGGTGAGCGTGTGCACCTATAACTCCACCCACGCCGAGTGCGCCATCCAGGCCATGCGGGCCGGCTGCCACGTGCTGCTGGAGAAACCCATGACCGTCACCCTGGAGGACGCCCAGGCCATCCGCCGGGTGGAGAAGGAGACCGGGAAGATCCTCACCGTGGGCTTCCAGCCCCGGTACGACGGCCGCATGAAGAAGATCAAGGAGATCATCCAGAGCGGCAAGCTGGGCAAGATCTACTACATCCAGACCGGCGGCGGCCGCCGCCGGGGCATCCCTGGCAGCACCTTCATCGAGAAGCGCTACGCCGGTGTGGGTGCTCTGGCGGATATCGGCTGCTACTCTTTGGACATGGTCTTGAACGCCATCGGCTACCCCAAGCCCCTGACGGTCTCTGCCGTAAGCTACGACTACTTCGGCAAGAACCCCAAGTACACCCCGCCTGAGGACGCCGCCCGCTTCTCCGTGGACGACTTCTGCGGCGCTTTCATCCGCCTGGAGGGCGGCATCACCCTGGACTTCCGGATGTCCTGGGCCATGCACATGGACACCACCGGCAACACCATCTTCCTGGGCACCGACGCGGGCCTGAAGGTGGAGCCCGCCAACCCCGAGAGCCTGTGGGGCGGCGCCTGGGACGGCAGCTGCGGCAACGTCACCCTGTACCACGACGAGTTCGGCGAGGCCACCTGCACCCCCATTCCCCTGCACGACGCCAAGGAGGACCGGTTCTTCTTGAAGTGCCGTTCCTTCATCGACGCGGTGGAGCAGGGCCTGCCCGCCCCCATCCCCACCAGCCAGATCATCTACAACCAGGCCATCATCGACGGCATCATCCGCTCCTGCGAGTGCGGCCACGAGGTGGAGATCCACGTGGACGAGGTCTGAGATTTTATTTCAATTATATGGAGAAAGGGCCCGCCTCCCGGGAGGCGGGCTCTTTTTGTTTTGGGGTGGGGGGATTCTATCTATCTTTCAAGGGGGGTGTTCTCCTTTGGGACCCCTTTTGCAGTAGGTTA
>DXIW01000054.1 GCA_019112625.1 Candidatus Acutalibacter stercorigallinarum | reverse complement strand
TTCCCACCCCCTGCCCCCTCCCGTAAGGGGAATGAGTGAGGGAGGGTGGCGTGCAGTACGGGAGGGGGAAATTCTTTTTTCTAAAAAGTGTTTTTCAGGGGGCTCCGCCCCCTTCCCCCTACGGGCGTGCTTAGCCCGGGAATGCTGTGAAGGGGTTTCAACCCCTTTGGAAATGAGATATATAGAATAGCCTCCCTTCCCAGTGGTAAATTCCTCCATTTCATGCTATACTATCGGTAACACACGGTCCGGAGGGAGCGGAAGGGAGGCGGCGGCATGAAAAAATTCCTCAAAAAGCAGGCGATTTGGTTTTTAGACCACGCTGCCCGTGACCGGCTGGACTCCTCCGCCGCCCACGGGGCCTTCTTCCTCATCATCTCGTTTCTGCCGTTTCTGGCCTTCCTCCTCACCCTCATGCAGCAGATCCACTTCTCCAACGGCGTCTCCCTCATCGAGATGGCCCTGGGCATCTTTCCCGACCCGGTGGCCGTCTACCTGGGCAACCTCCTCCCCAGCCCCCTGGAGTCCACCGGGGTGCTGCCGGTGGCGGCCATCGCCGCGGTGTGGTCCTCCTCCTCGGGCATGGTGGCGGTCATCAAAGGCCTCGACCAGGTCTACGAGGTCAAAGAGACCCGCAACTACTTTCACCTGCGGTTCATCGCCGTGGCCTACGTGGTGGCCTTCGCGGTGGTGCTGCTGCTCACCGCGGCCCTGCTGGTGTTCGGGTCCACCATCTACAACTACCTGCTCAGCCACTCTCCGCCCTTCTTCGCCACCCTGCTCATCAACTTCAAATCCCTGGCCGGGTTTTTGCTGCTGCTCTTCTTCTTTACGCTGATGTACGTGTTCCTGCCCCGGCGGCGGGTGCGCTTCCTCCACAACCTGGCGGGGGCGGCCTTCAGCGCCGGGGGCTGGGTGCTGTTCTCCTACTTCTTCTCCCTGTTTGTAGAGAAATTCTCCGACTTCTCCATCTACGGCAGCCTGGCGACTTTGATCATCCTCATGTTCTGGCTGTTCTTCTGCATGTACATCCTGTTTCTGGGGGCCGAGGTGGCCATGTGGCTGGAGACCAGCGACGTGGCCGACGACCTGGCCGCCCTCCGGGGAAAACAGCCCCGCCGCCACGCCAAAAAACACACACCTGGAAAGGATTGACCCCTATGGCCTTCTGTGCCGGCCTTCCCCAGCTGGAAGCCCTCTACAACCAATACGCCGGGGACTTGTTCGCCCTGTGCTACCTGTACGCGGCCCCCAAGGGCCAGACCTTCTCCCTCCTGCGGGAGTGCCTGGAGGACCTCTATACCATAGAAAAGCGCTGGCGGAAAGCCCAGTCCGGCGCGGCGGGCTTCCTCTGGTCCGTCCACCGCACCTGCTACGACTTTTACGCCAAAGACCCCAAGGCCCGCAAAAAAGCAAAGCCCTCCGGGGAGGGCGGCTCCCTCGCCCTGCCCTTCTCCCTCACCGACCCCCTGCGGGCCATCCTGCGCCTGCCCGGCCGGTATAAGACCCCTCTCTACCTCTGCGTCTGCCGTGGCTGGACCGCCGCCCAGGCCGCCCAGGTCACCGGCTCCTCCCCCGCCCGGGTGGAGTCCCTGGTGGCCGCCGCCCTCAAAAAGCTGGATATGCCCCGGGAAAAGGCCGCCGCCGTCCTCGCCACTGTCCAGCCCGGTGAGGCCGCTCCCCGGGCCTGGGAGCGCTTCGCCGCCGCGGCGGAGCAGCCGGACTTCCAAAAAAAACAGCGCTCCCGCCGCTTCTGGCAGGGCGTGGACAACGCCGTGCCCTTCGTGGCCCTGGGGCTGATCGTCCTGGCCGCGGCCGCCTACCTGGGGGTGGAGCAGGGCTGGTTCACCGGCCGCCCCTACGCCCCCTCCGCCGCGGTGGAGAGCCAGCCCGTCTCCTCCGCCCCCCGCGAGCCCGCCGACGTGTCCGTCTACGTCCCCGAGGAGGGCGGCTTCGTCGAGTACACCGTCCACAACACCCCCTACGCCTGGGAGGGCCTGGTGCGCCAGATGGTGTACCTGGGCGGCGCGCCGGAGGGCTCCTCCTACGTCTCCTCCCACCAGGAAGGGGATACCCTCACCGTAGAGCTGGCCGGCGCCTCCCCGGTGGACGAGCCCCTGCTCCAGGCCATGGCCGCCACCATACAGGCCTTCTCCGGCGCCGAGCACCTCTCCCTGCGCTGCGACGGCCAAGAACTTACCGCGGACAGCCAGACCGCCCAGGACCTCCTGGCAGCCTCCTTCCCCGTCACCCGCACCGCAGAGGTGGACTACCGGGAGTGATAGTATCATTATAGAAAGGACCTTCCCCATGCAGCAGAAAAAAATCCTCGTCATCGACGGCCAGGGGGGCAAAATGGGCGCCGCCCTGGTGGCCCAGCTCAAAGCCTCCGCCCTCCCCGCCCAGATCATCGCCATCGGCGCCAACTCCGCCGCCACCGCCGCCATGCTCAAAGCCGGCGCCGACGCCGCCGCCACCGGGGAGAACCCCGTGGTGATAAACTGCCGGGATGCCGACGTGATCTGCGGCCCCATGGGCATCATCACCGCCAACGCCCTCCTGGGGGAGATCACCCCCGCCATGGCCGCCGCCGTCTCCGAAAGCCCCGCCCAGAAGCTCCTCATCCCCGTCAACCGCTGCTCTGTCACCGTAATGGGCGTCAACGAGCTCCCCCTGGGGGAGTACGTGCGCCTGGCCGCCCAAAAGGCCGCGGAGCTGCTCCACGCCTAAGCCCTTGCGCTCGCCCCCCTTTTGTGGTTTAATAATAGGTAACGCAAACGGGGAGGCACCCGGGCCCGCTCCCCCCGGCGCTCCGCGCCGGCCCGCCCCCGCGGGGGGCGGCGGCCGTCCTCCACCCCGGTGGAGCCCGGCCGGAGCGGGCCCTCCTTTTCCCCCTCACCCCCCACGAAAGGAACCGCCATGGCAGAACTCTGGGACCTCTACGACAAAGACCGCAACCCCCTCCACCGCACCCACCAGCGGGGCCTGCCCCTGGCCCCGGGGGAGTACCATCTCGCGGTGATCGTGGTCATCGTAAACCACAGGGGCGAGGTGCTCCTCACCCGCCGGGCAAAGGAGAAGGACCTCTGCCCCGGCTGGTGGGAGAACACCGGCGGCTCGGTGCTGGCCGGGGAGACCTCCCTTCAGGCGATCCTCCGGGAGCTCCGGGAGGAGACGGGCATCCACGCCCAGCCGGAGGAGCTGACCCTGCTCCTCCAGGAAAACTGCCGCACCGACACCCACTTCGACATCTACGCCCTCACCTGGGAGGGGGAGGCCTCGGCCATCCGCTTCCAGCCCGGGGAGACCGACGCCGCCCGCTGGCTCCCCCGTAAGGATTGGGAGCAGGTGGCCGGCACCCAGGGCACCCTCTGCCCCGCCCGGAGACCGGCCTACAAACAGGAGCTCTTCCGCCGCCTGGAGCGGTACTGCCAGGGCTGGCGGGAATTTCCCCCCATGGAGGGCCCCGCCCCCGAGCTGTGGGATCTCTACGACAAAGACCGCAACTTTTTGGGCCGCACCGTAGAGCGGGGCGCCCCCCTCCCGCCGGACACCTACCACCTGGCGGTACAGATCGTCCCCCTCGATGCCAACGGCCAGGTCCTCCTCACCCGCCGGGCCGGCGGCAAACCAAAATACCCCGGCTTCTGGGAGGTCCCCGGGGGCTGCGCCAAAGCGGGGGAGGCCCCCCCCACCGCCGCCTGCCGGGAGCTTTTCGAGGAGACCGGCATCCCCGCCCAGCCGGAGGAGCTGACCCTGCTGGCCCGGCTGCTGCTCCCCACCGCCCACCTGGACGTGTACGCCGTCACCAAAGACGTCCCCCTCTCCCGGCTCACCCTTCAGCCCGGCGAGACCGACGCCGCCCAATACCTCCCCCTGGAGGAGTGGCTGGCCAAAGTGGGCAGCGGCAACTATCTGTCCCCCAGCTGGTTCCCCGCCCTGGACGCCCCCCATCTCCCCAAACTGCGCCAGTACCTGGCCGGGAAACGCGATTTTACAACATAAGGAGCGAACACCAACATGGCATATACAGTAGGCATGGTCAGCCTGGGCTGCGCGAAGAACCAGGTGGACGGCGAGGTGCTCATGGCCTCCCTGAAAAACGCCGGCTTTCTTACCGTAGACGACGCCGCCCTGGCGGACATCGCCATCGTCAACACCTGCGGCTTCATCGAGAGCGCCAAGCGGGAATCCATCGAGGAGATTTTAGAGCTGGCCGCCCTCAAAAAAGAGGGCAAGATCAAAAAGCTGGTCATCACCGGCTGCCTGTCCGAGCGCTACCAGAAGGAGATGCACCAAGAGCTCCCCGAGGCCGATGCCGTCCTGGGCATTGGCGCCAACGGGGACATCGCCCCCCTCCTCACCAAGATGATGGAGGAGAACACCTATGTGGAGTCCTTCCCGGACAAGTCCCGCATGCCCCTGTGCGGCGACCGGGAGCTCACCACCCCCAGCTACTTCGCATACGTAAAGATCGCCGAGGGCTGCGACAACCGCTGCTCCTACTGCGCCATCCCCCTCATCCGGGGCGGCTACCGCAGCCGCACCATGGAGAGCATCGAGGAGGAGTGCAAAAGCCTGGTGGCAAACGGCGCCAAAGAGCTGGTCCTCATCGCCCAGGACACCTCCCGCTACGGTATCGACCTGTACGGGGAGTACTCCCTGGCCAAGCTCATGGCCCGCCTGTGCCGCATCGACGGCCTGCGCTGGCTGCGGGTGCTCTACTGCTACCCCGACTCCATCACCGACGAGCTCTTGGACACCATGGCCCGGGAGGAGAAGATCGTCAAATACATCGACCTCCCCCTCCAGCACGCCTCCGGCCCCATCCTCAAGGCCATGAACCGCCGGGGCGACCGGCAGAGCCTCACCGCCCTGATGAATAAGATCCGGGAGCGGGTCCCCGGCGTGGTGCTGCGCACCACCCTCATCACCGGCTTCCCCGGGGAGACTGAGGAGGACTTCACAGAACTGGCCGAATTTGTCAAAGACGTGAAATTCCAGCGCCTGGGCTGCTTCGCCTACTCCCAGGAGGAGGGCACCCCCGCCGCGGAGCTCCCCGGCCAGCTGGACGAGGAAGTGAAAGCCCACCGGGCCGAGCTCATCATGGACCGCCAGATGGAGATCATGGAGCGCCAGGGCATGGAGCTCATCGGCAAAACCCTGGAGGTGCTGGTGGAGGGCTACGACCGCTACGCGGAGTGCTGGTTCGGCCGCTCCTGGCGGGACGCCCCCGACGTGGACGGGAAGATCTTCTTCACCACCGGGGGCAAACGCCCCCGCCTGGGCTCCTTCGTCCAGGTGCGGGTGGAGGACTGCATGGACTGCGACCTCACCGGCCGCCTGGTGTAAGGAGGCCTCCCATGAAGATGAACCTGCCCAACAAGCTCACCATCCTGCGCATCGTCATGGTGCCCTTCTTCGTGTTCTTCCTTTTGGCGGACTTCGTCCCCCACCGGTACCTGTTCGCCCTCATCCTGTTCTGCGCCGCCTCCTACACCGACCACTTAGACGGCAAAATCGCCCGCCGGGACAACCTCATCACCAACTTCGGCAAGCTCATGGACCCCCTGGCCGATAAAATCCTGGTGATGTCCGCCCTCATCTGCCTGGTCAGGCTGGACCTGGCCTCCGCGGTGTGCGTCATCCTCATCATGCTCCGGGAGTTCGCCGTCACCTCCGTCCGCCTCCTGGCGGTGGAGCAGGGCCGGGTCATCGCCGCCAACAACTGGGGCAAGGCCAAAACGGTGTCCCAAATGGTGGCCATCATCCTCATCCTGCTGATGCAGTACGTGTGCACCTGGAATCCGGCTGCCCTGGGCGCCTGCAACACCATTGGCCAGGTACTGGTCTGGGTGACCGCCCTCCTCAGCGTGATCTCCGGGATCATCTATTTGAAAGACAACGCCGACGTGCTGAAAGGCTAAGCGTCTGCTGCAAGGGAGGAAATTTCGGATGAAAAATCAAAAAGCCCCCCGCTGTTCGGCGGAGGAGGTCAAAAGAGACCCCTACAATTACACCTATCAGCAAGCCGCGGAAGCCCTGGGAGAGGAAGCCGCCCGGCCCTGGTTCGCCTCCCTGTACCGGAGCGCGCCCGATCCCAAAAAACAGACCATCAAGGTGAAGACTACCTACAAAAGCCGGGACACCGAGAAATACGTCTACGAGCTGTCCGACGGCCGCTGTATTGAGACGGTATTCATCAAGCGCCGGGACGGCGGGACCGCCTGTGTCAGCACCCAGGTGGGCTGCCCGGTGGGCTGTATTTTCTGCGAGTCCGGCAGGCACGGCTTTTTCCGGAACTTGACCCCCTCGGAGATCGTCCAGCAGGTGGTCCTCATCCGGCGGAAAGTAAACCGCATCGTCTTTATGGGCATGGGGGAGCCCCTGTTCAACTACGACAATCTGATCCAGGCCATCCACATCCTGCGGGACCGGAATGGGCTGAACTTCCCCACAGACGGCATTACCGTCTCTACGGTAGGCCCGGTGGAGCAGCTGAAAAGGCTGCGGGAAGAGCACCTGAAGATTCAGCTCACCATCTCCCTCCACGCCGCCAGCCAGGCGGAACGCAACCGGGTGATGCCCCACATGAGCAAGTACGACATCCACCAAATTGTGGAGGCGGCCCTGTCCTATTCCCAGCGGCACAACCGCACGGTGGTATTCGCCTACCTGCTGCTGCCAGGGATCAACGACAAGCCTGCCGACGTGCGCCAGCTGGCCAAATGGTTCGCCGGGAAAAACGTGATGATCAACGTGCTGGAGTACAACGAGACCAGCTCCTGCTCCATCCGAAAGCCCAGCCGGCAGGCCATGGAGCTGTTTAAGCACCGGCTGGAAAACGCGGGGCTCACCGTAAAAATGCGGGTATCCCACGGCAGGGACATCAAGGCGGCCTGCGGGCAGCTGGCCGGCAAATACAACCGCAAGCCCTAACCGGCTTGCCAGAGGCAAAAAACTGTTGGGTGTGTTTCCCCATCAAAGGAGAAAAGGGGCTGTTGCGCAATTGCAACAGCCCCTAAATTTTACTCTGTCAAATAACCGAGCAAAAAGGCGTGCCGCGGGAATACTCTGCGGCACGCCTTTTACACAGCTCTTGGGTTTGGTTTTACTTTTCTTTGGGGCCTGCTGTCTGCTGGGTCTTGGCGTCCTCTGCCGCCTTTTCGGCCACCAGCTTCTGGGCCTCCTCAAAAAACAGCTCCCGGGCTTCCTCATCCGTCATAGTGGTGAGCCCGCTGGCAATCTCATAGTTGTTGACCAGGGAGGAGCGGTGCTGCTCTTCCTCCGGCAGCGCTTCCTGATCGTCCTTTTTGAAAGCGAGCTTCAAAGCGATGGGGGTAAACACGCTGCACACCACCACCGTGATGATCACCGGCCCGAAGTACTCCTCGGGCATCAGCCCGATGGCAGCCCCCTTGTTGGCCACGATCAGCGCCACCTCGCCCCGGCAGGCCATGCCCAGGCCCACCTGCAGACTCTCCCTCCAGTCGAAGCCGCACACCTTGGCCCCCAGGCCGCAGCCCACCAGCTTGGAGAGGATGGCCGTCACCACCAGCAGCAGGGCAAACACCCCGATCTGCCAGGTCATGGAGGGCAGCGACACCTTCAGCCCGATGCTGGCGAAAAATACCGGCGTCAGCAGCAGGTACGACAACGGCTGGAATTTCGAGTCGATGTACGCCCCCCGGGGGGTGTTGGCGATGATGACCCCCGCTGCGAAGGCGCCGATGATGTCCGCCACCCCGAACACCCGCTCGGCGATGTAGGCCATACCCAGGCACAGCACAAAGGCCAGCAGGGGGAACCGGTGCAGGTTCTTCTTGTAGCGGTTCTCATACCAGGTAAAGCCCTTGATGCCCACAAAGGCCACCACCGCCACAAACACGAAGAACAGCAAGATCTTCAGCAGCACGATGAGGATGTTCACGTTCTCCCCGGCCAGGCTGGTCACCACCGTCAGCACGATGAGCCCCAGCACGTCGTCGATGAGGGCCGCCGCCAAAATGGTGTTGCCCACCTTGGTGTTCAGCTTCCCCAGCTCCTTCAGCGCCTCCACAGTGATGGACACCGAGGTGGCCGTCAGAATGGTGCCGATGAATACGTGCTGCAGCAGCTCCCCGGGGCCGCTCTCCCCCGGCGCGAACAGGAACCCCAGCGCCGTGCCCATGCCCAAAGGCACCAGCACCCCGATGAGGGCCACCAAAAACCCGGACTTCCCCGCGTTTTTCAGCTCCCGGATGTCCGTGGTCATCCCCGCGCTGAACATGATGACAATGACCCCGATCTCCGACAGGGAGCTCAAAAAGTCGCTGGGCTGCAAAATGCCCAGCACCCCGGGCCCAAACACCAGCCCGGCCAGCAGCGCGCCCACCACCTGGGGCAGCTGCAGCCGCCGGGTGATGAGCCCGAAGATCTTCGTCGTCAGCAAAATCAGCGCCAGATCCAGCAAAAACCGATACGATTCCATACACTCACCTTCCGTCCATTTTCAAACCGATTTATTATACCCCCCTCCCCGCCAAATTGCA
>DXIW01000053.1 GCA_019112625.1 Candidatus Acutalibacter stercorigallinarum | reverse complement strand
TGACCTGGATCTACCTCTCCCCCACCACCTTCGTGGTATTGCTCATGAGCATCGTCAACAACTTCAAGGTGTACAAAGAGGTGTATATGCTCTACGGGGCCTACCCCAGCCCGGATATCTATATGCTCCAGCACTACATGAACAACCAGTTCATCTCCCTGAATATGCAGAAGCTGTCCAGCGCGGCGTATATCCTGTTTTTGGTGCTGGGGGCGCTGCTGCTCCTGGTGTTCTACGCCCAGAAGCGCGTCACCGACGCCTACCAGTGAGGAGGGAAACGCCATGGCAAAACGCCATATTTTACCCACCACGTTCCTGGTGCTTGCCGCCCTGGTGGCGGTGTTCCCCATTGTGTTCACCATCGCCAGCTCCTTTATGAGCGGGGTGGAGATCGCCGACCGGTACACGGCAGAGATCACGGAGACAAATTCCGGGGACTTCATCTCCAGCGGCATCCACTTCGTGCGGTTCGGGCTCATCCCCGAACAGCCCACCCTGGACCAGTATATGGAGCTGCTGCTGGCCAGCCCGGACTACCTGCGGATGTTCTGGAACTCGGTGCTCCTGGTGGTGCCGGTGCTCATCGGCCAGTGTATTTTGGCGCCCTTGGCCGCCTTCGGCATCGAGAACCTGCGGTGGCGGTTCAAGGAGGCCATCTACTTCGCGTACATCATCGTCATGCTCATGCCCACCCAGATTTTGCTGGTGCCCAACTTCATTGTGGCCGGGTGGCTGGGCATCAGAGAAAACTATTTGGCGATTATTTTGCCCGCCATGTTCCACCCCCTGGGGGTGTTCCTGGTGCGGCAGCAATTGAAGAACTTCCCCAAGGAGTGCTTAGAGGCTGCCCAGCTGGACGGGGCGGGGGCGTACCAGGCTTTCCACTACATCGTGCGGCCCAACCTGACCTCGGTGATCGCCGCCCTGGCGGTGCTGCTCTTCGCCGACAACTGGAACATCGTAGACCAGGCGGTGGTGTTCTTAAAGGAGACCTTCGACAACCCCCTGTCCGTGTACCTGGGGACCGTGGTCTCCGGCGACCCGGGGATGTTCTTCGCCGTGTCCGTGTTCTATCTCATCCCGGCGCTGCTGGTGTTCTTCCTGGGCCAGGACTACCTGGCCGAAGGCATCGCCCTGTCCGGCGTGAAGGCATAAAGGAGGGGGACCTATGGACGAAAAGAAAAGCACCCGGCTGCGCAGGCTGACCGCCCTCTGTCTGGGCGTGGTGTTCCTGCTGGTGGTGGTGGCCGCCACCGTCTACAGCCAGACCGGCTATGTGGAGCGGCTGCCCCTGGTCACCCTGGCGCCTATCGACTGGATGGTGGTGCCCAACGAGGCCTTATATGTCAACGACGACGGGGGCTACCGCCTCTACTACGTGGAGCAGGAGGACGGCCCCTGGGGCAAGCGGTATATCCTGCGGGAGTGGGTGGTCACCGGCCAGCGGCCCGACGACGAAAACCACACCGTGGTGTACGAGATTGAGGAGCTGCCCTACCCGGTAATCACCTCCCTCTCCGCCGGGGAGCCGGCGGACGGCATGGAAGTCCGCCTCAGTCCGTGACCACGAGTCAAGTTGCACTGCGTGCAACTTACTCGGCCAAGAACCGCTTGGGAGTTTGAAAAACTCCCATTTCGCTACGCGAAACCGCGGTTCTTGCGGCTCGCTGGAAGAGGGGACACGCCGTTCCGGGATTTTAGTCTGTGGCCAGACCAGACGGGAAAATCCCTCTGGGCTTCGCCCGCCGGGATTTTAATTGCTGCGACCACGAGCAGGTGGTTGTGGGTACAAACACTTGCTCGGACGTGTGACCCCGCAAGACAAGAAAATCCCTCCGCTGAGGGGCGCTCCGGGATTTTGTTTGGGTAGCTGTGAGCTGCGAAAAGAATAGAGAAAAACGGAAAGGGCGTTCCCAGCGGAACGCCCTTGGCTGTTCAGAAATTCCCGCCGTTCCAGCCCCAGTCCGGGGTGGCGAGATAGCGGACGTACAGGTCCCTGGGGTCCACTCCCAGCTGCTGCTGGAAGAGGCCGCAGACCTCCCGGGTCATCCGCTCCGAGGCGGCCCGGTCCACGGAATCGCCGAACACCTTTACCTCTACGATGGCCATGGGCTTGTCCTTCTCCCCCCGGAACCACATGCGGCAGCCGTCCTCCAGGGTGATCATCAGCCAGTCCTCGGTTTTTTCCGGCAGGCAGGTGATGATCTGCCCCAGCTGGCTTTTCACCGCCTGGGCGGCCTCCTCCGAAACGGATACGTTGGTCTTGATCTGGATACAGGGCATGGGGAAAACCTCCTTTTCCGCTCCGGGGCTTTTCCCGGGCCCCGGAACTTTTGACTATGCTTTTTTGTCGTAATATAGTATAATACTTTCTAACAGGAATGGGTAGCACCCAGAGAAGAAAAGGGCGAGCGTTGATGAAGATAACCCAGACAAAAGACATCCGTGCCTCCAACCGGTGGGAGATCATGGGCCTGGTGCTGCGGCACTGGCCCATCAGCCGGGCGGACATCTGCCGCCGCACGGGCCTGAACAAGGCCACGGTCTCCACCATCGTAAAGGAGTGGCTGGACGCCGGCTTGCTGCGGGAGACGGAGCTGGGCCGGTCGGAGGGCGGAAGAAAGCCCATCCTCTTAAAGCCCCGGGAGGAGGCGGGCTGCACCGTGGCCCTGGACCTGGACATCCGCCGGGTGCGGGCCATCCTCACCGACCTGTCCGGGGAGAAGGTGCTGGCCCGGGAGCAATTCTCCATCCAGGATCCGGACTTTCCCCAGGTGTACAGCCAGCTGTGCCAGGGGGTGGACCGTTTGCTGAAGCACATGCCCCCCAGCCGCTACGGCCTGGTGGGGGTGGGGGTCGCCGTCCACGGGGTGGTGGACCTCTCCGGGCTCATCCGGTTCATCCCCCGGCTGGGCTGGCGCAACGTGGACCTGCGCTCCCTGCTGGAGGAGCGGTACGGGGTGCCGGTGGCCATCGACAACGACGGCAACCTGGCCGCCCTGGCCCAGCGGGAGCTGATGGGCGCCGGGACGGGCCCGGCCCTCCAGAGCCTGGCGGTGGTGAACATTGGGGAGTCCATCTCCGCGGGGCTCATCACCGGCGGGGAGGTGCTGCGGGGCTTTCACGGCTTTGCCAACGCCATCGGCCACCACACCATCAACTTCGACGAGCCGGCGCAGTGCTCCTGCGGCAAGTACGGCTGCTGGGAGCAGTACTGCTCGGACAGCGCCGTGCTGGCCTACGCCAACGCCGTGCTGCCCGGGCCCGTCTCCTCCCTGGAGGAGCTGGTGGACCTCATCCGCCGCCAGGACCCCCTGGCCAAGCAGGTGATGGACCGGTTCCTCACCTACCTGGCGGTGGGGCTCACCAACATCATCTTCATCTTCGACTGCCAGGCGGTGGTGATCAGCTCGGAGCTGCTCTCCGCCCTGCCCTACTACCTGCCGGAGCTGATGCGGAAGATGGTGCTGCCCATCACCCACACCGAGAAGGTGGAGCTGTCCCGCCTGGGGAAGAGCGGGGCCATTTTAGGGGCCGCCCGCCAGGCTGCCTGCCAGTTTTTCCAGGAGCTGGCAAACCAGGGGGAGGCCGCCGGCTGAGGCCGGGGAACCAGAGGGGCTGCCGCGCCGCGGCAGCCCCTTTTCGGATGGATCTCGCCCGTCGAAGCTCAGACTTCAGCACTTAGTCGTAGAGGAGCTTGTGGCGAAGGTAAAAGAAGTGATCGCTGTGGGTGTGGATGGAGAGCATCCGGGTGTGGGGGTGGTCCTCACTGGTGAATTCCCGGCCGAATTTGCCGATGGTGAGGGCCTGGCCCCCCACGTAGATGCAGGAGTAGTTGAAGAACAGCTCGTCCATCAGCTTCTGGCTTACCAGGTAGTGCATGTAGGAGGGAGTCTCCACCAGGAGCCGGTGGATACCGAACCGCTTCAGCACATACAGGGCCGTTTGGGCGTCGGGGGCGGTATCGCCGGTGCCGATGGCCAGCACCTTGCCCTGGGCGGCCTGCATCCCGGCGATGAGCTCATCGGTGACGGCCTCCCGGCCGGGGACCTCCACGCAGCAGGCGGCGTCCCCCAGGTTCTCCCGCACCAGGGCCAGGCCCTTGCGGGAGGTGGAGATCATCACCGGCACCTCGGGGGTGTTAAAGAGGACATGGCCGAAGGGGATGTCCGCGGCGTCCAGGGAGGTGACGATGTTCCAGGGCACAGGGGGCTTGCCGTTTTCCACCCGCATGTCCTCCATGTCCTGGTCGAACACGTGGCAGGTGTAGTCGGCCTCGGCGTTCATGGTGCCGGCCCCCAGCATGACGCCGTCGGAGACGGCCCGGAGCATGTTGAGGATGAACCAGTCGGCGTCGGCGCCGGCGGGGTCGTACTTGTTCTTTTTGGCGATGAGGGGCCCCTGGGGGGCGTCGGTAAAGGCGATGCGCCCGTCGATGGAGGTCACCAGGGAGGTGTAGGTACAGGGCCGGTCCTGGTGGAGCTCCAAAAACTTCAGGTCGCCGTAGATTGCCTTGATCTTGTCGCAGGACATGGTCTCCGCCTGGCAGTGGGAGAGCTCCGGGCTCTCGTACACCCGGGTCAGGCGCAGGCGGTCCACGTCGAAGGGCATTTTAAAGAGAGAGGTCGCCATACTGTCCTCCTTCAGATCAGGCTGCCGCCGCAGACGTTCATGATCTCGCCGGTGATAAAGCCGCTGTCCTCACTGCAGGACAGGAACCGGACGGCGTTGGCCATGTCCACCACCTTGCCCATCTTGTGCAGGGGGTACAGGGAGGCGTACTCCTCCTCCAGGGCGGCGGGGTCCTCGGCCTCCTGGAAGCGCTGCTCCGTCATGGGGGTGCGCACCAGGCCGGGCAGCACGCAGTAGGCCGCCACAAAGCCCAGGTCCGGGGCGTAGGTGCCGGTAAACAGAAGGCCCTGGGAGTGGATCATGCCGATGCCCGTCAGGCCCAGGGCCACCACGTTGGTGACGGCGGCCTTCAGCCAGGCGTTGTCGATGATGAACACGAACACGCAGCCCACCAGCAGCCCCACAAAGGCGGAGCCGGGGTCGAAGGCCCAGAAGCCCTCCAGCTTGCCCTCGGCCACGTTGTCCATGATGAAGTCCATGACCACGGGCAGGGAGGCCATGATGACGGCGGGGTAATACTTTTTCGAGACCACCTCGAAGGCCTGGGAGTAGCTGGAGATGCCCACGAACACCGGGATGGGCAGCACCACGGCCTCGAGGATAAAGGCGGTGATGATGGCGGACAGGCCGGTGAGGCCCACCAGGGCGTACAGGCCCACAATGCCCAGGTGGTAGCCGGTGCCGGAGCCCATCTTCTTCCAGCCGGGGTAGCCCCAGTACAGGCCCACGGCCAGGGGGTTGCCGAACAGGGCCCCCACCATGGAGGCCGCGCCGCAGAGCACCAGGGGCTTGGTGGTGGTGAAGAAGGTGTCGCCGCACTCCTTGGCCTGCTCCACCGCCTGGATGCCGGTGATGACCTCGTTTAAGGAGAACACGATGATGATGGGCAGAAAGGGCAGGGTCTGGGAGATGACCTCGCCGGAGAAGATGCCGAAGGTCACCTTGGGCAGGTAGAAGCCCACGTTCTGCAGGGACTCGGTGACGGTGGAGAAGCTCATCACCCCGGTGACCCAGGCGATGCCGGCGCCCACCACGATGGCGATGAGGGCGGCGGGCAGCTTGGTGTTCACCTTGCCCAGGTAGATGACGAACAGCACGATGAGGGACAGCCAGCCCACCAGGGGCATCTTCAGGGTGCCGTCCATGGACTGGAGGACCAGGAAGGCCATGGCGCCCCCAGCCAGGGAGCCGAACAGGGCCCCGGCCGGGACGATGCGCAGGATCAGCGGCACCACAAAGGCCCCGATGATGAACACGGCCCCGCCGATGAAGTGGGCCAGCACACCCACCCGGAAGGCCAGCTCCGCGTCGCCGGTGGTGCTGAACACCGGCAGCATGATGGAGTACAGCCAGATGAACATACGCCCTGCCTGCAGGCCCGCGGGCACGGCGGTCAGATCCCGGTCGCCCCGGGTCTTGGCGATGTGCCGGTAGTACAGCCACAGGCCGCCGTTCATCACCAGGACCGTCACCAGCACGCCGGGCATCATGGTGCCAAACACCGTGCCGCCGTCCAGGCTGAAGGTGCCCAGCAGGATAGCCACGGCCACAATCACCTTGGAAAACCCATCGAAGAACACGCCGATGGAAGCGTCCAAGTCCGCTTTTTTGAACAGCGGGATCTTTACGCTGTCCGTCATTTTTCTTCCTCCTTGATACCGATCAATCTATGCGAAGCCCCGAAGGGCACAGCCGCCGTTATTCCTGCCCCAGGGGGGCGGGGGGCCCGTCCTCTCCCTCGCCCTGCCGGAAGAGCCGCCCCTTGGCAGCAGCCAGGCTGCCGCCGCCAGGTAGACCACGCCGAAGGGCACGCCCTCCGGGGGGGGGGAACAGGGCCACGGTGGGGGCGTGGATCATGCCGATGAAGGACGAGAACGCCAGGGCCCCGGCAAAGGCCGCCGCGCGGAAGTACTTTTTATCCACCACATAGGCCAGCAGCCCCGCCAGCAGCAGGCTGGAGAGGAACGCCCCGTTGCCCAGCCAGTTGATGCCGTCGATGGGCACAGAATACTCTGCGAACTGGGCGGCGGTGAGGGCGTCTACCGTGGTGCCCGCCGCCTGGACCGAGGAGCTGATCTGGGTCTGGATATATTGGAACAGGATGGGCACCAGGGAGAGGAGCACCACGTTCACGTACTTTTTGTCCAGCTCCTGGAAGGTGGCCGCCGTAACGGAAAATCCCACGAACACCAGCAGCACCATCACCGCCTCGGTGGGGATGAGGGCCATGAGCACCCCGGTGAGGCCGGTCATGCAGATGAGCAGGTAGGCCCCGGCGTTCACCAGGGAAAAGCCCGCCCGGGCCCCCAGCTCCTTCCAGCCCGGGTGGCCGAAGTACACAGTGGTGGGGAACGGGTTGCCGAAGAGGGAACCCAGCATGGTGGAGCAGCCGTCCATCACCATGGAGCGGCGCTCGGGGTAGCTGTCCCCCACGGCCTTGGCGGCCTCGATGCCCTGGAGGGTGGACAGGAAGTTGTTGATCTGCAGGGGGATGATCACCGGCAGGAAGGGGACGATCCCCCGGATGCCCTGGAGGATGTCCCCGCCGCAGAAGGTGGGCGGGTAAAATCCCAGGTCCTGGAAGGAGGCGGTGAAGTTGTCCCAGGTGAGGTACCCGCAGCTCCAGGCGATGACCGCCCCCAGCACCACGGCGATGACCCCGGTGGGGAGCTTTTGGAAGCGCCGGTCCGCCTTGCCCAGGTAGTCGATGATGACCATGCAGAAGGGCAGCAGGGCGTAGACGGGCTTGTCGAACACCATGGCGATACCCACAAAGGACAGCCACACCAGCGCCGAGGAGGCCATGTTGCCCATGAGGGCGCTGTGGGGCACCACCTTCACGATCCACCGGCCGATAAAGCCGCCCAGCACCTCGATCATGCCGCCGATGAGGGAGGCGGCCAGCCCCACCTGGAAGGCCAGCTCCGCGTCGCCGGTCTGCCAGTAGACAGGGCCCATGATCAGGTACAGCCAGCCCGTCAGCTGGGAGGCACCGATGCCGAAGGGCTGGGCGGTCACGTCCTGGCGCCGCTCCTGGCGGGCCAGGGCCCAGGCCTCGTAAAAATACCACAGGTTCCCGGCGAAGATGGCCAGCCCCACCCCGGGGACGATCTTCCCCAGCACGATGTCCGCCGGCATGCCGAACACCAGCAGCATGATGCCCGTGGCGGACAGGATCTTGGAAAAGCCGTCGAAAAAAATGCCGATGGAAGCGTCCAGGTCGCCCTTGCCCCACCAGCGGTACTTGAATTGCATGCTGTCACGCTCCACTTGTTTTCGCGGGAAGTCCCGTTTCCGTTTTGTTCAAGACTTTTGTTTAAGTCTTAAACTATCTAAAGAGTACCACGAAAGGGAGCGTTTGTCAATCCGTTATCAAACTTCTTGCAAATTCGTGAGAAACAACTATTTTTTTGAGGATTTTTGGAGGTTTGCCTGCAGGCCGCGAGTTAGCCGAGCGGAAGCGAGGATAACTCGTGGGGGCAGAAAATCCGTAACCGGATTGGACAGGAAAATCCCTCCGCTGGGGGACGCTCCGGGATTTTAAGGGATGGATGGGAGTAAGCCGCAAGAACCGCGGTTTTGTAGAGCAAAATGGGAGTTTTGCAAACTCCCAAGCGGTTCTTGCCGAGTTAACCGAGCAGGAGCGAGGATAACTCGTAGGGACAGGAAAATCCCTCCGCAAAGGGCGCTCCGGGATTTTAAGGGGGTGACTGCAAACCAAGCGTCATTTCACACACCCGTTTCGCACAAGGTAAAAGCGTGTGCCGCTGGGTAAAAAAAAGCTGCGCCCTTGCCCTTATCTGCAAAAAGTTGGTAGCAAGCCGGAGGCTACGAGTTAAGTCTCACTTACGTTCGACTTATATCCGGCTATCCGGGCCGACTTCGTCATACGCCACCAGAGAATTGATGTAAGCATCATAGTGCAGGAGATATGCTTCGATTGCCTGCTGGTCGCCGTGAACCGCTCGCTTGATTAGGTCATAGGTTAATTCATGGCTCTGAGCGTTTGCGCTCATAGAAAGTTCTGATTGCCTTAAAGGCGCGCTGCCTCAGATTGTAGACAGTGCGGGTCGTCACCTCCATTCTGGCTGCAATTTCCCCATCCGTCCAAGCATACCAGAAGTCAAACAGTAAGACCTTCCGTTGCTTCTCCGGCAGGGAGCAGAGTGCTTTATATAAAGTTTCGCTGCGAACCACGCAGGATAGCTCGTCCGCATAAAGCACAAAATGGTCGGACGGATACCTGTCGTCGTGGCTTAAAGTTTCAAGAAGATAGTCTACTGGCTCGTCAGAGTAGTGCTTCTCCGTGTTGGCCTTTGCCCGTTTGAGATTTCTGCTGAAATTCCGGGCCACCGTCTTGGTGAAGGAATCTACCATGGCGACGATCCGTTCTTCATCAGAGGGAGACATCATGCCGCATCCCTCCTTTTTGCAGATTTGAGCTGGTTCTTTTTCGCCTCCTCACATAACCAGAACACATCTCAGGGGTGAAAACCGGAAAGTTTTTGAAAAATATTTTGAGAAAAATTTTTGAATGGGTGAGTCTATCTAAATGCTGGTTAGGAGCTGCACATATAATTTTCCTCCTCATACAAAATGGGCCAATCCGCATAAGGCAGACTGGCCCATTTTGGCAAGTAGTAGTCTTGCCTTGAAAAATAATTTATGAAGATTTCCCGCTTTGCTCTATATGTAGTTCGCCTTTTTTCAGCCGGAACACCACATCCGCCTGTTTTGCCAGCTCGTTTGAGTGGGTGACTACTACCACGCATTTATTCATCTGATGTGCGCTTTCTTTCAGGATTTCTGTAATATCCTGAGCGGTTTCTTCGTCCAGATTGCCAGTAGGCTCGTCCGCCAAAATCACTGGAGCCTCGCTGGCCAGTGCCCGCGCAATGGCTACACGTTGTTGCTGACCGCCGGAAAGCTTCAACACGTTTCGTCTTGTTTCTTCCTTCGTCAACCCCAGCCGTTCCAGAAACGGAAATGCTGGTTTTTTGGAAATCAGCCGGACATTCTCCTGCGGAGTCATATAATCAATCAGGTTGTAGCTCTGAAAGATAAACGAAACATTCTTTTTCCGGTGTCCTGCTAATCCGGTCTGTGCAACATCCTTCCCTTCAAACAGGATAGCCCCGCTTGTGGGACTGTCCAGACCGCCCAACAGGGAAAGGAGCGTTGTCTTGCCACAGCCGGAGGGGCCGAGAATGGCATATATCTTTCCAGCCTCCATCCGCGCGTCAATTCCTCTGAGTACCTTTTTCTTTTTATCATAAGAATAGGTCAAGTTTTGTAATTCCAAAGTTCCCATATAGCTACCTCCTATTCACCTTCCGGTACAAATTCATAGTTGAAGTCATAGTCCTTTACTTTATCCGGCACCTCATAATCTATCATGGGCGCACCAGACTGCTCCTGCGTTTCGTCCCCTTTGTTCTCCTTCGGGGTACACCCAGTGAACAACAGTACCAGAAGAAAGAATATAGGAAACAATTTCCATACTTTTTTCATATCGTTACCGCCTTTCTCAGCTCATTTTTGATAAAATCTCTCGCGGTTTCAGCCGCATGACGGAAATCGAGGAAAATCCAGCGGATACCGTTACAATTCCGATCCCAAGCAGGAATAGGAGCCCCATTTCCTCAAACTGTACGCGAACCTGTAATTTAGGGGGTTCTATTTTCTGATCTTCTGCGTCTGTTCCGGCTTCGCCACGGCTTCCGGCAGATAAGCCGTTCTCCTGCTGCACCTCTGTTACCGCCTGCCCGGATTGCAGGACGTTTCCCATCTGGCCTGCAATGGCGCTGGCAGAGAAATAAGAAAGGGAAAACGCCAGCACTGCTATGAGTAAAACCTCGGCAATATACTGTCCTAAAATCGACAGCTTGCTGATCCCAACAGAGAGCAGCACGCCGGTTTCGTGGATTCGGGTTCTGGCCCACATGGTAAGAATGAGCGAAAGGATGGCAATGCTTACAATCAGCGCGACAATCAAAATAGTGGCTACCAGCTCCGATAATTGTTCTAAGGAGGACGCGGCGTTCTCATAGTCCTCGTTGTCAAGCAGAAAAGAGAATCCCTTCCAGTCCACACCGGAGATACCCTTTACTTTAGAAATAATTTCCTCCATGTTCTGCGGATCGTCTACTGATACGGTCAGCTCATTAAATCCTTGGATTGCAGGGCCGTTTTCATAAGCCACTAAAGTGGCGAGATCAGTGATAATGAGATTTTGTATTTTATCGTAGGTTGTTACCTGATCGTTGATACCTTCGATTTCTTTTGGAGAAAACAGGCCCACAATTTCAATCTCCACGCCTTTGTCCGTTTGGATTTTATCGCCAATTTTCAGGCCGTTTTTTTCAGCCAGATCCTTGCTGATAAGCCCCTTGTTTTTGTCGTCCGGCAGGATATGCCGCCCTTCTGTCAGCGTAAGCTGCCCGGAAGTAAAACGAGTAAGCTCCTCGCTTTTCCATGCGCTTAAAATTTTTGAGGATGCGCGAAATTCTTCCTCAATGGGGATATTGCCGGTAAACAGTTCCAGAGAGGGGAACGCCGCCAGCCCCTCCACGGTTGCGCTGCATTCCTTGATCCCCTCAATTTCCCGGATTTGCTCTACCAGCTCCGGGCGGATTTGCTGAGTGGAATAAATCAGCGTTCCGCCATCCACGCTTTCCACCTTCAAATAGGGGTTGTTTTCCGTGTAGTCAAAGCCAATGAGAAAACTCCCGCCAAGACTTTGCCGCAGCTCCTGCTGGGCAGCTT